>NZ_PTRU01000011.1:0-169478 GCF_002965245.1 Escherichia sp. MOD1-EC6021 | reverse complement strand
CTAGTCTAAAAACTAGTATTAAGACTATCACTTAAATAAGTGATATTGGTTGTCTGGAGATTCAGGGGGCCAGTCTAATAACGGCTATGCGTACGTTAACCTTATCAGCACCCAGCCTGGGGTCTATCAGGTGACAGCAACGCTGGACAATAACAGTAGTCGTAAAGTTGACGTGAGTGTGGCAAAGGGCAAACTCGAGTTAACATCATCGAAGCCAGAAACCACGGTCCATAACAGTGAAGGTATTACACTGACCGCAACGGCAAGAAATATTCAGGGTGAATTGATGCCGGGGCAAATTATCACCTTTAGCGTAACACCTGATGGGGCAACGCTAAGCAATACAGGGGAAATCCTGACTGATCAGTCAGGTCAGGCCAAAGTGACGCTGACCAGTGACAAAGTCAATGTATATACCGTTACGGCCACAATGGGCAAAGACGTTCCCGTTCAGAGCCAGGTGACGGTTGCGGTTAAGGCTGATGCTACAACGGCACATGTTGTGAGTGTAGTGGCTTCTCCTGACACCATAATCGCCGACGGGGTTGATAGCAGCACCATCACTTCACGAGTAGAAGATGATTATGGATTCCCGGTTGAAGGTGTCGACGTTAGTTACAGCTTAGACACCAAAGGCAGCCCGGTGATTAATAATCCAACTACGCGTACCGATCAGTCCGGGCAAGTCACGGCGACAATAACAGGTACATTGGCAGAAGCTCTAATTGTCAATGTTCAGGTCCCTGGCACAGTCCACAAATCCGCAGCCATTACATTGATTCCTGGTACGGCAGATGAAAGTAAATCAACATTGAAATCTAGCGTTAGCTCTTTTATGGCTGACTTCCAGGAGAGCGCGACACTTACGTTAATATTGCAAGACAAGTACGGTAACCCGATAGTGACGTCTGATCATCTGGAATTTGTCCAGTCAGGTGCCTACGTGAACCTCCTGAAGTTGAGCAATATTGATTACAGCCAAAGAAATTATGGCGAGTACACCGTCACTGTCACTGGCGGCGTAGAGGGCAGAGCGACTCTCATTCCTATGCTGAACGGTGTTCATCAAGCAAACTTAAGCATATCACTGGATCTTGTCCGCTCAATAAAAGACATGCACGGTCATGTAACAGTCAACAACCATACCTTCACAACGGCTACATTCCCCAGTGAAGGTTTTATAGGGGCGTACTACACACTTAATGATGACAACTTTGAAGCGGGTAGAACCGTTAGTGATTATATGTTCACAAGTTCACAGAGTTGGGTGTCTGTCGATGCTTCAGGTAAAGTTTCTTTCACAAATACCGGCGACCAAACTTCAGTCGTAATAAGCGCTGTTCCCAGACAAGGAGGTACAACCTACCAGACATTAATTAAGCTGAAAGGCTGGTGGGTGAATCATGGGAATCAAACCAATATCTGGCTAACTGCCAATGCGTTCTGCAACGCGAAAAGTGATGGATATAATCTTCCTGGCGTCGCACATTTAACGTCTGGCGAAAACAAACGCACGTTGGGATCGCTATATGGTGAGTGGGGGAACGTTGGGGAGTTTTCCAGTGATTCGCAATTTACCGCGGGTGCTTACTGGACCAATCAACAGGATGATTACAATAGTCACGTCTATGTGCAGATGCTGACGGGCAGGATTGGAAGCGACGCAGATTCCAGCGCTCAACTAACTGCCTGCCGTAAATCACTTTAATTTCTGAAGTAGTTATTAAAGGATACCCTTTTGCGAGGGTATCCTTTCAGACTCATGACAAAAGCCAAATTGCCTGATGCGCTACGCTTATCAGGCTTACACTATCTCTCTAATATATTGAATTTTTATGCTTTTGTAGGGAGCGCAAGGCGTTTATGCCGCATCTGGCACGAGCAAACATTAATCAGCTCTTTTCTTCGGGCACTCAAGAAACTCAACAGCAACCGTTGATGTCAGCCAGACCCCGTTTTCCGCTTGCCAGAAAGGGATGCCTCGTTTCGCCATTTCCTGTGCTTTGACGGTTAAAATAACCGGCGATCCGTGTCTTGCTCCCACTTTGCGTGCCGTTGCTTCATCAGCAGAGAGATGCACGTAATGACGCTCTCCTGGAATCAGCCCTTGTTTTTTTATCTCGTCAAGAAAGCGGCTTGCTGTACCGTGGTAGAGAAATTGTGGCGGTGTTTTTTCGGCAAAGGCAATGGCGACCTGCGAAGTCGAATGCCCCTGAACCGCGCGAATGCACCTACTATCACTGGAATAACTAAAACGCTTTTTATCGCTGGTGGCGACAACGGTATCCAGTAATGCACGGGTTAACCGCTTACCTGCTTTTTGTGCACAAAGTATGAGCTTATCAATATCCGCCCATCCTTCACGGTCAAGTACGATACCAATCGCCTCCGGTTTATGTCGGAGAATAAAACTTAAAAACTTGCTTGTATCCGCCAGCTCTTTTTCGTTGTACTTTGCCATCGCGTTTTCGTCCCTGGATTTTCCGTTTTTATTTACTCACGTCATTGTCACTGGATTTATGAATTTTCTGCAACGAAATCCTTCGCAGCATCTTGTTCAAACAGCGTAATTTTTCCGCTATGCAAAAAACGCATAGCCAGAAACATACTTGCATTTTCCCCATACCCACATGACTGATAAGGTTTTTCAGCTCCAGGAATTTTCCTGGCTCAAGCAACACACAAACACAAAAAAACAATGGGGATTGTTATGACACAACAAGGGGATGCTGTAGCCGGGGAGCTCGCGACAGAAAAAGTGGGCATTAAAGGGTATCTGGCTTTTTTTCTCACCATAATCTTTTTTTCCGGTGTTTTTTCCGGGACAGACAGTTGGTGGCGCGTTTTTGATTTTTCCGTTCTGAACGGATCGTTTGGGCAACTGCCTGGTGCGAACGGAGCCACCACCTCGTTTCGCGGAGCGGGTGGCGCGGGGGCTAAAGATGGCTTTCTCTTTGCGCTGGAGCTGGCACCATCAGTCATTCTCTCTCTGGGGATTATTTCAATTACCGATGGTCTTGGTGGATTACGCGCCGCGCAGCAGTTAATGACACCTGTGCTAAAACCATTGTTGGGCATTCCAGGAATCTGCTCGCTGGCGCTGATCGCTAACCTACAAAACACCGATGCCGCCGCCGGTATGACCAAAGAGCTGGCGCAGGAAGGTGAAATTACCGAACGCGATAAAGTGATTTTCGCCGCATATCAAACCAGCGGTAGCGCCATCATCACCAACTACTTCTCTTCCGGCGTCGCGGTGTTTGCCTTTCTGGGCACGTCCGTAATCGTACCTTTAGCCGTCATCCTGGTGTTTAAATTTGTCGGAGCCAACATTTTGCGCGTCTGGCTTAACTTCGAAGAACGTCGCAACACAACGCAAGGAGCGCAAGCATGACAACTCAGGTCCGCAAAAATGTCATGGATATGTTTATCGATGGCGCACGCCGTGGCTTTACTATCGCCACCACCAACCTGCTGCCGAACGTGGTGATGGCATTTGTCATCATTCAGGCGCTGAAAATTACCGGCCTGCTCGACTGGGTGGGGCATATCTGTGAACCCGTAATGGCGTTGTGGGGATTGCCCGGTGAAGCGGCAACTGTCCTTTTAGCCGCATTAATGAGTATGGGCGGCGCAGTCGGTGTTGCCGCCAGTCTCGCGACCGCTGGCGCATTAACCGGCCACGATGTCACTGTTTTACTGCCTGCAATGTATTTAATGGGCAACCCGGTGCAAAATGTCGGTCGCTGCCTGGGGACAGCCGAAGTGAATGCCAAATATTACCCGCACATCATTACGGTCTGCGTCATTAACGCATTGCTGTCGATCTGGGTTATGCAGCTTATTGTTTAACAAGGAGTTATCATGATTGATTATTCCGCAGCCGGTTTTACCCTGCTGCAGGGAGCGCATTTGTATGCGCCGGAAGATCGGGGAATTTGCGATGTCCTCGTCGCTAACGGCAAAATTATCGCCGTTGCCAGCAATATCCCTTCTGACATCGTACCTGACTGCATGGTCGTCGATCTCCGCGGGCAGATCCTCTGCCCTGGTTTTATTGATCAACACGTCCATTTGATTGGCGGTGGCGGAGAAGCTGGCCCCACTACGCGTACGCCGGAAGTGGCGTTAAGTCGTCTGACAGAAGCGGGCGTCACGTCAGTGGTTGGACTGCTGGGCACCGACTCTGTCTCTCGCCACCCGGAATCCCTGCTCGCCAAGACCCGTGCGCTCAATGAGGAAGGCATCAGCGCCTGGATGCTGACCGGCGCTTATCATGTACCTTCCCGCACCATTACAGGTTCCGTGGAAAAAGACGTGGCAATTATCGATCGCGTGATTGGCGTGAAATGCGCTATCTCTGATCACCGCTCTGCCGCACCGGACGTTTATCACCTGGCCAATATGGCGGCGGAATCCCGCGTTGGCGGTTTGCTCGGCGGTAAGCCTGGCGTCACTGTGTTCCACATGGGCGACAGCAAAAAGGCATTGCAGCCTATCTATGACCTGCTGGAAAACTGCGATGTTCCCATCAATAAGTTGCTGCCGACCCACGTTAACCGCAACGTACCGTTGTTTGAGCAGGCGCTGGAGTTTGCGCGCAAAGGCGGTACCATTGACATCACCAGCAGCATCGATGAACCGGTCGCCCCTGCCGAAGGTATTGCCCGCGCCGTTCAGGCCGGTATTCCGTTGACACGCGTCACCCTCAGCTCCGATGGTAACGGTAGTCAGCCGTTCTTCGACGACGAAGGGAATTTAACCCATATCGGCGTTGCGGGATTTGAAACGTTGCTGGAAACCGTACAGATGCTGGTCAAAGACTACGATTTCAGCATCAGCGATGCCCTGCGCCCACTCACCAGTAGCGTGGCCGGTTTCCTTAACCTGACCGGGAAAGGCGAAATTCTGCCAGGCAATGACGCAGATTTGCTGGTCATGACGCCAGAACTGCGCATTGAACAGGTATACGCCCGCGGCAAACTGATGGTTAAAGACGGCAAAGCCTGCGTGAAAGGAACGTTTGAAACGGCATAAACGGTTGTCAGCCGCCCGAATGGACGTAGAATGCCCGCAAGGGCGGCTGACAGAGTAAAACGTAATGGATGACTGTGGTGCGGTTTTGCATAATATTGAAACAAAATGGCTTTATGATTTTCTGACCCTGGAAAAATGCCGCAACTTTTCCCAGGCGGCAGTCAGTCGCAACGTCTCACAACCCGCATTTAGCCGTCGCATCCGCGCGCTGGAACAGGCAATTGGCGTTGAATTGTTTAACCGCCAGGTGACACCTCTGCAACTCTCGGAACAAGGGAAAATCTTCCATTCGCAGATCCGCCATCTGCTGCAACAGTTAGAGAGCAACCTTGCAGAACTGCGTGGCGGCAGCGATTACGCGCAACGTAAAATCAAGGTAGCCGCTGCACACTCTCTTTCTCTCGGTCTTTTACCGTCCATTATCAGCCAGATGCCGCCGCTCTTTACCTGGGCGATTGAAGCCATTGATGTTGATGAAGCGGTCGATAAACTGCGTGAAGGGCAAAGCGACTGTATTTTTTCCTTTCATGACGAAGATTTGCTGGAAGCACCGTTTGACCACATTCGCTTATTTGAATCTCAATTGTTCCCCGTCTGCGCCAGTGACGAACACGGAGAAGCGCTTTTTAACCTCGCACAGCCACACTTTCCGTTACTGAATTACAGCCGTAACTCCTACATGGGGCGATTGATTAACCGTACCCTGACGCGCCACAGTGAGTTAAGTTTCAGCACCTTTTTTGTCTCGTCGATGAGCGAGCTTTTAAAGCAGGTTGCCCTCGACGGCTGTGGGATTGCCTGGCTGCCGGAGTACGCCATCCAACAAGAAATTCGCAGCGGGAAGCTTATCGTTCTGAATCGGGACGAACTGGTGATCCCGATTCAGGCCTATGCATACCGGATGAATACCCGTATGAATCCCGTGGCCGAACGCTTCTGGCGCGAACTGCGCGAGCTGGAGATTGTGCTTAGCTGACATTCTCCAGCGTCGCACTACACCAACCGCCACTATCCCAGACCAGATCATACGTTAGCGGTTCATCGTCGTGGTGCAGCATTATCTCAAGGCTGATCGCCAGCGTGTGGCTGTACGCTTCTTTCAAATTGACCTGCAACGCCGCAATCCGAGGCTCATGAAATAACAGTGCAGAACGTAGTTGACGGCAATACCAGCTCTGGAGATGTTTGTCGCTCTGGTTATGCACTTGCCACTCAGGCATACCTGAAACAAGTAATGAAGGTAATGCCGAATGAGGAGAATTAAAAAGAGTGAGGAGATCGCTGCATACCGATTTACGCAGTGATAACGTTTTATTGCCTGATATTTCAGGTGAAACAGCCTGAAGTGATTGGCGCATCATTTTGCGCACTCCTGACGTTTAGCAACATATGTGGCTTGCCCTGAATACCGGGCACCACTGTATTGATGCTCATTTTCCATAGCCATTCCCTTTTGTTCATTACATCCATGTCAGTCTGAGACAGGCCTGAATCCTGTCAGCAAAGTATAAAACCTTACTTGCCTATGAATATCTACTGACTTTTCAGGAAAAAAGTCATGATTTGATAAAAATCATCAAACTCAAAAAAAAACTGCTAGTATATTCTGAATATTCCGAATAGTTACGTAGATGAAAATACTTGTCACCGCCGCTACTTAATCCCGGCGGGACATTATTTATTTTCGTATAATCAACCATGTATTATTTGAAACAATTAGTTTGTAAATAATATAAATTGATAACATATCAAATACATCAAAAACACCATTCACAGGCATTATTAATATAGACATCAATATAACAACATCAAATTCCAATTAGTAATAAGATATGCTTTTAAATTGCATGCAAATAATTTTAAATGAGCGTTTTTTGATACTTTAGAGTGTTTCCCACCCTTTAATATCACTGTGTAGAGTTGATATCACTACAACAGAAACATGCATGTCATTTGTTTACTTCTCTTTTTACTACAGAAAAATTTATCTATTTTTCTAAAACATCAGTGAAATACTCATAAAAGGTTATTAATATGTCTATGCCAATAAGCAATGCCGCTAACAACAAAATTTTTACAGATAATCATTTCGCTCATCATCCAAATGCCGATAAAGAATTAGCAGACAGTATGCCCTCGCATCTTAACTCGGAAAACATCTATGTCAGACCTCTTGTTCGTGGAAATAACCATAACTATGATGGGGGAAGTGTTGTCGAAATTAGACAGCTTGAAATTGGTAAACAAGGGTATTGGCCATTCAATTACGTAACAGCCGCATGTAAAGAATCCGATGGTATTTCAATCACAGGAAACATACGCTGTGGTACCTGGAAGGCCAGCTCAGTATTAGACGGAATATACGGTGGAGTATGTAAAAAGGCGCATGTTTCCGCAGCGTTAGAAGCTGGTCTACGGTTTAACCTAACTATGGATTCTAAAATTCCAAACACGATACATGAAATAACCCTAGGCCCTGGTTGCAATGTTCCAGGCTATGCGGGAACCACGATAGGATACCTGGCAACACTCCCCCTTGAAAAGGTTGAAAATTGGCAAGATACAACACTGCCAAGAATTGATATCTATATTGATCAGATAATGACTGTGTCAGGGGTAGCAAATTCTTCCGGATTCGCCCTTGCTGCATTACTTAATGCTAATATTGGAATGGGAAATGACCCAATAATTGGTATAGAAGCCTATCCTGGTACCGCTGAGATCCACGCTAAGATTGGATATAAAGTTATCCCCGGGGATGAAAATGCACATGTCAAACGTATGACTCTGCAACCGTCATCTCTCCCAGAACTGTTTGAATTAAAAAATGGTGAATGGAATTATATTGGTAAATAACCACTGGGAAGAATGAGTACTAACATTCAGGTTATACAGATATTTAAACAATACCCTGCAATTTATAAAGTAATACTCATTGCGACTTCTTAATTTAAGAAAGCGCAAGGAACGTTTACCCTTGCGCTTATCATAATAAGTCAGGCGTCGACTTTATCCAGCGGCCATGAATCAAATAGATAGCCATCAAAATAAATATCGTCAACGTTCGAGAATTCAAGCAGACGTTGCTTCACGTTTTCCAGATGCTGCCACATTGCCAGCTTCGCCGCTCGGGCGTCTTTTTTGATTAACGCGGCGAGGATCTGTTTGTGATCGCCCAACCACTCTTTGCGATACAGGCTGTCATCCAGATGGCTGTGCAACTGGATCCACATCGGATTGTTTTCCCGCCACTGCCAGGACTGACGGAATAACTCCACCAGCATGCTGTTATGCGTTGCTTCGGCAATGGCGAGATGGAACTGCATATCACCGCTTTCGCTGCTACCCGGCGCGCTGGAAGCCAGTTCACGCTCTTCCAGTTGCAATGCCTGACGCATTTTGACGATATCTTCGCGGGTAGCCTGCAGGGCGGCAAATTCCGCGATGTTACTTTCCAGTAACTGACGCGCCTGTAACAGCTCAAAAGGACCCGCATCATTGCAAACGTTGGCATCCGGACCGTCTGTGTTCTGGCTGTCTGAGCTATCAAGAACATAAATACCGGCACCCCGGCGCACTTCCACCAGCCCTTTGATCTCCAGCATGATCAGCGCTTCACGTACCACCGTCCGCGTGACATCAAGCATTTCTGCAATTTCACGCTCCGGCGGCAGCCGTTCGCCAGGATTGTACGGCGTCTTTATGATCAGATCGCGGATCATCGCCCCGACTTCCTGGTAAGGTCTTTGCGCAGAGGTGGCAGATTTCATGGTGTTGTGTCCGTTAGGTGCAGTTAATCAAATTTTTGCCGGATGCGGCGTGAACGCCTTATCCGGCCTACAACGGGCGATTTTACGGCCCCCGTCAATCTCAAACTATACCATTAGCACTGGAAGTTGGCACGTACAGGTGGGCAAAAAAACGAAAACTGGTCAACCAAATATTATTTTGATTGACCAGTAAGTCTGTTGGGTAATCAGTCAGTTACAGCGCAGCCACACACTCGCGCGCGCCGCGTTCACACAGCTGCTGATATGCCGCCGTCACCGCGCCAACAAAGTCGGCATTCTGCGGCAGATCATCGGCAAAAATACCGCTCAGGCCCAGCAGCGCTTTCACGCGGTCTGCGCCCTGATACTGCGCGTTGATCTTCTGGAACTCCGCCAGCATCGGGTCGACCACATCAATGGCATTCCCCTGCTCATCCACCCCCTGGGTGTAACGCATCCAGCCAGCCACGCCGAGCGCCAGGTGACGCCAGCTACCGCCGTTTTGCAGGTGCAGACGCACCGGGTCCAACAGGCGCTGCGGTAACTTCTGGCTGCCGTCCATCGCAATCTGCCAGGTACGGTGACGCAGAGACGGGTTGCTGAAACGCTCGATCAGCAGCGTCGCATAGGCGTTCAGGTCCGTACCTTCCGGCATCGACAGCGTTGGCGCTTGTTCCTGCATCATCAGGGCAAAGGCCGCTTTGCGATAATCCGGGTTAGTCATGGTGTCGGCAATAGTTTCATAGCCGCCGAGGTAACCGAGGTACGCCAGGAAAGAGTGGCTGCCGTTCAGCATACGCAGTTTCATCATTTCGAACGGCACAACGTCTGCAACGAACTGTGCGCCCACTTTATCCCAGTCCGGGCGACCATTAACGAAGTTATCTTCAATGACCCACTGACGGAATGGTTCGCAGGCAATGGCGCACGGGTCGTAAACGCCCAGCTGGTCAGCAATTTCCTGCAACGTTTCTGGGGTAGCTGCCGGAACGATGCGGTCAACCATGGTGCACGGGAAGGTGACGTTCTCTTCAATCCATGCCGCCAGTTGCGGATCACGCGCCTGAGCCAGCCCCAGAACGGCAACTTTCGCTACATGGCCGTTTTCACGCACGTTGTCGCAGGACATCACCGTAAACGCTTTCAACCCTTTCTCACGACGCAGGCGCAAGGCTTCGACGATGTAACCAATCGCCGACTTCGGCGCAGTCGGGTTTTCCAGATCGTGCTTAATCAGCGGATTATTGAGATCCAGCTGACCGCTTGCCGCATCGGCGCAGTAACCTTTTTCCGTGACCGTCAGGGAGACAATCGCCGTCTGCGGACGCGCCATCGCGTTGAGAATACCTTCACAACCGTCGATTTCCGGGTGCAGCGCTTCTTTCATCGAGCCAATAATTTTCAGCTCGGTGCTTTCTGCGCCTTTTTCCGCTACGGTGTACAGCAGTTGCTGTTTTTTCAGGTTTTCGATCAGCACACGGTCGTTGCCTGGCATCAGGTTAACTTCGCAGATCCCCCAGTCGCTATCCGTGCTTTCCAGCAGGTGATGGGTGTACAGCGCCTGGTGCGCGCGGTGAAACGCCCCGCAACCGAGATGCACAATGCGTGATTCCAGACGAGAATGATCCCATGACGGGCGGGCAACCGGCAGATTGCTGTCAACAATAGTAGTCATCGTAAACTCCAGAATCCGTCTTCAGAGAGTGACGGCAAGGAAGAAGGAACCGGCACGGCGCGCAGCCATGCCGGTGGATATTAACGGCTAAAGAAAGCGCGCTGGATCGCCATTTCGACACCGCGAACTTCGGCCAGGCCTTTCAGACGACCAATCGCGGAGTAACCTGGGTTGGTTTTCTTCTTCAGGTCGTCCAGCATCTGATGACCGTGGTCCGGACGCATCGGGATCAGGTCTTCTTTGCCTTCCGCTTTACGACGGTGTTCTTCTTCAACAATCGCTTTCACCACTTCGTACATATCAACGTCACCGTTCAGGTGCGCCGCTTCGTGGAAGGTTTTCGGGTTATCTTCACGCATGGTGGAACGCAGATGGGTGAAGTAAATACGCGGACCGAACTGCTTGATCATATCAACCAGATCGTTGTCAGCACGCACGCCGTAGGAACCGGTGCACATGGTGAAACCGTTCGCCATGCTGTTTACGGTATCAACCATCCACTGCATATCTTCAATGGTGGAAACGATACGCGGCAGGCCGAGGATTGGGCGCGGCGGATCGTCCGGGTGAACAGCCATACGCACGCCAACTTCTTCCGCAACTGGAATGATCGCCTTCAGGAAGACCGCAAAGTTTTCGCGCAGTTTGGCTTTGTCGATATCTTTGTACAGCTCCAGGTGCTTACGGAACTGGTCAAGGGTGTAGCCTTCTTCCGCGCCCGGCAGACCGGCAATGATGTTACGGGTCAGACGCGCTTTGTCTTCGTCGCTCATAGTGGCGAAGCGTTCAGCGGCCTGAGCAATTTCTTCTTCGGTGTAATCCGCTTCCGCGCCTGGACGCTTGAGGATGTGCATTTCAAACGCAGCAAATTCGATCTGGTCGAAGCGCAGAGCTTTGGAGCCATCTGGCAGCACGTATTCGAGGTCAGTACGGGTCCAGTCGAGCACCGGCATGAAGTTGTAGCACACGGTGCGAATGCCGCACTGCGCCAGATTGCGCAGAGTTTGCTGATAGTTAGCGATCCACTGCTCGTAGTTGCCAGTATGAGTTTTGATATCTTCGTGAATTGGCACGCTTTCTACGACAGACCACACCAGGCCTGCGTCTTCAACGATCGCCTTGCGTTTGAGGATCTCTTCTACGGACCATACTTCCCCGTTCGGGATATGGTGCAAAGCGGTAACCACGCCAGTCGCGCCCGCCTGACGGACATCAGCTAAAGTGACCGGATCATTAGGGCCGTACCAGCGCCAGGTCTGTTCCATGATTTTTCCTCTTTCACATAGTGGGTTCCACAGCAAAGAGACGCGGAACCCTGGAGTTGTTTAGGTATCCGGATGAACAACCAGACCGCAGCCGTGGCATTGCATCGGATGAGATGGCGTATAAGTTCTACCTTTTGGTAAGACATGTCAACCCGAATTCTAAAATTGGTTAACCACATCACAAGATTTTCACGCGCACGCTCGTTGCTGCAAATTGCAGCAACGGGTAATTGATAGTTATTAATCAGAGGGTGTGACATTCATCGCAACAATGGTTGACCAATTTACATAACATGTCGCCCAAAATAACAACGGTTCAACCAGGTAAGGTAAAACGTTATGCATGTGCTTAACATTCTTTGGGTAGTATTCGGTATCGGCCTGATGCTGGTACTGAATTTGAAGTTCAAAATCAATTCAATGGTGGCTTTGCTAGTGGCGGCGCTGTCCGTCGGGATGTTGGCGGGCATGGATTTGATGTCGCTGCTGCACACCATGAAAGCGGGCTTCGGCAACACGCTGGGGGAACTGGCAATCATTGTTGTGTTCGGTGCGGTCATTGGTAAATTGATGGTCGACTCCGGCGCGGCGCACCAGATAGCGCATACGCTGCTGGCGCGTCTCGGCCTGCGCTATGTCCAGATATCGGTGATTATCATCGGCCTGATTTTTGGTCTGGCGATGTTCTATGAAGTGGCCTTTATCATGTTAGCGCCGCTGGTTATCGTCATTGCCGCCGAAGCTAAAATTCCGTTCCTGAAACTGGCTATTCCGGCAGTAGCGGCTGCTACCACCGCACATTCACTTTTCCCTCCGCAGCCGGGTCCGGTGGCGCTGGTGAATGCTTATGGTGCAGATATGGGGATGGTTTATATCTATGGCGTACTGGTGACGATCCCAAGTGTCATCTGCGCAGGTCTGATCCTGCCGAAGTTCCTCGGCAATCTTGAGCGCCCAACGCCATCATTCCTGAAAGCAGATCAACCGGTAGATATGAATAATCTGCCCTCTTTCGGCGTTTCGATTCTGGTGCCGCTGATCCCGGCAATCATTATGATCTCCACCACCATCGCCAATATCTGGCTGGCCAAAGACACCCCTGCGTGGGAAGTCGTTAACTTTATAGGTTCATCGCCGATTGCAATGTTTATTGCGATGGTGGTTGCATTCATACTCTTTGGCACCGCGCGTGGTCATGACATGCAGTGGGTGATGAACGCCTTTGAAAGCGCGGTAAAAAGCATTGCGATGGTGATTCTGATCATCGGTGCGGGTGGCGTGCTGAAGCAGACCATCATCGATACCGGCATTGGTGACACCATTGGCATGTTGATGTCACACGGCAATATCTCGCCGTACATCATGGCGTGGCTGATCACTGTGCTAATTCGTCTGGCGACGGGTCAAGGTGTGGTTTCGGCGATGACTGCCGCCGGGATTATCAGTGCTGCAATCCTTGATCCAGCAACCGGTCAACTGGTTGGCGTGAATCCGGCGCTGCTGGTGCTGGCGACAGCTGCAGGTTCCAACACCCTCACCCACATTAATGATGCCTCATTCTGGCTGTTCAAAGGTTACTTTGACCTGTCAGTAAAAGACACGTTGAAAACATGGGGTCTGCTGGAGCTGGTCAACTCCGTGGTTGGGCTGATTATTGTGTTGATTATTAGCATGGTAGCGTAAAAGAACACCAGAGCCTGCCAATGGCAGGCTCAGTTCGGATTGTCGGCAAAGTGCGCTTTGTTTATGCCAGATGCGACGCTGACGCGTCTTATCTGGCCTACAAAGGGCTAACGTGCAGGTTTTTAGCTTCAGGCAATATTGCGTACCAGCATTAGCAATGTTCTGTGATTTCTTTATTGATAAACAAAAGTCACGCCAATAATCGATTGCACATTCCCTGCAGTCACCTGCCCTCCGGTACGTGCGTAATTTGCCGTTAATCCCAGACTTACCGCCGAAGTCCCTACTGCTCCTAACGATACCGTGTTATTCGCTGGAATAATCGTACCGTTGCGCGTTAACTGTACGCCGACGCCCTGTGCTGGTGAAAACGACGCGGTATTGGTGAAAATCGAATTGCCCGCATCTGCGGTTGTGCCGGAGAGGTAATACCCCAGGTTCTGGCTTTTCGCACAATAAACGGTAAGAGGAATAGGTACCGAACCGGGATAGTCCGGCAGAGTCACGGTGACATCACGAGCAGAAACATCACAGCCACCAGTGGGCACCACCACATCATTATTGGCGTAAATATTCCACACAAACTGGAAATCATCGCTGTTATAGTTATTGGTCTGTCGCAAAATAAGCACGGCAATTAATGAGCCAGCTTTAATCGCCACCCCGCCCGCACTGCTCACAGGCGTCAAATAAAGCGCCACCGGCCACGGCTTATCCGTTCTCGAATTATAAACAACGCGCGGCGTTTCGCTGGTGGTAGGAAATGGATAGCTACTGCCACTATATTTTACGGTCCCGGAAAAATGAGATAACACGCCGCCATAAGCCGAACCTCGTTGCAGTGTGACATAGTCTGTAATGGTTTCCGGGTAATCGTTATGGCAAAAGATTTGCGTCGAAAGATCTACGACCAGGTTTTGCCCCACATTCACGGCGGGCGCAAGGTTTACATAAACATTGGCGCTGCCACCGCCAATAGGGATAGCGGTGCCATTGGCGGTTTTACAGGCGAATGACCAGGCATTTACCGACCAGCCCATCAGCAGTACAGCAAACAGGGTAATAACTCGTTTCATTACAATCATCTCTTCGGATTCAGCTGTAGGTATAGGTGATGCTAATCACTGCCTGAATGGTTCCCTGAGTGGCTCCGCCATTTACCGTCAATGCTCTGACCTGTAACGGGAAGTGCGCTGATTGTGAGGAATCATCCACCTGAACTGTTTTGGTTGCGCCAGTATTCAATGTGTTGCCACTGTCATCTTGCAGCTCTAACTGGATGTTTTGCGCGGTCCCCTGGTTTTTATAATATCCCGTACTATCGGCTGCCCCGCTGAAGCTGGCGGTGACCCTCGATGTTCCCACCGGACAATGAGTCAACTCTAACGCAACATCATGCCAGGCCGATGCCGCACCGGCAGACACGAGACTGAAAGAATAAAGATCGCCGAGATCAACCGTGGCATTAGTGGTGGAAACCGTGCACGGTTTGGCGACGACCTTACCGTTCACGGTGATCGTGACATCGGCTGCCTGTAGCGTCGCACTTACGAGCGTCAACATTGCCGCCAATAAACACCCACGTTTGCGCCATTTCATGAGCATCTCCAGTTACTGATATTCAAGAGTGAAGGTAGCCGTGGCATTGATATGCCCCGCAGTGACCGGCACCTGTGTCGCCATTAACCGGGCGTAAAAATTCAGCGTATTTGGTTTACCCGGCGTCAGGGTCGTCCACGAAATCGCGGAGGATGGCGCATTAAGGGGGATCTGATTTTGTTGCTCATTCAGAAGCTGTATTCCCAGCCCCGCAGCCGCTGACACCGTATTTTCAAGTGCAAGCAGGTTGGCATTGTGTCTATCTGCAACGCCGGTAAACCCAACCTTTACGGCAGAAACGGCATTACCACAGGGTGACAGCAAAATACGAAATGGAACGACAGGAGTCGTCGCGCCAATGTTGTTAAATTGCTTCGCCGCGTTTTCCATCAGATCAACAGTAAAATTGGTTGATTCAGCGGCCACACTACAGCCGTTATCTCTGACATAGCCGCGGATAGTAATCGTGCTATCCGCAGCCAAAGCGTGACTTACCGCCAGCCACAAAAAAGCGCACAGAAGATAAAAAGGTTTGCTTTTCATCACGCCCCCTTAACGACATTCAGCTGATAGCTGGGTTAATAACTGCTGCTGACTCTCTGGTGGCAGTTGATAATTGGCGACACAGTGAGCATTTTCCTCTTCTCCCCATTTCACCTGAACTTTTCCCGCTAAAGGCATCCCGCTGAGATAAACCTGACCATTATCCGCAACAATGCCGCTACTCTGGCTACTCTCTGATGTGACCATCGCCCCAAACGGCAGCGGCTTATTATTATGGGTTAGCGTCATGAGCAGTTTTATCCCAACACGCGCTTTAAACTCTGCTCGCACAATTGCCCCACGGGTGGGAACAACGTTAGCGACCGCGTTATCTAAATCGACGTTATCAGCCAGGGTATTGGTATCCAGCGCCACTCTATTTTCCCGATATTCTGTGGCATAAGGCAGCACGGCATAGCCGCGCCAGTCGGTACGCACCCCCGTCTGGTTTTCAACTTTTGCATCTTTTGCGCCGGGCGCTTTAACAAGCACCACCGTATCGTTTAACGGCTGCCCCAGCGTTACGCCATTGGCATGAGCCAATACCCCACCGCTGATTCCGTAATAGAGCTGCTTAATATCATCGCTATGGCTGTAACCAATGTTGGCATTGCCGTAGCCACCGCGATAATTCAGCGCGGCGTAGCCTGTACTTCCGCTATTACCATCGCCTCCCCCGGCATAGCCGGTTTGCACGCTATAGCTGAGGTTATTGTCTTCCAGCAACGTACCGTATACGCCCGCAAGGTTGGTCATCCGACCGTTGAGATCGTGTGACATGCTGTAGCTGGCACTGGCATGTCGCCACTGAGATTTACTGTCAGAACGCAGCCAGTGGCTGAAAGGAATATTGACGTTAAGAGCCAACATCTGATCCCGTCCTTTTTGCCACGCGTTTTTCGTCAGGCTATAGCTGAGCGTCCAGTTGATATCTTCGAAAGCAGTATTTAATCCAGCCTGGAATTGCTCATCGACATTACTCGTTCCCCAATAAGTTTGATGGCTACCACTCAAATACAGTGTTGATGTGCGTCCGAGTTGCTGAGTAACAGTGAGCTGTAATTTCCCGCGTTTGTTATAAGCGAGATTGTAATAGTCGGTAAATTTCGGCTTAACCTGAATAACACCATCCTGTGTTTCGATGTTGTAGCCACTCATTCGGCTGTATGTTGTATCAGCAAAATTAAAATACCCGCTGGTCGAGTAACGGTAACCCACTAACTGAAAATTCGTACCTGACTCATTGAGCGATTTGTTATAGAGAAAACGCACCGATTGCCCGTCATGCTGACTGTCATCAGGAAGTGTGGAATTAGCCTGCGTCATATCCACAGACAGAGCGCCCAGTGCCCCCATGTTTTTCCCGATACCGAAATTAAAAGCGCGATAACGATCCGCCAGTTGCGTTCCACCATATATTGTCCAGCCAGCCGGAAGGCCGTGGAGTAATGTACTCTGGAAAAAACGGGGTTTATCCTGTTGCGCATTTCCACTACGGTATTCTCCTGCCGTAATGGAATAACGTGTATGCCCTTCACGTTGCAAAAGCGGGACTGACGAATAGGGTACGGTAAAAATCTGCGTGCTGCCGTCAGCCTCTTTAATCGTTACCTGCAAGTCACCACTATTACCTGCGGCATAGATATCGTTGATGGTAAAAGGCCCCGGTGGCACCGTACTATTATAAATGTCATACCCATTTTGTTTAATAGTGACCTGTGCAGTACCACGAGCAATACCGTGGATCACCGGGGCAAATCCTCTTTGGCTATCGGGTAACATATTGTCATCTGAGGCCAATTGTGCGCCGCGGAAGTTAATACCATCGAAAATATCGCCCTGAGTATAACCATCACCCAGCGTCAGCCGGGAACGCAACGGTATTATGTCTCGCTCAAGCCAGGTATTGATATGTTGCCATTTATTTTTGCTACCTGATGAACTGTCGCTACTGTTATAACTCCAGGTGGTATTGTCGCGTAAACGCCACGCACCAATATTTAACCCACTCTGTAGGTTTAAATATGCATAATGACTGTTACCACCAATCCGATTCTGTACACTATTTCCGCTGAAATTATAATTGAGCAATCCGGCATTAATACCGGGATCCCATAACTCAGGAGGAATATAACCACGCGCGCGATTACTCATAAATGCCTGAGGGATCGTCAGATTGAGTCGCTGCTGACCCACATCCTGTTGCGCAGTAGCGTCCTGGATCATTGAGGTTAATGGCACGCAGGCATCATCCGCCAGCAGATTCATACCGGAGACAGAAGCCGTATTCAGCCCCATACTGGCAAGTTGCGCGCGTGTCAGGCAGGGAACAATCCCTTGTTCGCTGTCGCCCGTATTAAATGTGACATCACGCGTTGCCATATAACCATTATTCAAATAGATATCAACACGATACGTCCCTGGCGGTAATTCTTGCCCATTTTCAAAACGCGATAAATCAGCCACAGCCTGGGGATCATCCGCTAAAAAACGCGGGTTAAAATAGAGTTCGGCAGATGACAAAGGTGCCTGTGTGGCAAAAACACAGGCAACAGAGAGCCGAACAAAAAAACCAGCCAGACGAGGCTTACGAATATGCAAGCTTTGTGTGTTTCGCTGGTAAAGTCTTAAATTCAGATATGACATTATTCCTCCGGTTTAAAATTACCCGGCAGTCAATTCTTTTTATTCAGGCGAAAAATTCCCCCTGCGTTATTCCATTACGCCCGTCATTTTTGGGGTAAGTGCGCCATAATCATTTATTGTTCGGTAAGTAATATTGCTTCCTGCATCAGAAGGCAATTTAACCGTGCTTTCGCCCATTGGAGGCACCAAGGCATTTTCAAGAACCCGAGTTCCGGCATTCAACTCTGTTACCGTCAGGTAATAGGGTGTCGGGTTAATCAGCGTCAGAGAATTCGCGCTACGACGAAATCTTAACTTTTCTGCGGCCTGATCGGGTGGCAACGCTAATTTAGCCGGGCGATAGTACAATTTAATGCGGCTGATAATTGCGAGCTGTAGCGTATTCTCAGTCAATTTTGATTTATCCATTGACGGAATCGCTTTAACGTTCATCCAGAATAAACTTTCCCGATCCTGTGGCAATTGGTTATTTGTGGCATCAAGAATACGCAAGGTATTCTCTTTTTTTCCCTTCATCGCAAACAGAGGTGGTGTCACGATAAAACGACCATCCTTTACACCATCGGCATTTTCTACCCATGATTGAATTAAATAGGTGCTATTTTCATCATTATTTGTCACGGCAAGTTGTACTTGTTTTTGCCCTGCCGGATAAATAACGCGAGTCGCACCTAAGGCCACTCCTGCTTCCGCGCGTCCGGCAGCCATCATTGCCATGATCATCAGGATACCTGCCAGCAAGCAGAATGTTATTTCCTGCAATTTCCTTACATTGACGTTTTTATTACTCACTGTCCTGTTCCTGTTATCACATTATCTGCTGAACAATTACTGATAGGTTAAAGAGAACCAGGCCTGAGCATTGGCGATGCCGCCAGTAACCCGACGCCCGGTAGCACGATATTTGGCGATGAAATGTAACGACGTAGAGCCTGAGTAAAGCCGTTTCCAGTTTGCTGGAGGACGATTAATCGGTACAAGGTTTCCTTCATCATCAAACAACGCTACGCCAATATTGGTGGCAATCCCTGGCCCCTCTCCCACGGAAAGCACATCCGGATTTTTACCATCCGCGACACCGTGAAACGCCACACCCACACGTTCACTCACCACCGTGCTACATTCCCGTAAATGAATAACAAAAGGCACCGGTGCGCTATCTTCCCCAACCGCATGAAACCGGTTACTGCTGATTTGCCCCATATTGACCGTCATTTGTTTATCACCAGCTTCAATCCGGCAAGCTTCTGCAATAATGACGCCCTGAAATTGCATATTTCCGCCGGGCAACGTGGTGTTCCATTTATTTCCGGCCAGAGCAAACATTGGCAGCAACGACGCTAATAGAAATAATCTCTTCCTTTTCATCGTTATTTTTATCGCACAAGGGTGGGCATCCCTGCCCATAATGACGTCCCTGAACCTGGGTAGGTTATTGATACTGAACCTTGAAGGTCGCATCCGCATTAGCAGCACCTGGGGTTGCGGCACCGGTTGCAAAGTAACGCGCCTGGAACGGAATGGTGTTGGTTCCGTTATTCAGGGTTGTTTGTGCACTAAATGTCGCACCGTCCAGCGCCAGCGCAGCACCCGTTCTGTCCAGGATCTGCACACCAACTTTTGTTGCGCTACCCGCAGCTGAACTCTGCAAAGCTAATACGTTAGGATGAGTTCCATCAATTGCGGTACCAAGGAAGGCAATAGCAGCTTTGTCTGCAACAGTAGTGTCACAATCGTTCAGTTGAATGTTAAAACCGACAGCAGAACTGGTTGCTCCTTCTTGTGCCAGCGATGCGGTACGAACCTGCCCTAACTGAACGGTTTGATCAACAGAGCCTGCATCAACTGCGCAAGCTGCGTTAACAACTTCCCCTTTAAAGTGAACGGTCCCACCATTTACCGTCGTAGTATCAGCCAGAGCCGCTGCGGAACTGAGGGACAGAGCCGACAGAACAACGATTGCCAGAGTTTTAATTTTCATGCTGCTTTCCTTTAAAAAAACTATTTCTAAATCGACATGGGCAGTCGTTCTGTACACTTTGTTTTGTCAACGAGTTTGACTGCCAACACTGCACAGTTTTCCCCCAAAAGATGAAACATTTGGGGCCATTTTGACTCATAGAGGAAAGCATTGCGCACAAACTTTTTCAGTTTATTTGTTGGCTTAATATTCTATTGTTATGTTTATTTATAGATTTTTATATTGCGCGAGGTGGTTTTTGGAGAGAAGAATGAGGAAGATGCGTCGAGCCACAGAAACGTTAGCTTTACCTATAGCGGAGGTGATGTGAAATTAATTTACAAGAGAAATAATTTATATATCAAACAGTTAGATGCTTTTTGTCGTTTTTTAATATTTTTATGCTTGAGAAAAAATACGTAACTTATTTATGATATGGACAGTTTGGCCCCAATTGTCTTGTATTTGTTTGTTTTTTAACTTTATTATCAATAAGTTAAATCAAACCTCTTCTCTTTTTAATTTTTCGTTTATGAGATTATTTCTTTCCCATAATCCGGCAAAACGAGCAGCATTACTGGCGGTATAACGCACAGTATGCCGAATATTTCGATGCCCGAGATAATCCTGAATTAAACGAGTATCTGCACCACGCTCCGCCAGTTCATAACCGCAAGCATGCCTTAACATATGGGGATGAGTCTGCGTTACGGTTCCAGCTTCAATACCGGCGTCGCGAATAATGCGATAGGCCTGCTGGCGAGAAAGCCGACTCCCGCGGCGAGAAATAAATATAGCGTCGGTCCGGTCAGCGCCTTTCCAGTTAGCACGTTCCTGGGTCCAGCGTTCCACGGCTTCACGCTCATCAAAACGTAACGGGTGAACGGTAGAAAATCCGTTCTTCAGTCGGCGAATATTTATTCTACCTTCATTAAGGTCAAGGTCCTGATAATGCAGATCAAGCAGTTCACTAATACGCATCCCATGCCGATATGCCAACAGAATAAGACAATAATCTCTGGCTCCCGTTGCCCCGTAACACACCGCCTGCATCATGGCCTGAACTTCTTTACCGGTAAGATAACGACGTTTACTCACAATAGTAGTACTCCTGACTGAGATATATTTGAATGAATACCTATAGGAAACCTCAATCGGTCAAAATTAGCCCAATAGATAAAAAGATAACCACACATGAAGTGATGTGGCTATCAGTCAATTACATTAAATATCATACAAAAATAAAATATCACTGATGTGACAACATCTATTTTCATTGATTTGATTCAATATAACAATAGATTGCAGCGGATTAACTTCCAGTTGCTTAAAAAATAAAGAAAAAAGTGCAGAAACAGGAGAACTTGAGTGATGTGTAAATTTATGAATGATTTTGTTTATTTATTTTGAAGAACACAAACCATTGTATTTTGTATGGATATGGTTAACTTAATGTTTATTATGATAATTAAGAATCACACTTACAATAACATCAATTAATAAATGGTTAATCATTTTTGATATATCGTAAGAATAATGTATTTTTTAACACCATCCCTGGTATCTCATCTATCTCTATAAAACTGCGTGATGCTGTCGTCCTCTGGCTCTATCCCAGATGCCGTAAAAACGCCCTGCATTGCTGGCGGTATACCAGACAGTATGACGAATATTGCGATGCCCAAGATAATCCTGGATAAGTCGTGTATCTATTCCCATATTCGCCAAAGCAAAACCACACGAATGGCGTAACATATGCGGATGAATCTCCAGTGATAACCCAGCATTACCACCAGAAGTCGAGATAATATGGTAAAACTGTTGCCGAGAAAGCGGGTTCCCCTTACGTGATAAAAATACCCACTCGCTCTCAGCATGCGGATACGAAGTACGGATACTCAACCAGTTTTTTAAAGCCTGAACTTCTTTGTTCAATAGCGGGTGCGTTGTTGAAAAGCCTTTTTTTAATCGATGGATATAGATACACTTTGCCTTAAGATCAATATCCGAAATCCTCAATCGGCAAATTTCACTCGCCCGGAAACCATGAATAAAACAAAGCAAAGTCAGACAATAATTACGTGCTGCATGAGGCCCGGTATTTGCTGCTTTAAGGAGTGACTCGATTTCACTATGGGTAAGGAAGTTCCTTTTTTTGTTATCAGCCTTATTCTTCATCGTTTTCCCTTATAATTACAGACGCGCACTAGCTGTGCTGGGTTAGCAATAATCCAACATTTTAATCCTGATTATGTTTATAAAAGCGAACGTTTGCTTAATAACTAACGTAAGTGGACCAGTTCTGCTGAGTGAACTTAAATGGAGTAGCGATAGTTACTTATAATAACTTTGCCATACAAACGCCATGCTCTTGCATGCTATGTACCTTTATATATTTATCAATCTGATACGAATCTAATAATAACCCTCATCATTAATGCAACTAATCTTATCTATATATCATGTGATATGTTCTGTAACAAGTAAAATCAACATAAAAAATTCAGCAAAATTTAATATTCGTTCAACTAGCCGTCTCACATATGACATTATTAGTCAACTGCATTTGCCACAAAATGGCTATTTCATGGAACGCAGTAATTTCTTAGCGTCTATTATCATGCTAATTCTTAGGTCCCTAGCGATTATTCCTGTCTGGTTCGTCAGCTTACGCCATGAGATTGCTACATTCCTTTTTATCCTGGAGATATGGGGGAACGCAGGCGACGCTTTTTCATCTACATTCGTTGGTAAATATGGCTTTGGTCACTACGACTTAAACCTTCCTCAATCACAGCTATTCGCCGGGCGATACGGCAAACAAACTAAGTGAAACATCATCCTGAAAACACCAATGCGTACTGAACATCAACAAGCCTCCCCTGATCGACTTCAGAAGTGACCAGTTACAAGCCACAAACCTGGAAACATATTTCATGATGAGAATTATGCTCAACCTGATGGCGGGTAAACACTTATTTTCACCAAGCTCACTGAGTTAGCTTGCAAAGCTTTCCTTGTTTAGATTCTAAATAAATTATCTATAAAACAGATAGTTAAAAGAAAATCTTTAGTTTTTGAAGACCACCGCAAGTGTTCGTCTGGCTTCACATGGCATCTTCCTCTTAGAAAAAGATCGACATATTTTGTGACACGAATTGCAAATCTGGTTTTGTTGTATGGATTGCGTGATTTTTGATCTGGTATAACAGGTATAAAGGTGCACCACGATAGTCAATGAGACTGGGCATCTCGTAATCTATGGCAAACATCACTTCAGTTCTTTCACATCGGGTGATGAAAATGCACTTCAGTCTGAAAGGAATATGAAAATGAGATCAACAGACACTCTATTTTATGACTCTGGATAAAATGGATTGAGTAAGTGATATAGCTTACGAACATTCAAATCAATTAAACATCAGAAGAGATTTTATACTCAGGTATTTAATCTGGTTCTCTGTTTATTTAAATAATGTGGAAGAGAATTTTCACAGGAGACCTTATACAAAAAATATAAAATACAGCTACCAGTTACCAAAGACACTATAAGCCTGGCAAAAAATATTACACAACATAAATGCTAATTGTTTATGCGGGCTTTGTATTGCTTTCTGTATCCTACAAATGAGTGAAATTTATGAAAAAGGCTAAAATACTTTCTGGCGTATTATTACTGTGCTTTTCGTCACCATTAATTTCTCAAGCTGCGACACTAGACGTACGTGGTGGATATCGTAGTGGAAGCCACGCCTATGAGACTCGACTCAAAGTCAGTGAGGGATGGCAAAATGGATGGTGGGCAAGTATGGAAAGTAATACCTGGAATACCATTCATGATAATAAAAAGGAAAATGCCGCACTCAATGATGTTCAGGTTGAAGTTAATTACGCGATTAAACTTGATGATCAATGGACGGTGCGCCCGGGAATGTTAACGCATTTTAGCAGTAACGGCACACGCTACGGACCCTACGTAAAATTGTCCTGGGACGCGACAAAAGATCTTAATTTTGGCATTCGCTATCGTTACGACTGGAAAGCTTACCGACAACAAGACTTATCCGGTGAGATGTCTCGTGATAACGTTCATCGTTGGGATGGATATGTCACTTACCATATTAATAGTGATTTCACCTTCGCATGGCAAACGACGCTATACAGCAAACAAAACGATTATCGCTATGCAAACCATAAGAAATGGGCGACGGAAAATGCATTTGTTCTACAATACCATATGACGCCTGATATTACGCCATACATAGAATATGACTACCTTGACCGTCAGGGTGTTTATAACGGCAGAGATAATTTATCAGAAAACAGTTATCGCATTGGTGTGTCATTTAAACTGTAGTAGACAGGAGACAGTCACAATGAATAAAACAATAACGGCGCTTACTATCATAATGGCTTCATTTGCCGCAAACGCGTCTGTATTACCGGAAACTCCTGTGCCATTTAAAAGTGGTACCGGAGCAATTGATAACGACACTGTCTACATTGGTTTAGGTAGCGCAGGTACGGCATGGTACAAGCTGGATACACAGGCCAAAGATAAAAAATGGATAGCGTTAGCTGCATTCCCTGGTGGGGCGAGAGATCAAGCAACCTCTGCATTTATTGATGGCAATCTGTACGTATTTGGCGGCATTGGCAAAAACAGCGAAGGCTTGACTCAGGTATTTAATGACGTACACAAATACAACCCCAAAACCAATAGCTGGGTTAAATTGATGTCGCACGCGCCGATGGGCATGGCGGGCCATGTGACTTTTGTACATGACGGCAAGGCTTATGTTACTGGCGGTGTTAACCAGAATATCTTCAATGGCTATTTTGAAGATCTCAACGAAGCTGGAAAAGATCCAACCGCTATAGATAAAATCAACGCCCACTATTTTGACAAAAAAGCAGAAGATTATTTCTTCAATAAGTTTCTGTTGTCTTTTGATCCCTCTACACAGCAATGGAGTTACGCTGGCGAATCTCCCTGGTACGGGACGGCTGGTGCAGCGGTTGTGAATAAAGGCGATAAAAGCTGGCTTATTAATGGTGAAGCCAAACCAGGACTACGAACGGATGCCGTATTTGAACTTGATTTCACCGGTAATAATTTAAAATGGAATAAACTTGCTCCCGTCTCATCACCAGATGGCGTCGCTGGCGGTTTTGCGGGGATAAGCAATGACTCACTCATATTTGCCGGGGGGGCCGGATTCAAGGGGTCGCGGGAAAATTATCAGAACGGTAAGAACTATGCGCATGAAGGCCTGAAAAAATCATATAGCGCTGATATTCATCTTTGGCATAACGGGAAATGGGATAAATCTGGCGAATTATCGCAAGGTCGGGCCTACGGAGTATCATTGCCCTGGAATAATAGTTTATTAATTATTGGCGGTGAAACTACAGGCGGCAAAGCGGTGACGGATTCAGTTTTGATCTCTGTGAAGGATAATAAAGTCACAGTACAAAACTAATGCTTCAGGGCCCCAGTAAAGGGGCCCTGCTATCAATTTATCATTTCAATTACGCGAAAATTATATGAACGCAATAATATCGCCCGATTATTACTATGTTCTTACCGTTGCCGGTCAGTCTAATGCCATGGCGTATGGCGAAGGACTGCCATTACCGGACAGGGAAGATGCGCCTCATCCCAGAATTAAACAATTAGCGAGATTCGCACATACGCATCCCGGAGGCCCCTCATGTCACTTTAACGACATTATTCCACTGACTCACTGCCCACACGATGTTCAGGATATGCAGGGTTATCACCATCCTCTGGCAACGAATCATCAAACACAGTACGGCACCGTTGGGCAGGCACTGCATATTGCACGGAAATTACTGCCCTTCATTCCTGATAATGCAGGGGTTCTCATCGTTCCGTGTTGCCGTGGCGGATCGGCTTTTACCGCGGGCAGCGAAGGGACATATTCAGAACGGCACGGAGCCAGCCATGATGCTTGTCGTTGGGGAACGGATACCCCTCTATACCAGGATTTAGTCAGCAGAACGCGAGCCGCACTGGCAAAAAATCCGCATAACAAATTCCTCGGCGTATGCTGGATGCAAGGCGAATTTGACTTAATGACCAGTGACTACGCGTCACACCCTCAACACTTTAATCATATGGTTGAAGCCTTTCGTAGGGATCTAAAACAATACCATTCTCAGCTTAATAAAATTACTGACGCGCCGTGGTTTTGCGGCGATACCACCTGGTACTGGAAAGAAAGTTTCCCTCATGCGTATGAAGCTATTTATGGCAATTATCAAAATAATGTTTTAGCCAATATTATTTTCGTCGACTTCCAGCAACAAGGTGCAAGAGGACTGACGAACGCGCCTGATGAAGATCCGGACGATTTAAGCACGGGATATTTCGGTTCAGCGTACCGGTCAGCGGAGAACTGGACGACGGCACTGCGAAGCAGTCATTTCAGCGCGGCAGCCCGTCGGGGGATTATTTCTGACAGGTTTGTAGAAGCAATTTTGCAGTTTTGGCGCGAAAGGTGAGCGTTCATTAATTTGATTTATTTGCATCCATCAGCGCTTTTAACTGCTCCGGTGTGCGGCACTATAATGGTTTTCACAACAAGGAGCCATTTTCTTATACCACTTTCAGAGACCATCCGCTTATGCCACCGCCCTCTACGCAACTGTTTGCAGAGCACCTTCCCACCGAGTGGATACAGCACCTCCTGACGCTTTCTGCTCATGCGACCATTTGTCGTCTTAACCTGAGCGCGGATGGCGAAGCGGGGATTAGCCTGCTGGCCCGCAGCGCTGTCACCCAGGAGCGCCAGCGCGTGGGGGCCCCCTGGTGGAATGGCTCTTCCGCCAGACCGCACAGACATGGGGCGCGGAACGTTACCTGAAGGATGACTGGCACGGCCTGCAACTTTTTGCCATTGATGGCGCACAGTTCAGGACACCTATGAACCTGAGTTGCGTGAATATTATGGCTCTGCCAACACATCCACTGAGCGGCAGAGCGCCTACCCGGTCATGCGTCTGGTGGCGTTAATGAATCTGGGAATCACATTCTGCTGAATGCCATGACCGCGGCCTACCGGCGGAGCGATACAGCGTGAGGCAACTAAAGCGGCGTCAGAAATCAGCTTTAAGTTCGCATTCCTGTTTATCGTGACAGAAATGATAGTGCAGGGAAATACGGCGTCACCAGGAACCATCCCGAAACGGCTGGAGCATCTGCGGGGTGCTCTGGAAGCGGTGTTCCCACGACTATCAAGGCCGAGGGCTGTTAAGGTATCAAAAACCCGTTATCCGGTGAAACACAGTGCCGCCCCGCTTAAGTGACGGCATTGTGTTTCTGACTGGCCTTAACTTTCCCTGAATCTCTGACGATCCTCACCATTGATATTTTCTTCATTCCTCACCAGAGAAATAAAAAATCACTATACTCATCAAAATATGATGATTACCTTTATTCAGGTGATCACCTTACTATTTTATACGGAAAATAAATCATGAATATCCGTCAATCATTACATGACCGAATCTATGCAGAATACCCTCAACAGGCTAAAGATATATTACTGTATTTCCCCACTTATGAAATTATGCCATCGACCATAAAAATGGTTATGATTAATGAGGTGGTAGCTATAACACCGCAAGAAGATTTTTATACACCAGAGTCTGGTTATTTTACGACTGTCGCCCGACAGTTAGCGCTGGCTGGATTATCGGCAAGTAGTGGCGAAGTCTTACTCAACCATGGTATCTACCTGACCTCCGCACTGAAACTACCTAAAACACAGATCACAGCCACACCCGCGGAGATCATTCTCTGGTCACCTATTGTAGAATGGGAGCTCGAACTCTTTGCCAATATAAAAGTTATTTTCGTTGGCGGCGATATCGCGCGAAAATGCCTTAACATCATCGCGAAAAAGCAAACACGTAAACATGCCATCCCTTCAACTCCGACGTACAAACTGATGAATAGCGAATTAGTCTGGAAAGGAATAAGCATACTTCCTGGATATATTCTTACCGGAAAAAACCTGCTCATTGAAAAGTCAAAAATCGAAATGAATGTCGAACAATTAAGAAAAGGAATTGCGATTTATCGCAATAGTAACAGTAACCATACGAATAATTCAGTTCATGAATAAGAGATGAATCATTAATAACAAGAAATCACTGACAAACCACCTGTAAAAGGTCAATCATTTTAGTTCAATTTCCTTTGTCATGATTATATTTTTATCGTCCTGACGATACTATTAACAATTACAATATTTATACCCTCCCCTGAACAAACAGAAAAGAACTCATACATTCGTTTATAATTCTGGTAATCCTGGCATCATACGTTTAAAATTTAAGGTGTTTGTTTTATAATCATGATTCCAAAGACTATTGGTCACCAGAAAATGCCAGCCTTTTCGTGCCAGCTATATTTGTCCAGTGTGTTACCCCATCCAAAAATCATCCACATCCTGATGTTACGTTAGATATAGAGAAAACAGGTTGTACTGTGCAATATGCTAACCGCATAAGCGAATATAATTTCTAAGCTGATATTGTCTGGCTGTTGGGAGCTAAACAATATAAATATCGCCAGTTGCCAGAACGGTTATATAGACCAGGAGCGTTTCGGCTCCTGGTCTGTTTCGGACATATTATCAATCAGCCACTAATAGCGGACTAGGGATACCAGATGATGAAACAAACAGCCCTTTTACGGCACGGGTTGCAGCCACATGCAGTAACGCGCGCTCATTAAATAATGCATCACGCTGTTCAACGGGATCATCGGATGCTAATGCTTTTATTTCCGGCACAACGCCTTCGTTAATCCCCACCAGGAACACATACTGGAACTCAAGCCCTTTAATACGGTGCATCGTTGCAACTCGCACGCCTGGGCGTGCATCGCTGTCACCGCTATCATTGCCTAAATTAAATGTCTCAATTCCGGCGTCATTGAGTGCTGATGCGTAGCGGTCGCAAGCATGTTTAGTACGCGCAGTAATGCAGATATCCTGAGAACGAACCTGATTCGCCAGCAATGCCTGAATTTGCTTGACGAGTGTTGCAGCCTCTTCTTTGAAATCTGCCGCATGCGTAATCATGGGCTTTTCCCCGTGCAGTAATGACAAATAATCATTACTGGTATCCGCTTCGCCATCGAGGTTATCAACCTTCACACCAGTTAACAGCCCAACAGCAAATTGACGCGTCTCTTCTGTGGTCCGATAGTTAATCTTCAATTTTTTACTGCGACGACCACGGACGTTAATACCACACTGACCAAGAACGACCTTATTGCGATAAATACGCTGATGCCCATCCCCGACAATAAACAGATCGTTGGGCGACTCGGGAACCAGGCTGCGAATAAGAGTAAATGCCGGGGCACCGATATCTTGAGCTTCATCGACGACAATACTGCTATAAGGTAGTTGGACCTGCTTTTCTTTAAACAGAACAATAGCCTCATGCATGGCATCGCCCATTTCGCGCAGTTTGGCACGCGCCATTTGTGCTCTGAATTCTTCGAAAACTGGCCAGATTTTCGCCCGTTGAATACGGGATAACGCTGTACCACGTCCAACCCGGCTGACTTTGAGGTATTCCTCCCGGGTGTAAACCGCATTTGGCTGGACAACGCGTTGCCACTCTTCAGCATAGAAATTGTCAGGTAGCCCCAGTTCGGCAGGTGCCTGCTGCAAGGCATAGTTCCAGCATTTACGTCGCCCTTCATCGCTGTCGTATACCACGCGGAAATCATAACCGTGGCGTTTTAGTTGGTCGCTCATCCAGGCATCAATGTTAACGACGTCAATACGCGCCATCTCTTCTCGCGTACACAACCGCTGGAGATTAGCGCGAATATCTGCCGCCAGGTTACGCGTAAAGGTCGTGAAAAGTACCTTCTTACCGGGTTTATCTACCAGACGCTGAGATAACCACCGCGCACGGTGCATTGCAACAACCGTTTTCCCTGTACCTGCACCGCCCAGTACTCGTACCGGACCATTAGCGGGCGACTCCACCAGTTTTCGCTGGCTCGGATGCAGAAATACACGCCATTTTTCTAAAGGCGCATTAAGCATCTGCAACAGCTCCTGTTCATTTTCAACGACATGGAAGCGACGTTTACTTCGTTCAATCGCCTCCATAAAGTCGTTGGTATCAACAGGCTCATCACGATGATCGTTAAACTCTTCCAGCACTTCCTGGTAATCCAGCCCTTCTGCCAGCCAGTGCAGAGGTTCCCAGGCTTCTGCTGGCATTATGCTTTCAAGTTGATTAAGCCCGGCTTCATCGGTAAGCGCCATCACCTGATCAATAAAGACAGGCGGCACACCCAGGGCCAGAATCTGTTCCGCGCTGTAAGCTGCGAAGAGTTTCGGTTTATCAACCACCGTTTCCGCTGCCGGTTTGATATAGCTAATATCAATGACCTGAATCGCGCCAGTAACCGGGTGAATCGAACAATCATGCCGCCGCGCCCAGTCATATGCTTCGTCGTGTTTATCCACCCACATCAGCATATACAGAGCACCCTGTTCAGGTTTCAGAACAATGCCGCGATAAGTTTGATCGATTCGCACCGAATGGACATTTTTACTGCGCGCATCGTGGATCTTTTCATAGTTAAGTCCATTACTGGTCGGGTCCTGACGGAATTTGGAGATGAATTCCTGCACCTTTTTTTGCTGTGCTTTTGGGATCCGCGCGAATGCGCCCAGAAAACCATCAGAAAGTGCCACCTTGGGCGTTTGCACCGTCATTTGTCACCTCCGGACAGATGTTGCAATGTATTTTCGTCAATTGGCCCGAATGCAACGTGCCAACCCCTGGTTGTGAATAATGGAATAAATTCTTGATTATCAATAATCAATGCCCATTTTTGTGATGGCCAGGCGAGATCGGCTTCCGCAATAATTTCACCTTCATCATTTTGCAATTCGTAGCCGAGAGTCGGCGCAGAGAGAGAATGAGACTGAAGCAACGCGATCTCTTCAGCGCTTAATAAGCCAAACTCAATAATCTCAGCCCAACTTTCATCAGTCTCTGGTACTGCCTCTGGCGTTGCCGTAACTTTAACGTCAACGCTTTCCTGCGGTAAATGCACGGCTTTACGGCTGGTAAAGGTCATATCCGGCAGGAACTGTAACAGGTTTACCAGTCGCCAGAAGCCATTGAGTCCCGCTTCATAACCGTCATCCTGCGTATAGCGATCGTCAAAACAGATATGCAAACGCAGCCAGCTGCGCATTTGTGCGACACTGGTCGTCGGTTTAATGGCTTGTTGTGGCAACACCGAAGCCAGCTCAATAAATTGCTGCGATGAGTTACAGCTATCGAGTAAACCACCAAAGACAAACGGTTCGTCTGGCAAAAGCTCTGCTAGCCGCCAGTCTGGCGCGTTTTCCTGCATTTCATAGGCATACTTTTGTTTTGTTCCCGCGTCCTGTGACTTCTTCACATCCAACCACACCCAGGCATGTGCAGCAGCCATTTTCTGCCATAACTGCGTTCTTCCGCCCGGATCAGCGAGATAATCCAGCAGCAGTGCAAAACTGTTGCGTTCCCGGAACGACGCTTCAAGGGCCGCAAAGTTGGTATCGTGAAACAGGTTATAAAACTTAGGCTGTTTCATATCCGGGTTATGCCCAAGCCCCAGGACATCCTGAACATGTTTAAGCCCAGGCTCTTTGAGATCGGCCCACGTGACTGTCCACACCCAGAAATTACCGCTATCCCGAATCGCCTGGCGTTTTTGCACATCCTCTGCGACGCTATTTTTGTGAAACGCAAAGCCATCAAGGAAAATAGCTACCGGTTTAATGGCATCAGACTGCATAAGCGGATATAGCACGTAATCCGGGCGACAAGGGATCCCCACTGCCTCTTTAGCGCCTAAATCCACCTGAGCTTTAAGATGCCAGCTCATCATCGGTTCGCTGCGGGTGTTAATAATCCACCCAGCGCCCTGATGCGCGTAACTGCGACTGACAATCAGGTTTTTATTTTCTTGCAGGCAGCTAATAAACCGTTTTTCCAGCTCACTGCCCATCATGGCTTCGAGGGAAATGTTTTTGATGGAATCAATTACCCGTATCGAATCTCTTGCCTGCAAAATTTTCGCCAGCAAGAGACGCGCCTGATCGCGGGAGACATACTTCATGCGCCCACGGTCACGGTAAGCGTAAACGCAACGATAACAACCATCTTTATGCGTATCATGGTTGCAACTGCATTCCACTATCGCCTGATAGGCCAGTTCAAGTAATTTCAGCAAATTGTCGGGAGTGCGCATCAGCTCTTTAAGAGAACCAGTCCCCCCCGGGACGGTATCGTAAATCACCAGATACTGCCGCCAGGATTCGCCTTCATTTTCCGGCTCGCGGTACACAACGCCTTTCAGGTGATCGACATTCCCCTTGAAGTAATGTTTAAGACCTAGCTGGATCGCCGCCCCAAGAGAAGCCTCCACGACACGGTCATTACTGTAACTGCTTACCGGGAGCAGAATACGCAACGCTTCTGACTCCAGCTGGCGATAGAGATAGAGATAATCTTCGAACTTCGCCTTTTCCGGTTCCGTGCGATATTTGCAGCTCAAATCATGACGGGGTTCATGATCGCGAGGACGCTGTACCATGCCGCACCCTAGGCAAACTTTAAACCCGGTTCGCTTCTTCGCTTCTCCGGCAATCATCAACTCATTGGCATCATCCGCCATTTTGCCGAAGTTGATATCCCGCAGGGTGACTTTGCTTAAAAATTCAAAACCAAACGGAACTTCGCCTTCCTCAATCGCGTATGCCGCCGATACATCCTCTTTTTCGAAACTAACCAATAGCTGACGCTGGAAGAAAGCAGGTTCACGACTGTCGCTCTCGTCGCTGATCTGGCTATCACGTGCGCTGGCGCGGGCATAAACCTGGCGAAGTTTCAGCAGCGTGGTTTTTTGTCCGGCGTCGGCCCACCCCGGTGTGCCACATTTCGGGCAATATTTATGCTGGTCGCCCGTCTGGTCGATATTTTCGCTGTAGTTACAGTGGCTACAGATACGCCAGTTCTCCGGCTCAGAGACCTTCAGGTCTATCTGCTCAATTTCAACTTTATGCCCACCGGCATAGAAATTATTCAGCGGAGCCAGCTCAGCCAGCGCCGTTGATGCCGGGCGTTCATATTCGAAAGTGGTGTTTTGATATTCACGTGCTTCCCCGCCTTCTTTACGCCGCCAGAGCACAGAACGTAACGTAATACCGGCTTCCGGGAAGGCGTAGTTAGGCAGCAGACCTTCATCCGTGAGGAAATTCAGCGTTTGCTTATTGTTGATTTGATTGACCAGCGCCATCAGCGCCTGCCGTTCCGAAGTTAACTCGCGCATATCGCTGTCAAAGTTTTGATCGCGCGGCGCATTCTCCAGTTTATCGATACTGCGCTTGAGTTTATCGATGCGTGAACGCAGAGATTTGCGATCTTCTACCAGCAGTTTTAACGCCTCTTCGATACGCTGCACCAGAGAGCGTTGTCCTGGCGCGCCCTGAAGATAAGACAACAACTGTTGGCGAGTTTCTGCGGCAAGATCGGGGAAGATCGCCGTAAATTGTGCAGCAATCTCCGCATGATGCTGTTCGATATATCTCAGTAAGTTATACGGAAAACCCGATTTACGCCCGAACTCCAGCTCATCCAGCATCTGTTTGACGTTTTTACAGATAGCGGATTCTGGTACACCGGTTTTCACCCAGTTATCCATACAAAAAGCTGCCAGCTGGCGTTCGAGAATAGCCGTTGCATTGAGGAAGACGCCAGGAGCCTGCACCTGGCCCTGCATCATCTCCAGCGGTTCTTCAAAGAAAAACTGATCGTGCGGGTTCCCTTCTGCCACGGTAATGTTTAACGCGTTACCATCTTTACGACCGGCGCGACCAATACGCTGCAAGTAGTTGGCCTGAGCAGGTGGGACAGAACAGAGTAAAACGGTGGAAAGATCCCCAACGTCAATACCCATCTCGAGCGTCGGTGTTGCCGACAACAGGTTGATATTCCACGGTTGGTTGCCACGGTAGAACGATTTTTCGGTGGCTTCGCGATCTTCACGGCTAAGCAGCCCCGTGTGTTCTGCGCCCTGCACGCGCGCGATGTCCATGTTCTCCCAACGCCAGGTCGCCATATTGTCGACTTCCTGGTAACGACCTTCACAACGTAAAGAGAGACAAGGCGCATTACGCCACTGCCAGCCTTGATCGGCCGGAGCCCGGACAACCTCACGGCAACATGAGCAATTAAGCTGAACGACGTCACGGCTCACCACCAGCGCCGAAGGCACCAGTCCCCAGGCTTCACGCCCTTTGGTGTCAAAATCTTTTACTACTCCGGCTATTTTCAACGCCGTAAACAGGCGTCGTAACACTGTTTCCGCAACGCTACTGATAAACAGATTATTGCCGTTACTCAGCGTGCGATTGATCCAATGCTGATACCAACTGGGGTTAGACTTCGCGCCAATCAGGCGATGGAAACCATTAATTTTTTCAAACGACGCATAAGCCGGTTTACGCGTTTTCGGACCGATAGAAGGCATATAGCGCGAGGTACGCTCTTTTTGCGTCATCATAAAGGTCGTGCCATCACGGCGATAACTTTCGAACGCCGGATGCATAACGGCCCCGGCCTGGCGTTGATACCAAATAACCCCCAGCGCCAGGTGCGCGACCTGCTCGACGCTCACACCGGACATCTCATCACCCAGCTCTTCACAAAGCTGTTGATGCAGGGCGGTAATTGCCGGATTAAAGCGTTCTTTATCCACTCCGGCAACGGCATAACCGGTGGCTTCCAGCGTACGTCCGATACGCGCGCGCAGGGTAAATTCGCTGTACACCTCCCAGTCGAGGCGCAGGGAAACCAGCTCCGGCAGATCGGAGTTCTCCGCCAGTTTGCCTTCATTTTTCAGTGTCTGATAATCATTCAGCCACTGCATATTTGGTGCGATGAAGTTCGCTGCAAAATGAGCATCGTCCGGTGAACGTTCACGCGTTTGTTGGCAAACACGCGCCGCGAACGCATCCAGCGGTAATGTCTCTTTTTCGCCAAGAACACTGGCGATTTGCCCACGAATCATCAGCGGCCAGGTTCGGGCAGTAAAAAAGCTGGCACGATGCGCGGCGTCTTGTACCGAGTCAGAAAACGTAATCAGCTTTTTATGTTCGTTGAACTGGCTGCCATAAAGCTGGTGAATCATCACCGCCGACAGACTGGCAGCCCGTGACCCCAGAATCGAAATCCCCTGTTTGCTGTTGCAGTACGGGCATTCATTAGCAAACTCCAGCTCGTCCTTACGCTCTTTGAGCATATCCGGGATCAGTACCTGCAACAGTTCCGTATGACCGCAATGTCCACACTGGGCGCTGGACTGTCGGTTCAGTTTCAGGCAGGTAGGGCACAGTTTCTGGTGTGCGCCACTGACCGCTTTTTCGTTGTTATCCGGGAAAGCAAGGACGATGGAGCGCCCTTTTTCAAAGAACTGGCGATAAATGCCGTCGAGGTCTGTTTCCAGCTGAACGCTTTGCCCATGACGCAGGCTGGCCCAGCCGGTTGCGTGGCAGTCACGGCAGTGGATAACCGGCAAATAGTGTTCGCGATCTTCCACCGCCACATCATCGGCAAACACCAGTCTCGGCGTTTTCGCCACGCTGGCGACCAGACGACGCATCTCACGAAGCCACAACTGGGAACGCAGTTGCACGAACGGCAGCACCGGGCGCGCTTTCTTCGCCTGGAGACGTTTTTGCCGATCGTGGTCCGTTTCCGGTACTTCGAGACGTGCCTGCGCGATCAGCGCCAGAATGCTTTGCAGCACGCGTCGGGCATGGTCGGCGCTTTCTGCCAGCATGACCTGGAGATTTTCCAGACACTCTCGTTCAGAGAGGATCCCGCCTTGCAGATCATGGAGTAAGACATGCATCACGCTGTGGCGGCGTAACAGTGACCCCAGCGCAATACGCTTTTCACGCCCGTCGTCGCTCTCCAGATCGTCCGGGAGTTGCAAGTCGCTGTCGGGGAACCACAAAGGGATTTGTCCGTTGAGATACGCCACCGGGGTAGCGTAACCCTGCGGATCCAGGGCCGAAGCGACCTCCGGCCCCGGATACTGACTGTACGCAATGGTGTAATCCTGCAAGTACTCCGCTGCCGTGTAGCGATCTTCGCGAATAACGGCGTCATCGGTAAACGGCTGGTCAAAGATTGTTTTTGCGTAATCGAGCAGTTGCCCCAGTTCGTCGCCGACGGTAGCTGATGTCCCGACGCAGGCGAATCGTTGGTTATCTACACCTATGTGATGCTTCAGACGTCGCACCAGACAGGCCAGATCCGACCCTTGCGCGCCATCAAACGTATGCAATTCATCCACGACCAGGTAACGCAATGAACCGGGCTGGTTGTAACGCCAGAGCGGCTGATCGCCAGGGCGCATCAGCAGGTAGTCGAGCATTTTGTAGTTGGTCAACAGGATGTCCGGCGGGCTTTCGCGCAGCGTGTGCTTACAGGTAATGACCTTTTCTGCCGACATTTTTTTGCTGGGTTCGATTTCGCTGTCGCCGACAAACAGGCCGACGGTCACCTTGCCATGCAGTTGTGGATCGCTGGCGATGGTTTTGGCGAAACGGCTGGCCTGATCGGTTGCCAGGGCGTTCATCGGGTAGATGATAATTGCTTTAACCCCGGCTTGTGACGCGCCCGCGCAGTGGTTGAGCAGCGGGAACATAAAGCATTCTGTTTTACCGGAGCCGGTACCGGTAGCGACCAGTGTCGGCTGTGGCGCGTCGCTTCCCAGACGCTGAAATGCCCGGGCCTGATGTGCGTGCGGCGGGAACGGCAGCGTCAGATTAGGGAAAAAATTCAGCGGTAAGTCACTTTTACGAAACGGCAACTGGGCGGAAAGGTATGGTCCTTTCAGCAGCGTTTCCGGCTGAGACAGAAATTGCTCCAGCATTGAGACATTATCGTTATTCTCACCGTTAAACAGCGGGCTGTTTAGGGGGAACGCCGCCCGTAAAAAGGCGGCAACGCTGTCGGCGACCTGCCGACTGACAACGGATGGCAGCATCAGGCGCTCTCCTTATCTTGTGCAAAGAACGCCCAGGCCACTTTGTAGTCGTCTTCGCGATCTGGCTTGATAAACGGAGCCTGCCAGGTGACGGTACGGCGCTCGCCTTCGTCGCTGCGGGTATAGTCATCAAAGGTGACGCTGACGGTACCTGTTTTAAGATGTTTGACATCATCCCAGCCGATAGCTTGATCGGTGCAGTCACCGCCGGTCCACTCCGGGCTGTCGACGTTAAAGACAAAGCCGTTTTTCAGGTCAGCTTTACGGGCGGTACGCGGCAGACCGACGCCCACCAGCCCTTTGCTTGGGGTAAAGATAATGCGACCGTTTTGATCGTACCAGGTGTCCGCTTCGTACTGGCGCATAACCGGGAACTGAACGCGATAAATGGTAAGCAGCTCTTCGAGAGTTAACCCCAGCGCCTGCGCCACCAATACGTCGATTTCCACCAGCGCCTGACGACGACTGTAGTCGGAGCGTAAGGCACAGTTACGCTGCCACTCTGGGGTCAGATTGGCGAAGAAATCTTGTGGAAGTTGCGGGAGATCTCGGCTCCAACGCTGGGTGTTGAAGTCTGGGGTGTAGCAGGACTGCCAGAGATCGGCGTATTCACTTGATAGGGCATTTAATAATAAAGTCCTTATTTTTACACCAAAACTTTCGGTATATACGAACCCACCAAGTTGTGCACCGTACAGATCTGACTTTCCAGTTGATTTCAAAATAAAATCATAAACAATTGAATGCGAAAGGCCCGTAAAATTCACCAGTACATTAGTTGACTCAAAGGCCGTAGCGACACATGTGTTAATGTTTGCAAATCCCTTGGGAAGAATAGCGGAGATGAAAGATCTCTCAGAAGATCCTCCAAACATTCTCCGATTAACAAAACGATAATAATCCGTCACCTTCCTCGGCTCGTCTTCATCCTGCTCTTTCCACGAAACCCGTGGTGTGCGCTTTGCATACTCCTGTGCATCACATGCCGGAATGTAGTTAGTGCGCGGCAGATAGTCGTCAGGCAGAGTTAGCAAGTCGAGGTTATCGTATGCTTTATTCGTGTCGCAGATCTCTTTGGGTGTGTTATAGAAAGGATTGCCGACAAAGAAATGTGGACCAGATACAACCCATTGTGAAGGATTTTTTGGAAACTGTGTTTTTCGCAAAATTGTGCCGTCATTTTGTGCATTAACTTCATTCCAATGCTGGGTTGCATAATAGCTGTTTGTAAAATCATTTAATCTCTTAGGTTGACGAGCAAACTTCTCAAGCACCGCTACCAATTGTTTAGAATGTAATGCAGGAAGACGAGCTTGTAGGGCCGGCGTGTCGTCAGAATCATAGAGACGAGCAAATAGTCCTAATTTTATAAAATCAATAGTCACAATTCGATCTAAATGTCCCTGAAAATTCCATTTAGCTTTGGCCTTTCCATCAATCTCAGCTTCTTCTTTAATGCCTGGAACGTTACCATCACCTTTATGTTCGAAACATGCATCAATTGTTTGAGGAATAAACAAATTTACTATGTTCGAAAATACTGGCATTTGAGAAAATGGACCATAGATATTGATGCTGAATCTAGTGTGATTATCCACCTCAGCAAATAGTTTTATTTCATTCGCAAACTGAAAATGAGCCCTCAACCTCGGATAAACTGATGCACGCATCTGCCCACCAGTAGGATCATCATAAATCCCTTCCGGGTGCAGGAGTCCTGTCACACCTCTTTCCGCCCCCAAACGCCACGCCTGCGGCAGGAAGCATTTATACAAATTCGCTTTTTGACCTGCTAGTACCGGGTAGTTCTGCTGCGCATTGAGGAAGTTTTGCATCCCTTCACAGCCTTCATACTCGTTGCGCCAGGCCGCTTCCAGCGCCGGGATCTGGTTAAAGGTATCAATACGCAACGTTGCCAGCTTCGATGCACTCAGCTTACGCAGCACAAATTCCGGCTCGTAATCACCCAGCACGCCAGCTTCCTGCCATTCCACTTTCAGCCACGGCGGGTTTCCGAGCATCAGGTCAAAACCGCCGCGCTCGGCAAACAGGTCGCAGAACTCCAGATCCCAGTGGAAGAAACGGTGCTGCTTTCTCAGGGCATCGACAATCGCCAGACGCGGCAAATGACGGAACAACACCTCAGTTTTCAGACGACCTGCGCCGGAAAACAGTGAAGACTCTTCTCGCAGCAGACCTTCTTCGGCAAACAGATCGCCTGTGGTGTGCTCCGCAACTTCAGTGACTTTTTCCGTGATTACAATCCCGTCGAGCAGGGTTTCAATCTCAAACAACCAGGTGCCGCGATCCGGTAGCTCATCGGCTTTGTCGATCGGCCAGAACCACAGCGCGCACCAGTAGTCCATTACCCAACGCAGCTTCTGGTAGGCACTGTTATCTTCAAGACGACCACTGAAGGTTTCATCTTTACTGCTCAGCGAAGAACGCGTCTGCTCGCTGTTTTCTGCCGGCCACACCGGGTAGCTGTCGGCGGTTTTCAGACGTTCTGCTTTAAGTTGCTGGCGATAGGTGTTCCACAGAGCTTCCACCTTTTCGCTGATACGCTGCACATCAGCAATCTCATGCCCGGCAAAGCTTTTAATAAACTCTTTGCGCCAGCTGTCCAGGGCTTTGAAGTCATCCGGATAACGCTGCTTAACAGTTTTATCGCTGTAGTTAGCCATACCGCCGTCGGGCAGCAGGAAGTGGAAAATCTGCGTCTCTTCACGCGGCGTGTTCATCGCCAGCTCGACCGGCTCGCTGTTAAGCCAGCTCGGATCTTTGGCTTTTTTGTAGGTCAGTTCACTCTTGTTGAAAACCTGACGGCGCGCGCCCACCAGTGAGTTACCGCAGTGCAGCTGGTAACCAAACCACGGTACAAAGGCATCGCCACTGATGGCGTTCAACCACAGTGACACTTCCGCCAGTTCCACCGCCACCGGGTTTAAGTCCACGCCGAAAACGTTGTTGTCGGCAATGTACATTTTCACCCGCTGTAACTCCTGGGTGTAACGATCCTGCGGAATACGGCGACCTTCCGCCTGCTGCTTGTGGAACAGATACGCTTCCGCCAGCTGGTTGATGGCTTCGTTAAGGAACGCCGCGCTGCCCATCGCCGGTTCGCACACGGTGAGGTTTAAGATGGCATCAGCTTTGGCGTGCGGATCGCTAATGGGATCAATTTGCTCTTTAAACAGCTCTTTCAGGGCATATTTAACCAAGGAGCGGGTCAGCACTTCCGGGGTGTAATAAGAGGCAGATTTCTCACGGTCGCGCCCGGCCATACGGTAGATAAAACTGCCTTTGCGGTGAATGCGCAGACTGCCGTCTTTCTCGTAGACCTTCTCGTCTTCGTGGTATTTGCCAATCTCATCCTTACTGACGAAGTAACCCGTCTCCAGCTCGTTAAACTCTTCCCCGGCTTTCTTCACCTCGTAGAGATCTTCGCTGGCGAAGAATCCGCGATAGGAAAGCAGCGCCTCATACACCGCACCTAACTGGTTGATACCCAACTGGCGATAAGAAATACGTCCGCGGCGGTTAAAGCGCCCTTTGCCCGGGCGGCTTAACGACATCGCCTGGATAATCTGTTGCAGGGTTTCGTTACGGAATACCACGCGGTTAAGAATGCGGGTGTTGTTGGCATCGAAAAGATGACTTTCCAGACGCGGGACGCTGAACTGATGACTATGGATGGTGATCCGGTCGCCGCTCTCCAGGTCACTCTGCATTTTCACGCCGCCGTTGTAGCCTTCGCGCACCAGTTTAAACAGCATATTCAGGCTGTCGTGGAAGTAGCGCCCGTTGCGATCTTCTTCGCTGGTCAGCGGGATCATCTCCAGATCGCGCAACGTTTCCAGGCTGTAACCTTGCAGATAGGTTTTGGCGGTCATTGGCGCATAACCCAGCTCCGGGCGCGCTTCAATGTAGAACAGGAACAGCAGGCGGTACATGTAACGCAGACATTCGCGGCTCAGTTCATCCGGGTCCACCGCACGGTTACCGGTATAGTTTGCCAGGCCACGGTCGATCAGATAATGCATCGCTTCGTTGCCCAGCAACTCAATGCTTTCGCGCAGGGCATATTTCAGATCTTCCGAAACACCAAACGCATGTTTGTGCGAATTGTCATCCAGCGAGTCAAGATAAGGTGCCCCACTGCCCGGCAGCAGCGAATCTTTATGTAGCAACACTGCCGTCGCTTTCAGCGTATCCGTTTCACGACGACTTAAAATCTCTTCAAAATCAAAACGTAGCAGACGGTTTTGCGCCCACTTAGTACGGTCCAACAACAATAGCTGACGGTTACCGAGCAGCAGCACAAAACGCGGCGGTTCATTTTGGGTGAAGACCGCCGTAGAGAGCAGATCCTGCCAGCTGCGATATTCACCGTTGGCTTTTTTGCGCAGGCTGTCGCGCTTATGTTTGTCGGTATCCGCCGGGAATTGCGCGGTCAGTAAAGAGAGCGCCAGCGGATCCAGCGTTCCTTCTTCCTGATCGTGTGCTTCAACAATCCACAGCCACGGGCTACCGTCAGTGCTGTTGTAACGCGCCAGTACCGGCAGCGGTGTATCGTCATCCAGCATTTGGATCTGCGGCGTAATTTCGTAGCCCAGCGCCTTTAACAATGGCTGCCAGCGATTACGTTGATCGGCCAGACGCTGCGGGATCTGACGCTGTTTTTCGTGCTCGGCAAGTTTGCGGAAAAACTCAGTCGCCAGACTGTTAAACTGGTTCCACGGAGCGCGGTATCCCGGCTCTACGTCTTTGCCCTGTTCACGAGCGGCACGCTCCGCTTCACGCGCGGCATTTTCCTGGGCTATCCAGGGTTCCAGCACATCGCGGATATCACTGGTGAAAACCTCACCCAAATAATGGTTAGAGTAAAATTCATTTTCGTTATTAATACCGACCAGCGCCATGATTAACCCTCCGCTCCGGTGATAACAGCAATTACCTGAATGTAGGGTTCTTTTTCAGTCGTCATGGTGTCCTCAATCCATTCAATATAGCTGTCAAAATTGTGTTCTATTTCGCGTTGTCTCTGCTCTTTACGGCTCTGCTTAACTGACAATTGCTGTTTGTTATCGGCAAAATCCAGCTCAAGTTGGCTCAACTGCCGCCCACGCAAAACGTCCAGCTTTTGCAGATGCTCATTCAGTTGCTGGTTAATGTGCGTTTCAAACGCATTCCGATCATGGATGAATACCTCCCGGGCATGAGCAATAGCCGCTTCCAGTAAATCCTGCTGGCGCTGGTGATTACGATCTTTACCGCCGCTGTTAGTCAGCTTGTTACTCAACTGCGGATGACGTTGTAAAAACTCAGCGAATGGCTGACTGCCGATTAGCGATTCACGGTTAAAGCTCACCACTATCCACGGGTTCACCATCGGATGTGATTTACGGTTCGGGAATAACCCGGAAAGAATGAAGTGATCTTCATCGGGTTCAAGCAGGTATGGCAGCCGGATAACCGGAGCCTGATGACGACCAAAAGCCGAAGAGATTTTATCGTCCAGCCACTGCACTACCGGGTTGATTTGCCAGAGATACTGCACATCGGGCCAGGCATGTTGCTCACCGCGAGCGCGTGCAATCGCGTCGGTGATGACGGTTTTATCCTGACTTAAATAGAGCTGCCAGTTCTCCGGCGCGATTTCAGGCGGTAGCTGGTTGAAGCGGCGGCGTAACTCCTCCGGTGCCACCAGCGACAAGGTATTATCAGGCAAGGTTTCATACTGGATAGTTTGACCACTGGCTTTCAGGTAACCCAATGCTCTTTCACAGTACGCCTGTTCGCTGGCAAACAAGCTGGTGTCTGTTTCGGTAACCATTGAGGCATCGCTGGAAACCGCACTGCATATTTCGCCAAACAGATCATGTTCGGCGCTTTCCGAGACGTTGCTGTTCAGCAGTTGATCAAACAGGCTGGCACCATCATCCTGCATCATGAACTCTGCAACCTGCTCTTCTTCCTCTTCCTGGGTAAATTTGCCGGTAAACTCCGAACTGTCCCCAATGTTCTTCTGCGCCTGTTCGTCTTTGTTGATCAACACTTCCAGTACGCGCATATCGCCATTGATCTGTGGTTCGCTGGCCTCGGTAAGCAGATAGCGGATTTGAGGCTGATGTTTTTGCCCATAGCGGTCAATACGCCCGTTACGTTGCTGGAATACCATCAACGACCACGGAATATCAAAGTGAATCATTTTGTGGCTAAGGTGATGCAGGTTGATCCCTTCAGATGCCACATCCGAACAAACCAGAAGACGCAACGGCGACTGCGTTTTACCAAAGGCTTCTACGGTTTCCATCAACACCGTATCGCCCTGATCGCCGCGCAGCGTGGCGATCTGATCATCTTTCAATTTCAGATCCGCTCGCAGTTGCTGTTCGAGGAACTCCAGCGTTTTAATGCTTTCGGTGAAGATCACCAGGCGATCTTCCGTGTTATTGGCTTTCCAGGCAAGGTCTTTACGGATGGTGTCGAGCAGCAACTGGTATTTGCTGAACTGGCTGGCATCAATGTTATTCAGCGCCAACAGCAATGACTCCAGTTCGTTGATCTGGCTCTGGCTATTATGATCTTTACGGCTCTCAAGACGCTTCAGACGATTAGCCACTACGCTGGCACACGCCATCGGGCTGGAAAATAGCGCTTTTTCGAGAGTTATCTTGAACAGACGACCTTTGTTAGACTGGGCCTGTTCATCGTCATCATCACGGAACTGACTCTCAACCAGGCGACGGTATGCTTCTTCTTCGGCACCGGATGCCAGGCGAGTCAATTTGACAATATTGCGCTCGGGGAACTCGCCAGACATCTGATCTTTCACGTCTTTTTTGAAGCGACGGACAACCAGATTTTTATCGGCAAAGTCGGCGTATACATACTCTTTCGGGTTGGCGATCGCCGTCGGGTCAAGCATGTTCATCAGGCTGGCAAAACTTTCAGCTTTACCATCATGCGGCGTCGCTGAAAGCATAATCAGCGTATCGCTACGCCCGGCGAGCAGTTTTGCCAGTTTACTGCGTAACGAACTGGTTCCACGTTCTGCGACGTTATGGGCCTCATCAATGACAATAATATCCCACCAGGCATTTTCCAGATGGTGACGATATTCAATATCTTGTTTCAGCGTATCGATGGAGATAATGGTCTTGTCAAAATAGTGAAACGGGTTGTGGTTGGTAGGGATGCGGTTACGCACCTTTTGTAAACCAGCAGAATCCAGGCGGGTCAATGGGATCGCAAAACGGCTCCAGAACTCCTTCTGGAATTGTGTCAGCATCGATTTAACCGCCAGAACCAGAATACGTTTTCCGCGCCCACGACGGATCAGTTCCGAAACCAGAATACCCGCTTCCAGCGTTTTACCCAGACCGACAGCGTCGGCAATGAGTATCCGCTGACGCGGTTGTGCCAGCGCCATCCGCGTAGGATCGAGCTGAAACGGCATGGAATCCATCGCCGCCAGATGTCCAAAATGGACTTTACTGTCTGTCGGTACGCGTTGGCGTAACTGACTTTCAATATACAACTGTGCCGCCTGATAATTGGCGGATTCATCTTCCACCAAATGCGTTTTTGCGGGATCAAGGATCTCTACTTTTTGTTCCAGTTTGGTCAGAAATAACCCTTCTTTACCGCGCACCAGCTCTGAAATACCATCGCAGGTCAGCAAATACCCACCATCACCACTGTCATCCGCCCGGCGAATACGCCATTCGGCATCACGAATAACCACCCGCATACCAGGTGCATAATTTTGCTTATTCATCGGTTTTTCTGTCTATTTGGGGCAGTGGCGGTAACGTCATCCTGAAAAATGTGGCGCGGCACACTGCGATAAAAAAGAGGGCCTTAAAGATATCATGAAGGCCCCCGGCAAAGTGACAAAATGGGAGGGAATGCGCATAAATTGCGCATGATTTTCAAACAAAAATTATTAAAAAGTGAGCTGGGTCAACTCCCCTGGAAGATATCCCCAGGGGAGCAATTATTTATCCAGCGATAACATAACTCCTAAGGTCATTACCCGGGGCAACAGCTCGCGCTCGCGTGTTTGCCAGCCGTTCAACTTGCTGCGGTACTCGTAGAGCAAAATCAAAGAAGGTGTCTTCAATACAGCGCCAGTAGCTAAGCCCCATGTCGAGCAGGACATAATGCTGACTGCCATCGCTGAAGGTGACTGTCAGTTCTCGTCCATGCTCCGTACTCTGGTTATCCCCCGTTAACCAGCTAATTGCTCCCGGCCACGCTGGCCCCAGATATCCTTCTTCAAGTAAAGTGGTCACAACCTGCTGACGATCTTCCTCATTAAGCCACGCGTTATAGAGAGCGTCGTGTTGGCGAGAATTGTAATCCAATTTTTTGACGCAAACAGTGAGGCTGGCACGTTCCGCCATTCCCTGTTCAACCAGCTCAGTTAAGATTTCACCTAACAAACGCGCCGTGAATGGGCTATTAAGATAACGATCGCTGTACTCAACATGCGTTATCTCTTTGTGGCGGGTAAATGCCTGCTTCCAGCCAGCGTGCTGTTGCGTGACTAACGACCAGAAACGCGAACCAAACCCTTCCAGCGGCCCGTCCAGTTGCTCGCAGAGGTTGATGCGCACCGCCCCGGTGGGTAAGGCGGGCAGTAAATCTTCTGCACTTAAGGTCTGACCCGAGAAGGTTTTTCCGGACGTTCCTTTAAGTGTCACTACTGGTGAGGACGCACTTTGTCCCCATAATTCACCAGGTGCAACGGTAGCGCTGTCGTCTGCGGCCCACTGTTGGCTTTGCCCTTCGCGAGTCACCTGCGCAAGCCAGCGCCCCTTTCCTTGCATGAGTTGCGCAGTGGCAATGGATTTCACTTGTAAGCGTCCTCCCGGCATCGCCGCCAACGCGGAAAGCTGATGTCTGGAGCTATCAGTTAAGTTTGCCAACGGCGTGGCCACCAGCAACTCAACATACCCACCGGAGGAGGCAAACTGGAGCAACTCTTTAAATAATGGCCATTGGGCAAAATCCCACTGTTCCTGCGGCCCCGCAAGAACCAGCGAGCAGGAGTCATAAATCTCGCTGTTCAGGCATTGCGCAATACGTAAACTCAGCGGGTTAGTTTCAACCCGGCTACCATCGCCGAAGTACTGATATTCTGGCGCGAGGTTAAGTCGCTGCAACCGTACATTGGTAAGCAGGGTTAATGCATGGTGACGATCTAATCTGTTGACATAATGCTGACTGTCGTAGCTGAGCAAGCAGTGGTGACAGAATTTATCGCAACTGCAATCGAGCAATTTTCTGGCGTAATTAAAGACATCAGCCCAATGGTCGATCAATTGCACTGCATAACCTGCACCACCCGCATTATTGTCGTAAATGAAGATGGAATATCCGGTATAGCCATTGATATCGCGCGCTTGCTGCGTCGTCACGCCCAGCTCAGTATTTTCGATACCCAATTTATGCGCTAACCCTTCACGCAAAGCGACCGCAAGGGATCGCGCGGCAACCTCATCACGGATCAACAGGCCATTATCATCATTGAGTTGCAGCTCAACCATATCTGTACGACTGCTATACCCCAACCACAGATCTTTATGCACATGACCGTGGCACAATTTATTGCTCCCCTGACGATCGTTACTGCCCCCTCGCAACAGGTAATGCGTATTTTCCCGCTCTGGGTTCTTTAGATTTTCAGGGGTACGCTGGGGTTGAGTTTGAGATTCTGCCCGACCACATGAGAGGCAAATTGCGTAGCCGTGCCCAAATTCCCCTTCACTGAAGTGGAACAATTCCCCACTATGGCTAAAACGGTAACGTCCTAGCCCAGCATCGGGTAAAGAAACCCACACCGAAGACGGTACAAGAACACGTGGATCTTTCCAGGGAAGTTGTGCAGGCATGGATACATCATTATGTGCCTGATAACGAATATCTGTCGCAAAACCAACAGGCTGTAAATAACGCTTCACATCAAGTTGCTGTATATCCGCTTTGCAGTGACTACATTCGACAGGATGGGTAGCACTGGTTGCCCCCGCACCACATTTACGGCAATGCCAGAACCACGGAATATGATGATCGCCTGACAGCTCCTGCCCGCTGGCAAGTACCTTGCCAAGCATAATGCCCGAGGAACGATATACTTTTCCGCCCAATACCACATCTGCACCAGGCGCATACTCGCGTAATGCTGTAGGTAGATCACGGCTGGGCAATTTTTCAATACGACGAGAAAAGCTTTCTCCCCCTTCATTAGGGTCAGCCTGAGTAGCTTTTATTGCGCGACGTTTTTCCAGCTCATCTGCCGTCAGATAATTGAAATTGACGACGCCAACCGGGAAACCATGCCCCGGCAGGAACGCTTCACTAATGAGTTTAGAAAACAGATATGCACCGCGATAATCACGAAGCTGATAAGCGATGGCTTTACCTGCTGGCGTTTCTTCCCACGCGCTGTTATCCGCCTTCAACGCTTCGATATTTTCCAACAGTATCGCAAGTTGGCTTCTCCAGCGGATATCAACCTGCTGCATCATTGCTTGTGTGCGGGTCAAGAGCTGGGTTGCCGTCAATGACATCAGGACGGTTCCCTGAGTAAGGCGTTTAAGTTTATCCGCCAGCTGATCGGCCTGGTGATTTAACCAATGGAGAAAACGAAGACACTGGCTCTCATCACCTTCAAAGAACCATTTGCAACTCAGTTTTGTCGCATCAGGAACTTCAGCTCGTAAAAACAGACCTAAAACCAGGGCATTAACATGTCGTTGAACAATACTACTGCTCCCAAAACGAACCCGTGGCGCACTGGCAGTAGTGTTGAACGCCCAGAGGGGGTCTTTGAATACCTCCATTCCATGCGCCGTGTTTTTACATAACGTAATGGCAGCAGATGCACTCTCTCCACGACGCCCCGCGCGACCTGCACGTTGCAAATAATTTGCCGGAGCTGGAGGAACGTTGTTCATTGCCACCAAACTCATACCACCAATATCCACCCCCATCTCCATGGTCGTGGAGCAGTTCAGCACATTAACTTTGCCTGACTTAAATTGTTTTTCATTAAACTGGTTCTGCTCAGGCGTTCTCTGCGCAGAGTGTTCCTCCAGACGATACCAGCTATCTTTCAGGGCCAGTCGGTCGCTGCGAGTAGACCATAATCCTTCCTCGCGGGCATGTTGAATCAGCGCATTACTTTCCAGCCACTCCAGACGTTCTTCTCGGGCGATTTCTCCACCACCAGACAAACGCCAGTGACGTACAGGAAGCTCAGGCATTTCAATCAACACAGCTTTTTCAGGTGCAATTTCTTTGCTACCCGGTAAATACGGAGAGTATCCCAGTAACGTGACGTCTAACGCACGTCGAGTATAGGGGCAACGCCACACTTGCTTTGGACTGTAAAATTCAGCTTGTTGTTTAATATCCAGCTGATAACCCGACTCAAACTGACGTAAGCAGGGTCGAATTGCATCCCAGACCTCAATCATTAAGTGGTTAACTAACGATTTCCAGTGAGCCTGCTCAGGTTGTATTGCCGGAAAGACTGCAATTAATAGCTTAATGACCCGGTTATAATGGCGATCGCGTATTTGTGGCCAAAGTTGATCACGTTTCTGCCCTTTGTTTTTTTTATCTGGACCCTGGAGCATTTTTACCGGGAAACGAGCCCCCATCCAGCGAGGGTATTGCTCGTTTTCGTAAAAAACGGCACTGTTTTCACGTATAAAGAAATCAAGAGTAATCTTCAATAAATTACGCCATTCCGCTAATTGCTTATCGGGATCGGGTAATAATGTCTTCCAGTCCTGCGGGCAGGTTGTAACTTTATCAATAAATGGATAGTGAATGGCTACCAGACCCAGACTTTCGAGGGTCCAGGCATTTTTAGGGCGGCGACCAAACTCACTGTATAAACAAAAATCTGCAAACTGTTGTTTAGTAAGATCAAGCCCAGACAATTCTTTAAAACTGCCTCTCATTCTATCGGCAAGGTCCACACTGCCAACCAGCTGTTCAGACAGTGTTTGCCATGACATGGTTTTCTTCTGCTGATTGCCAGAGTTAGCCTGGAGTATTTGCATCGCTTCAGCATGATCCGGGCTTAAGGAACTCACCATCGGCTCGATAATTTTAAGTGCCTGAATGTCCGCCGGGCTAAGCTCTTCATTAGCAACCATCGCTTTTTTCAGCGCGTCAATAGAGTTTTTTAAAGGAAGGATAGAAAACTGGGTAATAAAACTCTCTAACAATGCGCAGTGTGCCGGGCTGAGCTTTGCTGATGGCTCATTAATATTTGCCAACTCCTGGTAACAAAGAGCTCGCAACGTCGCTTTATCGGCATCCTGCTGTAAGCGGGCAGAAATGCGGGCAGTGCCCTGACGTGAATCCGTAAAGGTGAGCAGACGTCGACCATTAAACGGTCCTAACTGCTCTTCTCTTGTCTGCGGTAATGGTGAAAACTCCAGCAGAGTAGGAATAATTTCATTTAAAAAAAAGGGCGCGCCAAGTCGAAGCGGACGGAATAAAGGATTATTTTTTCGTTGGGTGTCACCACAGCAAACACAAGCAAAGGAATTATTACGTCCCTCACCTCGAGACTCCGGTCTTAACAGGTTTATTTCATAGTGCTTTTGCGCTTCACTATCAATTTTCCCCGCCGTCGTTTCTTCCAGTGAAATGATATATTTTTCACCATCGATCGCAATCAGACGATCAAATTGAGAGTTATTGTCTAATTCATCGTTGTCTTCATCTTCAGAATAAACATCCACATCAAGAGCAAATTCATCCACTTCGGCAGCAGCGGGTTGCGCTACCAACCAGTTCGTTCCATCACCGCGCACCTCCTCTTTGGCAGACAAATAAGCTGAACCACACCCGGAGCAACGTAAAACTTCAAATACCGGCGCACCACAGTCACAATATTGGCGCTGCTCAAACCATACCTGACCAAATGGCCAGTCACTCTGATTTAATTCATGCGCTTTATGTGAGCATTGTTTGTTTGAACATGCCCATAGACCCGCCAGTGTTCTGATAAACCCATGCATACGTAATGGCGTAAAAGCCAGTTCACCTTCTCGCGATCTCGCCATTAGGTCGAGGAGTTGCAGTAACTCACGGTGATTAATATCTGGCCAGGTTCTTCTGGCAACATTGAGCAACTCACTCAAACGTACTGCCTGCCGTCCGGGATGAGTTAACGCCTGACGCAATTGCTGGGCCACACGGTAATGACAAAGCTGTTGGTAAAGATCCTGAGGGCTCAAAGATTTAAGAGAAGTTAAAGATGTGGGATATTCATGACGAATCAGCGACTCCGATACCCGCGGTATTTGTCGATAGCCGCGAACCACTTTGACATCACGTTCTGTAACGCCCGCAAGATCAGCGACAAATTTAGCAAGCTCCTTATTACCTTCAGGAGAGTCTTCACCAATAGTGGCAGAGGTCGCGATAATCTGCACAGGTTTATCTGTGCCAGGTCCAACATTGAAAGCCTGCATAACACGACGTAAAAGCAGCGCTAACTCAGCAGCCTGAGAACCAATATAACTATGGGCTTCATCCAGGACGATATACTTTAACATCCCCTGAGACTTTTCGATGATTGGGGCATCTTTACGACGAATCAGCATATATTCCAGCATGGTGGTATTCGTCACCATGATGGAAGGTGGTGCTTCGTAAATGGCTTCCCGACTCAAAGCTTGTTCAGGTACTTTCAACTGATCTTCCTGAACTTCGTATTTGGTATGCCGGGTTTCGCCATTATATAGCGCGAAGCGTATTTTCCCCTTAAATCCGCGCGTCCATTCGCGAAGCCGCTCCTGTTGGCTGTTAATTAATGCATTTAACGGATACAAGAAAATAGCTTGTGTCCCTGTTAGTGACTGACGGGTCGATTTTTGCTGACGAATAAGATCTTCCAGAACCGGTACCATAAAGCATTCTGTTTTCCCGGATCCCGTACCGCTGCTCACTAACAAGGATTTTTTGTCTTCCAGAATCGTTCGCCACGCCGTAAGTTGATGACGAAATGGCACCGGCGCTTTGCTCAATGCATCAACCAGCGGGCTGGAAATTAGCTTGTCCCGCAAATCCTCCATTGTTTCATCCGCAGGCATCCAGCCGAACGTGCTTTCGAATACCGGGTCTGCAAGCAGTGACCCCTCCTGACCGGGAGGCTGGAAATATTGTGATTCCAGATAATGAGTCAACGACTTGCTCCGCAATGCCAACTGACTTACCACCGACCTCACCGCGCGCTGATGAAGCTGATTTAGAAGTGGCGCATAATGCAGTTGCTGAACGTCCATCAATGACATACTCCTGCTTGTTCAAAATAATATTGATAGATTACCCCTAATTGCTGCGGGGCTTGCTGATAGTGGAATTCAAAAAGCGCAGACAGTTGATGTATCAAGTTATTATCTTTTTGGGTTAACAGCGCTGCGACTAACATCAAATTAAAACGTTTTTCAAGCCGTGAGTGATATTTATCTTCAATCCAAAGCTTATTAAAAACAGATTTTAACTCTGGAGTAATAGCACTAGACCAAAGTTCTTTAGGGAAGATACTGATACGCCCAAAGCTGTCGGGGTTCCTTAATAGCATCTGTTTAGCTTCATTAAACTGCTCACGACTAACAGTTGGCAAGACATTACAACCGGCTGGTAGGAGTTCGCCATATGTAAGTAACATATTCGCAATGGGAGTCAGACGACGATCGATATGTGCACGATGGTTCATAAAAGCAATAAAGGGTTGCAATATATGTAATGCTAATGTTTTATCGTTAATCTGTTTTTCCAGATAAGCCCAACACTTTTGAAAAACATCTTTCCAGATTGAAACGGGAATCCATCCCCATGAAAAGGGTAATTCGTCCTGTATATCATAAATCGTATCGCTATCACCAGAAAGACATGATGATATTAACAACTGAACAACTACGCGGTAATTACTCGAAATACCTCTGAACAAATCCAGATCCAGCAAGGATAAGCCATTATTCATTTTGTATTTCTTAATATACTCCGTTAATAAACAGCAATAATTTTGCAAAGGATTGTTATCTATTTCAAAAATTAGCTCATTAAAATATTTTTTTCGCTGTTCTGGGTCTGCTTCGCATAGAGCATTTAGTAATAAATCATTTGTCTGCAATACAGGTAGCATCCATTTAATTACTGGTGCAATGCGAGCTGTACCATCAAGTTTTCCCACAATTAACCATGGACTATCCTGAACATTCAGAGCTGAAAGATCATAAGCAAATTCATCTTTTTTTAGCAATGATTTGTGTAAGCCAGGATCCTTAAGAGAAATAGCATCAACAACCAGTTCGTCTATTCTATTTGCAGGAAAAACAACAGAATTTTTTATATCAACCAGCAACCCTTGATCGTGTTCAATAAAACTACCATCGTAGCGTTTAATATTGAGTGTTGCTTTATCCTTTCCAAATCTGTCAGAGTAAAAATCAACACATAATGTACTATTGCTGTTCCATGCACATGCCAGCATAGAATTTAGCAAATTATAGTTCTCATAAAGTGAAATTTGTTGTAATTTGTCATTGCGTCCTGATAAAAGAGGAAGGTCGGCATGTAAATAACGGAATTTTTCAGCTACTGGATTTTCATCCAATAACTCGATATTAAGATATCCTCTTCCAGCACATGACATGGTTAATAACTCAGCATCTATTCCATGCAAATGTGCTATAGATGCCACACCATCAAAATGAACAGAACCATCATTAGTTACAAATCGGCCACCGCTAACCGGCTTAGGTAATAATAGTTTAAGATTAGAACCATCTTTCCAGGAGACCCGTAAATCAACGGTATTTTCCAGCATCTGCGATGAATTATAATAAATAGCACACTCGTTTTGTGAATAATCGGACTTAAGTGTTACTTTTTCATTGTTTGTATATTTGTCAATTCTAGTATCCGTTATACCAGAAAGCATTATGATGCCTTGCTGAGCACTCTCAGGTATAATATTAATATCGAAGTCTGCTGGTAAAACTACAACTTTACCGCTAAATAAAACCTCATCATTAACTATTCGTCTGACTTCTATCTGTCCTTTTGGCATTTCTGATGCGACAGAATACCAGGCATTGTTACCTGAACGAATGGAACGCCAAAAAAGTTCTTTCTCCGGTACAATGCCATATTGCAGATCCTTTTTCCAACCGATCTTCGGCCAGGCTCGATGGACAGGATAATCCGATTTAACCAGTTCAACTTCTGTCGATTTAATATAATATTCAATCGCAGAATCATAAAGTTGCTGGGTGCGAATTGTACAAACTGCACCATCATGTAAAACAACACTAAATACTCCACTTATTTTAGTTAAGCTGCGTTCACTGTTTTTCAGCAACCTTGGGATATCAAACTCACCTTCTCCACTAATATCTAAATGGCTATTTTTCGGTAGCGAAATAAACAGAGCATTTAGCCTGGAACTCACAGACCCCATACCGACAAGTTTTAGCTGCGATTCACTCTCATTCATCGCTTCAAAAACCCAGGGGAGTTCTTCAGTAAGTTCATAACCGCCTTTTGGAATTGTGTGGCCTAACAGAATTGGACCTTCATGAAGCGACAACGAGATTTCGGCCATTGCATCTGCACCAGAGAGCTTTTGCATCGCAATAGGTAATAACTCGACCCGCCAATCTTGCTGCTCATAACGGCTTAGCATTGCCAACCTTGCCCCGCCATTTCTCCATTTTCCTGAAATGATGAGTCGGGTCTGCTCCGGCTGAATATTGCATTCAAACAAAGAGGTTAACTGTTCTGTACGCATTGTGGCCGGGAATCGGAACCGGGCATCACAATACCAACTGTCATCAACATCGACCCAGATTCTTTCAACCTGAAGACTACTTGCACTGCGTATTTCAGAAGATTGAGAAAGTAATCGCCTTACAATCTCTGCAGCATTCGCTTCGGGGAGAACGAGTGGAAGTTGAAGATGCCAGTCTGGAGAGAGCTTACGTAATGCAGAAACGGGATCACTGCTTTGAGGTGGATGCTCACTAAGTAATCGGCAGAGAGTCTCGCAGAATTCACCGGCTATTTCATAGACCAGTTCGTTTTGCATTGTGACAGGAATCGTATCGCCTAATTCTTGTGCAATTTTAGCGGCAGGATATTGAGATGCTTGCCCACGAAGCGCCTGATATATCCTTCTGAAATAGGTAATCAAATAACCGCTCTCATTTTCAATCATGCGGATAGGTAAACCACCTTCACAAGCCAGTGTATGCAGATAACCCGAAGCTTGCCCCAGGTTTCTTATCTTTCTTTTCCAGTAGCGAATGCCATCATTAACCAGCTTCTGTCGATGAACATACGGAACTTTCCAGTCAATAGAATCTAAAATTGTGTCCCATTTAGGGTGTCCGACCGTATGAGTCCGGCGGATAAACTCTGCGGCATATATGCTAAATAGAACATCGCTATAGGAAATGAATATCGTTCTTGGATAACTACGAGGGGCATATGTACGCAGTAGTTCTGCCAAACTTTCGTACTCTGTATCAGTACAACGGTAAGCATATAACGCCCGTCCATCAGCTCCGGATAATGAACGGCGACTAAAAAACATGTTAAGCCATTGCAAAAGTGGGTTAACTGGAGTTTTCACAAGCAACCTGCCTTCCTTTGATACAATTCGTAACAGGTTACTATCATCATAAAAAAGCTCAACCCGATGAACTCGCTAAAAATGAGACAAATCATTTATATCTCGAAAAAACTTGTTACAATCATGAGCGCTACACCGAACTTAACCATATAAATTATGTGTGTTTTGTTTATTTTTTAAACAATTACAACTATCCATTATTTACACAGGTATCAAAATGTTAGCGCAGCTTTTTGAGCAGTTGTTTCAATCGATAGACTCTACACTGATCACCAATATTTTCATCTGGGCTGTTATATTCGTATTTTTATCAGCCTGGTGGTGTGACAAAAAAAATATACATAGTAAGTTTAGAGAATATGCTCCAACCTTAATGGGGGCATTAGGTATTCTGGGTACTTTCATTGGTATTATTATTGGGTTACTCAATTTTAATACTGAAAGTATTGATACCAGCATCCCCGTATTATTAGGCGGCCTAAAAACAGCATTCATTACAAGCATTGTAGGTATGTTTTTTGCCATTTTATTTAATGGAATGGATGCTTTCTTTTTTGCCAATAAACGAAGTGCGTTAGCAGAAAATAACCCTGAATCTGTTACACCTGAACATATCTATCATGAATTAAAAGAGCAGAACCAGACTCTGACTAAATTAGTCTCGGATATTAACGGTGATAGTGAAGGTTCTCTTATTGCTCAAATAAAATTACTACGTACTGAGATTAGCGATTCCTCGCAGGCACAATTAGCTAATCACACTCATTTCAGTAATAAGCTTTGGGAACAACTTGAACAATTTGCAGATCTAATGGCAAAAGGTGCTACAGAACAAATTATTGATGCTTTGCGACAAGTCATTATTGATTTTAATGAAAATTTAACTGAACAATTTGGTGAAAATTTTAAAGCACTTGATGCCTCTGTAAAAAAACTTGTTGAGTGGCAGGGAAATTATAAAACACAAGTTGAGCAGATGTCAGAACAATATCAACAAAGTGTCGACTCCCTGGTTGAAACAAAAACTGCGGTTGCCGGGATTTGGGAAGAATGTAAAGAAATTCCTCTGGCTATGTCTGAACTGCGTGAAGTGCTTCAGGTGAACCAACATCAAATTAGCGAACTCTCCCGCCATTTAGAAACCTTTGTCGCCATCCGCGATAAAGCTACAACCGTATTACCTGAAATACAAAACAAAATGGCTGAAGTGGGTGAACTGCTGAAATCCGGAGCTGCAAATGTTAGTGCATCTCTTGAGCAAACCAGCCAGCAAATACTTCTTAATGCAGATTCAATGCGCGTGGCCCTGGATGAAGGTACCGAAGGATTCAGACAATCGGTTACCCAAACACAACAAGCATTTGCCTCGATGGCACATGATGTCAGCAATTCCTCCGAAACCCTAACCAGCACGTTAGGTGAAACAATTACTGAAATGAAACAAAGTGGTGAAGAATTCCTGAAATCACTAGAGTCGCACTCGAAAGAATTGCATAGAAATATGGAACAAAATACGACGAATGTGATTGATATGTTCAGTAAGACTGGTGAAAAGATTAACCATCAACTATCCAGTAATGCCGATAATATGTTTGATTCAATCCAGACATCATTTGATAAGGCAAGTGCAGGGCTGACTTCTCAAGTCAGAGAATCAATTGAAAAATTTGCTCTATCCATCAACGAGCAGTTACATGCTTTTGAGCAAGCAACTGAACGTGAAATGAACCGTGAAATGCAATCATTAGGTAATGCTCTGCTTTCAATCAGCAAAGGTTTTGTCGGTAACTATGAAAAACTTATTAAAGATTACCAAATAGTTATGGGGCAGTTACAAGCATTAATTTCTGCTAATAAACATCGCGGGTAATCGTTCATGGATAAGATTATAGGGAAACAATTACCTAAAAAAGATCAAGATAATGAACATTGGGTATCCATGTCAGACCTAATGGCAGGGCTGATGATGGTTTTTATGTTCATATCTATTGCTTATATGCACTACGTACGTATTGAAAAAGAAAAAATTAAAGAAGTTGCCGTAGCCTACGAGAATGCTCAGTTACAGCTTTATAATGCTCTGGATATTGAGTTTGCAAAGGATTTACAAGACTGGGATGCAGAGATCGATAAACAGACTCTGGAGGTTCGATTTAAATCACCGGATGTTTTATTTGGCTTAGGAAGCACAGAGCTAAAACCAAAGTTTAAACTCATTCTTGACGACTTCTTTCCTCGCTACCTAAAAGTTCTAGATAATTATCAGGACCATATTACTGAAGTCCGCATTGAAGGTCACACAAGTACTGACTGGACAGGAACAACGAATCCTGATATTGCTTATTTTAATAATATGGCACTATCACAAGGTCGTACACGTGCAGTATTACAATACGTTTATGACATAAAAAATATCGCGACACACCAACAATGGGTTAAAAGTAAATTTGCCGCAGTAGGTTATTCATCTGCACATCCCATTCTTGATAAAACCGGCAAGGAGGATCCTAATCGCTCTCGTCGTGTCACCTTCAAAGTTGTAACAAATGCCGAATTGCAGATTAGAAAGATTATTCAGGAGTAAGAGATGAAATTATCTATCGACATTTCAGAACTTATTCAATTAGGGAAGAAAATGTTACCAGAAGGAGTCGATTTTTTTCTGGATGAATCCCCTATTGACTTTGATCCTATAGATATTGAGTTATCCACGGGTAAAGAAGTTAGTATCGAAGATCTTGACCCTGGTAGCGGGCTTATCTCTTATCATGGCCGCCAGGTTCTTTTATATATTCGGGACCATTCAGGGCGTTATGATGCGGCTATCGTAGATGGCGAAAAAGGAAAACGTTTTCATATTGCCTGGTGCAGAACTCTTGATGAAATGCGCCATAAAAATCAATTTGAAAGGTATCATGCAACTAACCGCATAGATGGTTTATTCGAAATTGATGATGGTTCAGGTCGGAGCCAGGATGTTGATTTACGGGTATGTATGAATTGCCTCGAACGACTTAATTATAAAGGAAGTATTGATAAACAACGAAAAAGAGAGATTTTTAAATCATTCTCATTAAATGAGTTTTTTTCAGATTATAGTACCTGTTTTCGTCATATGCCTAAGGGTATCTATGACAAAACAAATAGTGGGTATGTCGAAAACTGGAAAGATATATCTAAATCAATACGAGAAAAGGCAAATTATGTTTGTAATGATTGTGGCGTGAATTTATCAACCGCCAAAAACTTGTGCCATGTCCATCATAAAAATGGCATCAAATATGATAATCACCATGAAAACCTTCTTGTTCTGTGTAAGGATTGCCATCGTAAACAGCCCCTCCATGAAGGTATATTCGTTACCCAAGCTGAGATGGCTATCATTCAACGTTTACGTTCCCAACAAGGGTTATTAAAAGCCGAATCCTGGAATGAAATATATGACCTGACTGATCCATCAGTACATGGTGATATTAATATGATGCAACATAAAGGCTTTCAACCTCCTGTTCCTGGGTTAGATCTTCAAAACTCAGAACATGAAATTATTGCAACCGTAGAAGCAGCATGGCCAGGCCTTAAAATTGCAGTTAACCTTACTCCCGCCGAAGTCGAAGGATGGAGAATATATACCGTGGGTGAGCTGGTTAAAGAAATACAAACAGGAGCCTTTACGTCAGCAACGTTGTAAATTCCGAAACTCCGTGAAAGTTAAGACTTTCACGGAAGATAAATAAAATTTTCCTGATTTGTGACTCAAATTATAAAAGTCGTTTATGGCATAACTTGTCTGTTTTTTTGGTGTAATAGGTATAAAGGCATATGCTATGGTTAGCCTTATATTTAAAACTTTCCTCATACGGGTGAAGGTTAAAGCTTGGTAGATAGGTTACAGTCACAATGAATAAAGCAATAACGGTGCTTGCTATAATGATGGCTTCATTTTCCGTAAATGCGTCTGTATTACCGGAAACGCCTGTGCCATTTAAAAGTGGTACCGGAGCAATTGATAACAACACTGTCTACATTGGTTTAGGTAGCGCAGGTACGGCATGGTACAAGCTGGAGAAACAGACCAAAGATAAAAAAATGGACAGCGTTAGCTGCATTTCCTGGTGGACCGAGAGATCAAGCAACTTCTGCATTTATTGATGGCAATCTGTATGTGTTTGACGGCATTGGCAAAAACAGTGAGGGCTTGACTCAGGTATTTAATGACGTTCACAAATACAACCTCAAAACCAATAGCTGGGTTAAATTGATGTCGCACGCGCCGATGGGCATGGCGGGTCATGTGACATTTGTACACAACGGCAAGGCTTATGTTACTGGCGGTGTTAACCAGAATATCTTCAATGGCTATTTTGAAGATCTTAACGAAGCTGGAAAAGATTCAGCGTACCGGTCACCGGAGAACTGGACGACGGCACTGCGAAGCAGTCATTTCAGTCGGGGGATGATTGTAGACAAATTTGTTGACGCTATTTTGCGGTTTTGGCGTGAAGGGTGAGCGTTCATTAATTTGATTTATTTGCATCCATCAACGCTTTTAACTGCTCCGGCGAAAACGGTGGTTTGCGTCGGTGCAACATCGCATGGCAATTAGGGCACACAGGAAGCAAATCATTAACTGGATCCAGCTGGTAATCCTCTTTAATGGCTGAAAGCGGGACCAGGTGATGCACATGGATAAAGCCTTCAGCGATATCACCATAGATCTTCACCAGATCAACGCCGCATACGTTGCACTGGCATCCATGATGTTCGACCGCTTTATCTCGGGCCTTTTTATCGCGTTCATAGCGGTTTACTGTCACCTTTATCGCCGCACCTTCAACGTATGTCTCCTGCGACGGCAACTCATCCGGGAACAGAACGTCGGCTATGGGAGCCGCAGCGGCTTTATCCTGATGAATATGAAATCCCTGCTCTATGAGTAGTTTGACGCATTTAGATTTTATTCCGCCGGTGAAATCCGCAGGGGTAAATTGCGTCCCCGTCATCAATGTCGCTGCGATGCCAGCAATCGCCTTCGAGGGGTAACGTCGGCCATGATATTCAATCTCATACAACCGCGCAGGCTGGAACTGATGAGTTTCTCCCGCATCCCATAAATGGATAGCTTCGATGATATACCGCCGCGGAAGATGATCGGGGAGTTTATTCATGGAGAATGTCCTTATACGTTCTCAGAACAGGCAGCAAAAAAAACAAATGAGATCAAGGTAATATATCTTCACTTGCAGGCTTGAACAGCAGAAAAATTTGCGAGCATGATCGCAATTATTTCACTGCCAGGGATATCAATGGCTTCCAGTAAATCGCTACAGCAGGCAATTGCCAATATAAAAATCTGGCACAAGGGTGAACAGCGCGCGCCGCATAAGCCATTGTTGTTTTTATATATATTAGCGGGATACCTGAATGGACATCCGCGCCTTTTCGATTATGGCTCGGAAATCTACGAACCTCTGCACAGTTTACTGGAACGTTTTGGGCCACAGCGTTCACAGTACCGACCTGATATGCCGTTCTGGCGATTACAAGGCGACGGATTCTGGCAATTACACAATGCCGAACTTTGCTCAACAGCAGGGAGTAGCCGACAACCGCCAGTGAAGGAACTGACCGAACACCGCGTTGCAGGCGGTTTCGATGAACAGCACTATGCCCTGGTAATCGGCAATAAAAAACTCATCAATACCCTGGCGCAACAGATACTCGAAGCGCACTTCACCGAGAGCATTCAGGAAGAAATTGCTGACGAGCTGGGTTTTGATCTCCAGCAAATCCGTAAACAGCGCGACCCGTTATTTCGCAAACTTGTATTGCGCGCATATAACTACCAGTGCGCGATATGTGGCTTTAATATGCGCCACGATGACACCACCGTCGCACTGGAAGCAGCGCATATAAAATGGAAACAGCACGGCGGTCCTTGTGAAATTCCTAATGGCCTGGCGCTTTGTGCAATACACCATAAAGCCTTTGATAAAGGATCGATTGGCCTGGATGAAAATATGCGGGTACTGGTCTCGGATGCGGTAAACGGCGGAGGGATCGTTGAGAAACTATTCTGGGATTTTGACGGGAAAACTATTGCGTTACCACAGGTGCGTAAAAATTACCCTTTTGAGGGGTTTGTGGAGTGGCATCGAAAAGAGGTTTTTAGGGGGTGAGGTTGATAACTATCGCAGTATGTTCAATATTGCTGACATAATCAGTGCAGGATCTTGCCGCTAGTTTACAACTCGCCTTCGATAGCGGCGCAAAACGAGTTCTGTTGCCGATATCCTCGGCTATGGATATTCCAACAGTTCCGGCAGAGTTGTTTACCAAGTTTCAGGTAAGTTTTTACTCAGAACCGGTTGATGCGGTTTATAAGGCGCTGGATGTGAATTAACACATTCCTCAGCTTATTTACAAAAGGATTATTCCCATTTGATATAATATCAGTGCCAATTTACTTTTTTCAATGGAATATATCTCGGCTAAATAACAATAAAACTTATCGCTAATGGATTAAATAAACAATTTTCTAATTTATTTCACCACCTTTGATATAGAAATTGATGGTGTTGTCGCTGCCATTGCTTATGGTGATGATAAAATCCACGTTTCTGGATCGGTGCGTAGAAAATCATCACTTCCTTGATATTTTGATGCGATATGATCATACCGTTCCGTAGTACCAATTTCAACTTTAGGCTAAACCCCAACATTAAAAAAATTAGAGTTATTCACTGATTATATTATCAATAATATAATCAGTGAATAACATGGACTATATAATAAATTGCTCTAATCATTTCCCTTACGAATATATGGGCCAAAAGCCCAAGAATCATAATAAGGGTGATGGACTAATTTTTCATTAAATCGAACACTATAAGTTAATTTTTTTATATTTTTACGTACAGCATTAATACTGGGCAAAGAGGAAAGATAATCTATAAACTTATCGATAGTGATTTTCCCTTCGCAACACTCAAACCCATCAATGATATTTTTCGCCATTTTTCCATTTTCATTTGTTTGATATATCACTCCAGGTATTCGTTGAAAAAAACTAGATAATGCATATTTGTCCGCTACATATGTATCATCCACATGATATTTCCCACCGAGCATAGTTGTAGTAACAATAAGCTTATACACACCTTTGGGTTGCCATGTTGATGGTAGTTCGAATTCTTTAATGATCACATCAAGATGATTAAGATAATGTTCAGAAATTCGATTTATTTGTTGAAAATAAGAACGCATAAATTTATTATTATGATCATGTATTAATGAGCTATCTCCAACGATGTTACACACTTGCTGATAGTACTTACCATAATATATTGGTTGACCATTTGATTTTAGTTCTGTAAAAATCAAACAATCATCCAGGAGAATCACGCAATCGCACTGATAATTAGCATGAGCATCAATTGGAGAAGCTTTAATCCCCGCATCACGAACTTGTTTTATAAATTGTTGCTCATGAAATCGCCCTTTACTTGCTTGAGAAATTTTTTTGGAACCAAATAATGACATTAGAGAGCGAGTCACTGAGCTATTTGCTATTAATGCAGGCATTAAGCATAAACCGTCCATACAGGGAATAAATGGGCAATCATTAAGATCATGTGATTTTGAATTGAAGGTAAAATAATCTATCAGTTTTTTTGCTGCATCTGCTGCAATCCCCTTACGTTGAAAGAATGATAACCAACTCTCACGGCTTTTTATGACCAGCCAGCGATCCAACTGTAGGGGTATAGGTTTTGTCGATGAAAATCTTTTGCTCATTTCTTCTTTAGATAACTCGACTAAACATTGATAAGCGTGCACCCAATTAAATAATGATATATTCCCATATTCTTCATGAAGGTCATCAGGAGACATATTTTCCAACTCGCTTAAATGAAATGAGCTAAAAACGCCATCAGAATTTAAGTAAGATGGCATATGATCCTTTACCCAACTATTTAGATGAAAATGTTTGTTACTAAATTCATGAACTTCGCTATATAGATGTGACGCTCTCATCATTAGTCTATTTCTTGCAATCTCATAATCTCGGTATAAACAAAAACTATCAACCTCAAGAGAGTAAATGTTATTATCCAATTTTGTAAATACTGCACTACTTAGTCTGAAAAAGTCTCTTACTCTGCTTAATGAGTCAAAAACATTCCACTCATTAAGGTACCCTCCCATTGAAAGCAAGGTTTGTTTATTCACACAAGAAGTTAGTTTCAATGGCCCATGAGTCCGTAAATAAGAAAATATTCTTCCGGTGTAATTGGCTACCTCATCAAATGCCCTATCGATAACTCGAAAATATTCGATATCAGGTTCAGCATGAATATTAATATTTTCAGAAACGATAAATAATGGAAAAATCCTCTTCATTTTTTTAGGATCATTGACCACAACCAAGGATGATAATGATGATAAAAACATCTCACAAAACATGATGAGATTAAGTATTAATGCATGTGATTTTTTTGTATTTTTACGCCAAATACCAGCACATTTTGCAGCCCCAAAGAAAGAATTATTTATATCATGCATAATTTTACATTGACTCTCGAACTCAGAGATTAGTTCAATGTTATCAGGAAATGAGTTTACTAGCTCATTAATACATTTTTTGAATGTATTGTTATACTCAACTTCAGTCTGAACTGAAAATCTATTATAATAGATGGAAGATATTCTCAGCACATCCAAGGCGATATCTATACTAATATCATCTCTTTTTATGTACTCACAAAAAAAAGAACAAAACTGTTTCGGGTCGTTAGCAAGATTACTAATTCTAGTGGTATCATAAACTTTTTCCATTTTTCCATACATCCTATTGTCTAAATTACTATAAAATTAGCCACTTAACTAATAATTATAAATTTCATCTTTTGCACCTTGCATTTTTATAACCAATGAAATCTACAACAAGCAACTGATGGATAATCCGATATTGGTCGCATTTAATGGCATGGTAGCAAAGTTTTCATCACATACCTCCTTTGCACCAGAATAAACGCCAGAGACCTGAAATTGCGAGTACACTACAGAAATTGTACTGCCGGTCCCATCAGCATAAAACCATAGTTACACAGGTAATCATCATTATTCACCAAGATAATAAATATTATTCGGTAGAATAGCGTTCTCAGGTGGTCAGTAAAATTGTCTTCAACAAGATGTCTGCGCATCTCGTCTGCTAGCCCTACATAACTGCTCTCGACCGAAACTATTTATTGAATGTTCACCAAGGTGGGCGTGGAGACAAAATGACGTCTTTTGATATTAGCTACCTGAGCCACATGGTCAAAACGTTCAAGTAGCATAGCGAAACCACCCTGCCCACGTAATGTGGACGATGCAGCTTCCAGCCAGAGCAAACTTGGGACCATCGACTACCAAATGAAGAATACTGAACTGCTTTTCTGGCAGGCCTATATACTGCACGGATATGGGTGATTTCAGACACAAAAAAAGCCGCTCTTGAGCGACTCGATTTGCATACGGTGTGGTGCCGAAGGCCGGACTCGAACCGGCACGTATTTCTACGGTTGATTTTGAATCAACTGCGTCTACCGATTTCGCCACTTCGGCACTGAAGAGGTATGCGGAAAACGTTGTGGATTATACCTGTCACGCGCCACCATGCAAGCGCCAGCTTGCTCGCACCTCGCTAAGTGCTGAAATTTTCAGCATTGCATACCGCGATGTGTAACCTTTGTCACACTCCAGGCACCCCGCCCTACCATGCTCTACACTTCCCAGACAACACCAGAGAAGGACAAAAATATGTCGATGATAAAAAGCTATGCCGCAAAAGAGGCTGGCGGCGAACTGGAAGTTTATGAGTACGATCCCGGTGAACTGAAACCACAAGATGTCGAAGTGCAGGTGGATTACTGCGGGATCTGCCATTCCGATCTGTCGATGATCGACAACGAATGGGGATTTTCACAATATCCGCTGGTTGCCGGGCATGAGGTGATTGGTCGCGTGGTGGCGCTCGGGAGCGCCGCGCAGGATAAAGGTTTGCAGGTCGGTCAGCGTGTCGGGATTGGCTGGACGGCGCGTAGCTGTGGTCACTGCGATGCCTGTATTAGCGGTAATCAGATCAACTGTGAGCAAGGTGCGGTGCCGACGATTATGAATCGCGGTGGCTTTGCTGAGAAGTTGCGTGCGGACTGGCAATGGGTAATCCCACTGCCGGAAAATATTGATATCGAATCTGCCGGGCCGCTGTTGTGCGGCGGTATCACGGTCTTTAAACCACTGTTGATGCACCATATCACTGCTACCAGCCGCGTTGGGGTAATTGGTATTGGCGGGCTGGGGCATATCGCTATAAAACTTCTGCACGCAATGGGATGCGAGGTGACGGCCTTTAGTTCTAATCCGGCGAAAGAGCAGGAAGTGCTGGCGATGGGTGCCGATAAAGTGGTGAATAGCCGCGATCCGCAGGCACTGAAAGCACTGGCGGGGCAGTTTGATCTCATTATCAACACCGTCAACGTCAGCCTCGACTGGCAGCCTTATTTTGAGGCGCTGACGTATGGCGGTAATTTCCATACAGTCGGCGCGGTCCTCACGCCGCTGTCTGTTCCGGCCTTTACGTTAATTGCGGGCGACCGCAGTGTCTCTGGCTCTGCTACCGGCACGCCTTATGAGTTGCGTAAGCTGATGCGCTTTGCCGCCCGCAGCAAGGTTGCGCCGACCACCGAACTGTTCCCAATGTCGAAAATTAACGACGCCATTCAGCATGTACGCGATGGTAAAGCGCGCTACCGCGTGGTGTTGAAAGCAGATTTTTGAAAATCATTCGCAGCGCTGATCTGAGGCGCTGCCCTCTTTCGCACATATTCTGTTTTGTCTTATCGCCAGCACAGCCTGCCGACATTGTTCGGTGACATTGGCAATATCATGGTTGATATCAATGCGCACAATATCCTGTTCATCTGCTTGTGGTCGCTCCAGCGCCTCAAACTGACTTTTTAGTAACGCTACCGGCATAAAATGCCCAGCCCGACGCTGCATTCGCGCGAGAATAGTTTCATAATCGCCATCTAACCAGAGGAAATGAACATGGGGGCTACCCTTGCGTAAAATATCACGATACTGTTTTTTTAATGATGAACAGACAATAAATCCTGTTTCATTCTTTTTATAAAGACTGTATGAAGCATCATTTAAGCGTTCCAGCCAGGGAAGTCGATCTTCATCAGATAATGGAATGCCTTGCGACATTTTATCTATATTTTTGGCTGGATGAAGATCGTCACCATCAATAAATTTCGCAGACAATAACGCGGCAACCTTGCTACCAATTAATGTTTTACCACTCCCTGATACGCCCATCAAAATAAAGCTTTCACCCGCCATTTAAAATCTCCTGAATCATCTTACCTGCGGCGATACTACGCCTGGCGGCATAATAATTTCACGTTTTTTTATTTCTGTTGATAAGAATTACAAGGCACATCACGTTATGCGTAACATAGTAATGTAACAATTTTCTGACGTGATCTTCATCACAAATAATGACAATTAAAACCGCTTAAATGCTTCCGAGGTGTCTACCTGACCAGTGAGGAATTTATGCAAGTGAAAACACAGTCCTGCGTTGTTGCGGGCAAGAAAACTGTTGCCGTTACCGAGCAGACGATAGATTGGAATAATAATGGAACATTAGTACAAATAACCCGAGGTGGAATTTGCGGTTCCGATTTACATTATTATCAGGAAGGAAAAGTAGGTAATTTCATGATAAAGGCACCGATGGTGTTAGGTCATGAAGTTATCGGTAAAGTTATTCATAGCGACTCATCAGAATTACATGAAGGGCAAACGGTAGCCATTAATCCGTCTAAACCTTGCGGTCACTGCAAATACTGCATTGAACATAACGAGAATCAGTGTACAGAGATGCGTTTTTTTGGCAGTGCCATGTATTTCCCTCATGTTGATGGTGGCTTTACCCGTTATAAAATGGTCGAAACGTCGCAATGTGTCCCTTATCCGGCCAAAGCTGACGAAAAGGTTATGGCTTTTGCCGAACCTTTAGCCGTCGCGATTCATGCCGCACATCAGGCCGGCGAGTTACAGGGCAAGCGAGTATTTATTTCCGGTGTTGGGCCCATTGGCTGCCTGATTGTCAGTGCTGTGAAAACACTGGGGGCCTCGGAAATTGTCTGTGCCGATGTGAGTCCCCGTTCCCTTTTGCTGGCCAAAGAGATGGGGGCGGATGTGCTCGTAAACCCACAAAACGACGACATGGATCACTGGAAAGCGGAAAAAGGCTATTTCGATGTCAGCTTTGAAGTGTCCGGTCATCCTTCATCAGTGAATACCTGTCTGGAGGTCACTCGTGCACGCGGCGTAATGGTGCAGGTAGGTATGGGAGGCGCGATGGCAGAATTCCCAATGATGACGTTGATTGGTAAGGAGATTTCACTCAAAGGCTCTTTCCGTTTTACCAGCGAATTTAATACCGCAGTGTCATGGCTGGCGAATGGCGTTATCAATCCACTGCCTTTACTGAGTGCTGAATATCCCTTCACTGACCTGGAAGAGGCGCTACGTTTCGCCGGTGATAAAACCCAGGCAGCAAAAGTCCAGCTTGTTTTCTAAGAGATAAATAAAGGAATAATACAATGAACGATCTATTTTCACTGGCAGGAAAAAATATCTTGATTACCGGTTCAGCACAGGGCATTGGCTTTTTACTGGCAACCGGCCTGGGTAAATATGGCGCACAAATAATTATTAATGATATTACTGCCGAACGCGCAGAACTTGCTGTAAAAAAACTCCACCAGGAGGGTATTCAGGCCGTTGCCGCACCTTTTAATGTTACTCATAAACATGAAATTGATGCCGCCGTTGAACATATCGAAAAGGACATCGGCCCCATTGATGTGCTGGTGAATAACGCCGGTATCCAGCGCCGTCATCCTTTTACTGAGTTCCCTGAACAAGAGTGGAATGATGTGATCGCAGTAAACCAGACCGCCGTGTTCCTGGTGTCGCAAGCGGTAACTCGTCACATGGTTGAACGCAAGGCAGGTAAAGTTATTAATATTTGCTCGATGCAAAGCGAACTGGGACGTGACACCATCACCCCTTATGCCGCATCGAAAGGGGCGGTAAAAATGCTCACCCGCGGCATGTGCGTCGAGCTGGCGCGCCACAATATTCAGGTCAACGGTATTGCGCCGGGCTATTTCAAAACAGAAATGACTAAAGCACTGGTTGAGGACGAAGCCTTCACCGCCTGGTTGTGCAAACGGACCCCCGCCGCACGCTGGGGAGATCCGCAGGAACTGATTGGTGCTGCGGTGTTCCTTTCTTCAAAAGCCTCTGATTTCGTAAACGGCCACCTGTTGTTTGTTGATGGCGGCATGTTAGTGGCTGTTTAACACCTACTACCCTACGTGCAGCGCGAAAGCGCTGCTTTTCTGGCACTAATAAGAGATAAAGACTATGCCATTAATCATTATTGCGGCAGGCGTCGCGCTGCTTCTTATCCTGATGATCGGCTTTAAAGTTAACGGCTTTATTGCCCTCGTTCTGGTAGCTGCCGTCGTCGGATTTGCCGAAGGGATGGATGCACAGGCCGTCCTGCACTCTATACAAAATGGTATCGGCAGCACGCTCGGCGGGCTGGCAATGATCCTCGGTTTCGGGGCCATGTTAGGCAAGCTGATTTCTGATACGGGTGCGGCACAACGTATCGCCACTACGCTGATTGCTACTTTTGGTAAAAAACGCGTGCAATGGGCGCTAGTGATCACCGGTCTGGTTGTGGGCCTCGCCATGTTTTTTGAAGTGGGTTTTGTCCTGCTGTTGCCGTTGGTATTTACCATCGTAGCATCATCAGGATTACCCCTGTTGTATGTTGGCGTACCAATGGTAGCAGCGCTCTCTGTAACCCACTGTTTTCTGCCGCCACATCCAGGGCCTACTGCCATCGCGACTATCTTTGAGGCTAATCTCGGAACGACTTTACTGTATGGATTTATCATTACCATTCCGACAGTTATTGTCGCAGGACCGCTGTTTTCTAAACTGCTAACTCGCTTTGAGAAAGCACCACCGGAAGGCTTATTTAATCCTCATCTGTTTAGCGAAGAGGAGATGCCCTCCTTCTGGAACAGTATTTTCGCTGCCGTGATCCCGGTCATCCTGATGGCTATCGCCGCCGTTTGTGAAATTACGTTACCGAAAACTAACACCGTGCGCCTCTTCTTTGAATTTGTCGGTAACCCTGCCGTTGCGCTGTTTATTGCCATTGTTATTGCGATTTTCACACTGGGCCGACGTAATGGACGCACCATCGAGCAAATCATGGATATCATTGGGGATTCTATAGGCGCTATCGCGATGATTGTGTTTATTATCGCTGGCGGCGGCGCGTTTAAGCAGGTATTAGTAGATAGCGGTGTCGGGCAGTATATTTCACACTTAATGACCGGAACTACACTTTCGCCGTTATTGATGTGCTGGACTGTTGCGGCGCTGTTGCGTATCGCTCTGGGCTCTGCCACCGTCGCGGCCATTACCACCGCGGGTGTGGTGTTGCCGATTATCAACGTTACCCATGCCGATCCCGCTTTAATGGTACTGGCAACCGGTGCGGGCAGCGTGATCGCGTCACACGTAAACGACCCTGGCTTCTGGCTATTTAAAGGGTATTTTAATCTGACGGTTGGTGAAACGTTGCGTACCTGGACGGTGATGGAAACCCTTATTTCTATTATGGGTTTGCTGGGCGTGTTAGCCATTAACGCCGTATTGCACTGAAAGAATAAAATATTGTGATGTAGTTTCGGGGGAAGATTGAAGATTCCCCCGACGTTGGGAGAAGTTATGCGCAATCACAGAATTTCTTTACAGGATATCGCTACGCTGGCTGGCGTAACAAAAATGACCGTGAGTCGTTATATCCGCTCGCCGAAAAAGGTGGCAAAGGAAACAGGCGAGCGCATCGCTAAAATTATGGAAGAGATCAATTATATCCCTAATCGCGCTCCCGGCATGTTGTTGAATGCACAAAGTTATACCCTCGGTATCTTGATTCCGTCATTTCAAAATCAACTCTTCGCTGACATTCTCGCGGGAATAGAATCCGTCACCTCTGAGCATAATTATCAGACCCTTATTGCTAATTACAATTACGATCGCGATTCCGAAGAAGAGTCGGTGATTAACCTGCTCTCTTATAACATTGACGGGATTATTCTTTCGGAAAAATATCACACCATCAGGACGGTGAAATTTCTGCGTTCAGCCACCATTCCGGTCGTGGAATTGATGGATGTACAGGGAGAACGGCTGGATATGGAGGTCGGTTTTGATAATCGGCAGGCCGCTTTTGACATGGTGTGTACCATGCTGGATAAGCGAGTCAGGCGCAAAATTCTGTATCTCGGTTCCAAAGATGACACCCGCGATGAACAGCGTTATCAGGGGTATTGCGATGCGATGATGCTGCATAATCTTTCCCCGTTACGCATGAATCCACGCGCCATCTCATCCATTCATTTAGGAATGCAATTAATGCGTGATGCCCTTAGCGCAACCCCGGATTTAGACGGTGTATTTTGCACCAATGACGATATTGCGATGGGTGCGCTTCTGCTGTGCCGCGAGCGAAACCTCGCCGTGCCAGAACAAATTTCCATTGCGGGTTTTCATGGGCTGGAGATTGGCAGGCAAATGATCCCAAGTCTCGCCAGCGTAATTACTCCCCGTTTTGATATTGGTCGGATGGCCGCCCAAATGTTGCTGAGCAAAATTAAAAATAACGATCACAACCACAACACTGTTGACCTCGGGTATCAGATTTATCACGGTAACACGCTTTAGGTTATTTTCTCTTCATTACACGTATTCTCTTTGCCGGACGTTGCCTATACTCCAGGCAGGAAACTGGAGGATATCTCATGAGCGAACCCCTGTTAATTGCCCGCACGCCGGACACAGAACTGTTTTTACTGCCGGGAATGGCTAACCGTCACGGGCTGATTACTGGCGCAACGGGGACGGGTAAAACCGTTACGCTGCAAAAACTGGCAGAGTCATTGTCGGAAATCGGTGTTCCGGTGTTTATGGCCGATGTGAAAGGTGATTTAACGGGAGTAGCGGAGGAAGGTACATCTTCGGAAAAACTGCTCGCAAGGCTTAAAAATATCGGCGTCAATGACTGGCAACCACATGCTAATCCGGTGGTGGTGTGGGATATCTTTGGCGAGAAAGGCCATCCGGTGCGGGCGACGGTTTCAGACCTGGGGCCGCTGTTGCTGGCGCGACTGTTGAATCTCAACGATGTGCAATCTGGCGTGCTGAATATTATCTTCCGCATTGCTGACGATCAGGGGCTGTTGCTGCTCGACTTTAAAGATTTGCGGGCGATTACCCAGTACATCGGCGATAACGCCAAATCCTTCCAGAATCAGTACGGTAATATCAGTAGCGCATCGGTTGGTGCCATCCAGCGCGGGCTGTTATCGCTGGAACAGCAAGGCGCAGCACACTTCTTTGGTGAGCCGATGCTGGATATCAAAGACTGGATGCGTAGCGATACCAACGGTAAAGGCGTTATCAATATCCTCAGCGCCGAGAAGCTTTATCAGATGCCGAAACTGTACTCCGCCAGCCTGCTGTGGATGCTTTCAGAGTTATATGAACAATTGCCTGAAGCGGGCGATCTGGAGAAACCAAAACTGGTGTTTTTCTTCGACGAAGCACATCTGCTGTTTAACGATGCACCGCAGGTACTGCTGGATAAGATTGAGCAGGTGATAAGGCTTATTCGCTCAAAAGGCGTGGGCGTCTGGTTCGTTTCGCAAAACCCGTCAGATATTCCGGATAATGTGCTCGGGCAGCTCGGTAATCGCGTTCAACACGCTTTGCGGGCTTTTACGCCCAAAGATCAGAAAGCAGTAAAAGCTGCGGCGCAAACCATGCGGGCCAATCCGGCGTTTGATACCGAAAAGGCGATTCAGGAACTGGGGACCGGCGAGGCGTTAATCTCGTTTCTCGATGCGAAAGGAAGCCCTTCAGTGGTGGAACGGGCGATGGTGATTGCCCCCTGTTCACGAATGGGGCCGGTGACGGAAGATGAGCGTAACGGCCTGATTAATCACTCCCCGGTGTATGGCAAGTACGAGGATGACGTGGACCGGGAATCCGCCTATGAAATGTTGCAAAAAGGCTTTCAGGCCAGTACCGAGCAGCAAAATAATCCTCCCGCGAAAGGGAAAGAGGTGGCGGTGGATGACGGTATTCTTGGTGGATTGAAGGATATTTTGTTTGGCACTACCGGACCACGCGGCGGGAAGAAAGATGGTGTGGTGCAAACAATGGCGAAAAGCGCCGCCCGCCAGGTGACGAATCAGATTGTGCGTGGTGTGCTGGGGAGTTTGCTGGGGGGGAGAAGAAGGTAAGTCAGGTGCGATTTGTCTTTGCCTGATGCGACGCTGGCGCGCCTTATCATGCCTACACTACTGCAATATATTGAATTTTCATGATTTTTCAGGCATGAACGAAGCACACTTTGCTAACAATAATAAAGGGAGCTTTCGCTCCCTTTATTCGTTCATCAGGTTACGATTTTCTCATTAACAGCCACAGGCTGATTAAGAAGAAGCTGGCGCTTGGCAGCAACGCGCCGATAATCGGCGGGATGCCGTAAACCAACGTCAGCGGGCCGAAGATCTGGTCCAGTACGTAGAAGACAAAACCGAAGCTGATACCGGTGACCACACGCACGCCCATCGGTACGCTACGCAGTGGGCCAAAGATAAACGACAGCGCCATCAGCATCATCACCGCCACGGATAGCGGCTGGAAGATTTTGCTCCACATGTTGAGCTGATAACGTCCGGCATCCTGACCGCTCGACTTCAGATACTTCACATAGTTGTGCAAACCACTGATGGAGAGGGCATCCGGGTCCAGTGCCACCACGCCCAGTTTGTCCGGCGTGAGGTTGGTTTTCCAGGTACCGCTCACCGTCTGTGAACCAGTGATCTGTTTCGGATTGGTCAGATCAGATTCATCAACCTGCGACAGACGCCAGACTTTATGTTCCGGGTCAAACTTCGCGGTAGCGGCATAGCGTACAGATTGCAGACGACGATTCTCATTAAAGGCATAGATACTGATGCCACCTAACTCTTCGTCACCTTTAACCCGCTCAATGTAGACGAAGTTGTTGCCATCTTTTGCCCATAAGCCTTGCTGGGTAGAGAGCAACGAGCCACCGTACATCGCCTGCGCACGGTAGTTACGCGCCATCTGCTCGCCCTGCGGTGCGACCCATTCGCCAATCGCCATCGTCAACAAGACCAGCGGAATGGCGGTTTTCATCACCGACAGCGCCACCTGCATACGGGTAAAACCAGAAGCCTGCATGACCACCAGTTCGCTGCGCTGTGCCAGCATCCCCAACCCAAGTAATGCACCCAGCAGGGCCGCCATCGGGAAGAAGATTTGCACATCTTTCGGCACGCTCAGCAAGGTATACATTCCTGCGCCTAACGCGTCGTAACTCCCCTGCCCGGCTTTTTTCAGCTGATCGACAAACTTGATAATGCCCGACAGCGACACCAGCATGAACAGCGTCATCATGATGGTGGTGAAAATAGTTTTACCGATATAGCGGTCAAGTACGCCAAAAGGTTGCATCACACCGCTCCTTTACGCGAAAAACTGGCGCGCAGGCGGCGGACCGGCACGGTGTCCCAAAGGTTGAGAACAATCGCCAAAGCCAGATAAATCAGGTTTACGGTCCACATCCACAGCGTCGGGTCCAGCTTACCTTTACCGCCGTTCGATTTCAGGGAGGTCTGGATCAGGAAGAACAACAGATACAGCAGCATGGCTGGCAGCATCGACAGTACGCGCCCCTGACGCGGGTTAACCACGCTCAGCGGAACGACCATAAGCGCCATCATAAACACGGTGAATACCAACGTGATACGCCAGTTCAGTTCTGCGCGGGCACGATCGGTGTCAGTGTTCCACAATGTGCGCATGTCCATCTGGTCGGTATCGTTCGGGTCGAGCGCCACCGCCTGGTGACCAATGATCGCCTGATAATCCTGGAAGTCCGTAATGCGGAAATCGCGTAACAGTGCAGTGCCTTCGAAGCGCGTTCCCTGGTTGAGAGTGACGACCTGGGAGCCGTCGCGCAGCTGGGTTAAATGTCCGGAATCGGCCACCACCACAGAAGGACGTGCATTACCTTTTGGTCGAATTTGCGCGAGGAACACATCTTTGAAATCGCTGCCGTCAACGCTTTCGATGAACAGCACCGAGCTGCCATTAGTCGCTTGCTGGAATTGCCCTTGCGCCAGCGCCGCCATGCCAGGGTTCGCTTTCGCTTCTGCTAACACTTCATCCTGATGTCGCGATGACCACGGTCCCGCCCACATCACGTTAACCGCCGCGACGATTGCCGTGAATACCGCAAGGATCATTGCCGCTTTCACCAGAACCGCTTTGCTCAAGCCGCAGGCATGCATTACCGTAATTTCACTTTCGGTATACAGTTTGCCCAGCGTCATCAGCAGCCCGAGGAACAGGCTTAATGGCAGGATAAGCTGCGCCATTTCCGGCACGCCCAACCCGAGAAGGGAGAGCACCAGATTCGCCGGAATATCGCCGTCAACCGCTGCGCCGAGGATCCTCACTAACTTTTGACAGAAGAAGATCAAAAGCAAGATGAAGAGTATCGCCAGCTGGCTTTTGAGCGTCTCCCGCACCAGATATCTTATGATTATCACTTTAAATACGCCCGTAAAAACTCGTCTTTTGCAGGATTTTAGCTTGTTTCATGGCTTAAACGTCATTTATTCTCTTGAGTCGTCGAAATCGTCGCTAAGATAATTATACTCAACGGATTCACCTCTCAGATTTTGTTCTGACGTGCCAATGCCGTAATAACGTTAAGATTAACACGAAGTCATCGCAACAGCGGACATGAGTTACGAAAGCTTGCAATTCTATCTGTAGCCACCGCCGTTGTCTTTAAGATTCAGGAGCGTAGTGCATGGAGTTTAGTGTAAAAAGCGGTAGCCCGGAGAAACAGCGGAGTGCCTGCATCGTCGTGGGCGTCTTCGAACCACGTCGCCTTTCTCCGATTGCAGAACAGCTCGATAAAATCAGCGATGGGTACATCAGCGCCCTGCTACGTCGGGGCGAACTGGAAGGAAAACCGGGGCAGACACTGTTGCTGCACCATGTGCCAAACGTGCTTTCTGAACGCATCCTCCTTATTGGTTGCGGCAAAGAACGTGAGCTGGATGAGCGTCAGTACAAGCAGGTTATTCAGAAAACCATTAATACGCTGAATGATACTGGCTCGATGGAAGCGGTCTGCTTTCTGACTGAACTGCACGTTAAAGGCCGTAACAACTACTGGAAAGTGCGTCAGGCTGTCGAGACAGCAAAAGAGACGCTCTACAGTTTCGATCAGTTGAAAACGAATAAGAGCGAACCGCGTCGCCCGCTGCGTAAGATGGTCTTCAACGTGCCGACCCGCCGTGAACTGACTAGCGGTGAGCGCGCGATCCAGCACGGTCTGGCGATTGCCGCCGGGATAAAAGCAGCGAAAGATCTCGGTAATATGCCGCCGAATATCTGTAACGCCGCTTATCTCGCCTCTCAGGCGCGCCAGCTGGCTGACAGCTACAGCAAGAATGTCATCACCCGCGTTATCGGCGAACAGCAGATGAAAGAGCTGGGGATGCATTCCTATCTGGCGGTCGGTCAGGGTTCGCAGAACGAATCGCTGATGTCGGTGATTGAGTACAAAGGCAACGCGTCGGAAGATGCTCGCCCAATCGTGCTGGTGGGTAAAGGTTTAACCTTCGACTCCGGCGGTATCTCCATCAAGCCTTCAGAAGGCATGGATGAGATGAAGTACGATATGTGCGGTGCGGCGGCGGTTTACGGCGTGATGCGTATGGTCGCGGAGCTGCAACTGCCGATTAACGTTATTGGCGTGCTGGCAGGCTGCGAAAACATGCCTGGCGGACGTGCCTATCGTCCGGGCGATGTGTTAACCACCATGTCCGGTCAAACCGTAGAAGTGCTGAATACCGACGCCGAAGGCCGCCTGGTACTGTGCGATGTGTTAACTTACGTTGAGCGTTTTGAGCCGGAAGCGGTGATTGACGTGGCGACGCTGACCGGTGCCTGCGTTATCGCGCTGGGCCATCACATTACCGGTCTGATGGCGAACCACAATCCGCTGGCCCATGAGCTGATTGCTGCATCTGAACAATCCGGTGACCGCGCATGGCGTTTACCGCTGGGTGACGAGTATCAGGAACAGCTGGAGTCCAATTTTGCCGATATGGCGAACATTGGCGGTCGTCCTGGCGGGGCGATTACCGCAGGTTGCTTCCTGTCGCGCTTTACCCGTAAGTACAACTGGGCACACCTGGATATCGCCGGTACCGCCTGGCGTTCTGGTAAAGCAAAAGGCGCAACCGGTCGCCCGGTGGCGTTGCTGGCACAGTTCCTGCTCAACCGCGCCGGGTTTAACGGCGAAGAGTAATTGCATCAGGCTGTGTTGTTATTGTCGGATGCGGCGTGAATGCCTTATCCGACCTACACAGAGTACCGGACCCGTAGGCCTGATAAGACGCGACAGCGTCGCATCAGGCAATTCGGCGTTTATCTGATGTGTATTTAAATCCACCACAAGAAGCCCCATTTATGAAAAACGCGACGTTCTATCTTCTGGACAATGACACCACCGTCGATGGCTTAAGCGCCGTTGAGCAACTGGTGTGTGAAATTGCCGCAGAACGTTGGCGCAGCGGTAAGCGCGTGCTCATCGCTTGTGAAGATGAAAAGCAGGCTTACCGACTGGATGAAGCCCTGTGGGCGCGTCCGGCAGAAAGCTTTGTTCCGCATAATTTAGCGGGAGAAGGACCGCGCGGCGGTGCGCCGGTGGAGATCGCCTGGCCACAAAAGCGTAGCAGCAGCCCGCGCGATATATTGATTAGTCTGCGAACAAGCTTTGCAGATTTTGCCACCGCTTTCACAGAAGTGGTAGACTTCGTTCCTTATGAAGATTCTCTGAAACAACTGGCGCGCGAACGCTATAAAGCCTACCGCGTGGCTGGTTTCAACCTGAATACGGCAACCTGGAAATAATGGAAAAGACATACAACCCACAAGATATCGAACAGCCGCTTTACGAGCACTGGGAAAAGCAGGGCTACTTTAAGCCTAATGGCGATGAAAGCCAGGAAAGTTTCTGCATCATGATCCCGCCGCCGAACGTCACCGGCAGTTTGCATATGGGTCACGCCTTCCAGCAAACCATCATGGATACCATGATCCGCTATCAGCGTATGCAGGGTAAAAATACCCTGTGGCAGGTCGGTACTGACCACGCCGGGATCGCTACCCAGATGGTAGTTGAGCGCAAGATTGCCGCAGAAGAAGGTAAAACCCGTCACGACTACGGCCGCGAAGCTTTCATCGACAAAATCTGGGAATGGAAAGCGGAATCCGGCGGCACCATTACCCGTCAGATGCGTCGTCTCGGTAACTCCGTCGACTGGGAGCGCGAACGCTTCACGATGGACGAAGGCCTGTCCAATGCGGTGAAAGAAGTTTTCGTTCGTCTGTATAAAGAAGACCTGATTTACCGTGGTAAACGCCTGGTAAACTGGGACCCGAAACTGCGTACCGCAATCTCTGACCTGGAAGTGGAAAACCGCGAATCGAAAGGTTCGATGTGGCACATCCGCTATCCGCTGGCTGACGGCGCGAAAACCGCAGACGGTAAAGATTATCTGGTGGTTGCGACTACCCGTCCGGAAACCCTGCTGGGCGATACCGGCGTGGCCGTTAACCCGGAAGATCCGCGTTACAAAGATCTGATTGGCAAATATGTCATTCTGCCGCTGGTTAACCGTCGTATTCCGATTGTTGGCGACGAACACGCCGATATGGAAAAAGGCACTGGCTGCGTGAAGATCACCCCGGCGCACGACTTTAACGACTATGAAGTCGGTAAACGTCACGCCCTGCCGATGATCAACATCCTGACCTTTGACGGTGATATCCGTGAAAGCGCCCAGGTGTTCGATACCAAAGGTAACGAATCTGACGTTTATTCCAGCGAAATCCCGGCAGAGTTCCAGAAACTCGAGCGTTTTGCTGCGCGTAAAGCGGTCGTTGCCGCGGTTGACGCACTCGGCCTGCTGGAAGAAATTAAACCGCACGACCTGACCGTTCCTTACGGCGACCGTGGCGGCGTGGTTATCGAACCGATGCTGACCGACCAGTGGTACGTACGTGCCGACGTGCTGGCGAAACCGGCGGTTGAAGCGGTTGAGAACGGCGACATTCAGTTCGTACCGAAGCAGTACGAAAACATGTACTTCTCCTGGATGCGCGATATTCAGGACTGGTGTATCTCTCGTCAGCTGTGGTGGGGTCACCGTATCCCGGCATGGTACGACGACGCGGGTAACGTTTATGTTGGCCGCAACGAAGACGAAGTGCGTAAAGAAAATAACCTCGGTGCTGATGTTGCCCTGCGTCAGGACGAAGACGTTCTCGACACCTGGTTCTCCTCCGCACTGTGGACCTTCTCTACCCTTGGCTGGCCGGAAAACACCGACGCACTGCGCCAGTTCCACCCAACCAGCGTGATGGTATCTGGTTTCGACATCATCTTCTTCTGGATTGCCCGCATGATCATGATGACCATGCACTTCATCAAAGATGAAAATGGCAAACCGCAGGTGCCGTTCCACACCGTTTACATGACCGGCCTGATTCGTGATGACGAAGGCCAGAAGATGTCCAAATCCAAGGGTAACGTGATTGACCCGCTGGATATGGTTGACGGTATTTCGCTGCCGGAACTGCTGGAAAAACGTACCGGCAATATGATGCAGCCGCAGCTGGCGGACAAAATCCGTAAGCGCACCGAGAAGCAGTTCCCGAACGGCATTGAGCCGCACGGTACTGACGCGCTGCGCTTCACCCTGGCGGCGCTGGCTTCTACCGGTCGTGACATCAACTGGGATATGAAGCGTCTGGAAGGCTACCGTAACTTCTGTAACAAGCTGTGGAACGCCAGCCGCTTTGTGCTGATGAACACAGAAGGTCAGGATTGCGGCTTCAACGGCGGCGAAATGACGCTGTCGCTGGCGGACCGCTGGATTCTGGCGGAGTTCAACCAGACTATCAAAGCGTACCGCGAAGCGCTGGACAGCTTCCGCTTCGATATCGCCGCCGGCATTCTGTATGAATTCACCTGGAACCAGTTCTGTGACTGGTATCTGGAGCTGACCAAGCCGGTAATGAACGGTGGAACAGAAGCCGAACTGCGCGGTACTCGCCATACGCTGGTGACTGTACTGGAAGGTCTGCTGCGCCTCGCGCATCCGATCATTCCGTTCATCACCGAAACCATCTGGCAGCGTGTGAAAGTACTTTGCGGAATCACTGCCGACACCATCATGCTGCAGCCGTTCCCGCAGTACGATGCGTCTCAGGTCGATGAAGCCGCACTGGCCGACACCGAGTGGCTGAAGCAGGCGATCGTTGCGGTACGTAACATCCGTGCAGAAATGAACATCGCGCCGGGCAAACCGCTGGAGCTGTTGCTTCGTGGTTGCAGCGCGGATGCAGAGCGTCGCGTAAATGAAAACCGTGGCTTCCTGCAAACGCTGGCGCGTCTGGAAAGCATCACCGTGCTGCCTGCCGATGACAAAGGTCCGGTTTCTGTTACGAAGATCATCGACGGTGCAGAGCTGCTGATCCCGATGGCTGGCCTCATCAACAAAGAAGATGAGCTGGCGCGTCTGGCGAAAGAAGTGGCGAAGATTGAAGGTGAAATCAGCCGTATCGAGAACAAACTGGCGAACGAAGGCTTTGTCGCCCGTGCACCGGAAGCGGTCATCGCGAAAGAGCGTGAGAAGCTGGAAGGCTATGCGGAAGCGAAAGCGAAGCTGATTGAACAGCAGGCTGTTATCGCCGCGCTGTAATCAACACCGTGATGAAAACGAAGGCCGGAGCATGCTCCGGCCTTTTTTATCTCTTACAGAAATGGTAAAGAAGGCATAACTCCCCGAGAAATACTGGCTAAGAAGCCTTTATCTGGTTGTTCTTCTTTATTGATTAAAGGAAGGTCATCCAAATCGCCCAGCAAATACGTATTTTTTGCCTGCCAGTCAATCATCCATATTTTCAACAGTGGATAAGCCAGACCGCCCGTAATCCCGGATATCACCACCAACGCACACATGCGATAAAGCATACCGTGGTACGTTAAAGTTGAGCGAAAACGAATACGCCCATCATTCAGTGACAGGTTGCTCATAAAATGGTTTCGCAACGACACCGTTAAATAACTGGTGCTAACAGCAATCCCAAAATAATAGATTAACTGCGCGATTATCATTTTACGTTGCATTTCCATAAATTGCTGTAAATTCTCAATGTCATCATTTGCATATACAGAACTATCATACGCATTTAATATTTGATCGAAGATAATATAACCAGCAACAGCGAGAAAAGGCAATAAAGCTAAAAATGCGAGAATGGCATATTTTATACAATACGTAGTATCTAATTTTACCTTGAAACGATGTATACCGAAACTGGTATTGCTCCAGAGAAAACTCATTACCAGACTATATAAAGTACCATTAAAAATACCAATGGAAACAATACCAACTATTGCCATCAGAACCATAGATATAATAACACTACTTGAACTATTGGCATGTAGCATCTTTGTCGAGATAAAGAAAACAGTCCCCATCCCAACGGCCATTAAAATCGGCAAGAAAAAGGTCACCCACCAGAACCCTTTCATAGAGCAATTAAAACTAAATCTTACGCCGTTGAGACTGGTCATTAAGGCCTGATGACGCAGTCCTTTTGCTGCCATAAATATAAGCAAAACCAACAGTAACAAAGTCAAAACACAACCAACAAGCGGCATATCTGCTGACACTGTCATTAAGATTGCGAAATAGAAAAAAACAAAAACAAGACAACTAACAAAAACATTCCCACCGGTAATTCCATAAGAAAATCGTTGTCCGTTAACTTCCATATTAGCATAAAGATAACGCTTACATTTCATTAATGCCCATGGTAAATAGATACCTAACGTTATAATCGTTAACAACACATTCACCACACAAATAAGAAAATACCTCTCACCTGTACCATGAAAAACAAACGAATGGGACGGAACATCCATTTCATTAATAACTTGAGCCATAAAAAATCCCTGAATTAAAAAATCCATTGATATAACTTATATATACAGACAGTAAAATGTTCTGCCACGTTACAATACTCTTATCAGTAATAGGCTGGCAAAAACTTTATTACTTTATAAGTCGCTTGCGCACGTAAGAAGAGAGTGGTATTAAACAAATGTATAATTACTTTATTTTTATTGGGTTAAACTATGAATAACATTGCGCCGCAATCACCTGTAATGCGTCGCCTGACGCTGCAGGATAATCCTGCTATCGCCCGCGTCATTCGTCAGGTATCCGCCGAATACGGTCTTACCGCTGATAAAGGCTACACCGTCGCCGATCCGAATCTTGACGAGCTGTATCAAGTGTATAGTCAGCCTGGCCATGCATATTGGGTAGTTGAGTACGAGGGTGAAGTGGTCGGCGGCGGTGGGATAGCGCCATTAACCGGGAGTGAGTCGGACATTTGCGAACTGCAAAAGATGTATTTTCTTCCGGCTATCCGCGGCAAAGGGCTGGCAAAAAAACTGGCCTTAATGGCGATGGAGCAGGCGCGAGAGATGGGTTTCAAACGCTGCTATCTGGAAACGACAGCTTTTTTAAAGGAAGCCATTGCGCTTTATGAGCATTTGGGCTTTGAGCATATCGACTATGCGCTTGGCTGCACGGGCCATGTCGATTGTGAAGTGCGGATGTTGCGCGAACTCTAAAAAAATGCCCGCGTGTTCAACTCGCGGGCATTCGAACATTAACAACGTACGTTTTGTTTATGCCGGATGTGACATGAATGCCTTATCCGGGCAACAAATTCACCAGGTTGCAGGAACTACCTGGGCCTGATGCGCTACGCTTAATTAGTGGCGAACTCCGTCATCGTCTTCATCGACAAAATCTTCATCGTCGCCATCTTCGCCGTTAGGATCTTCAAAGTAAGTGCCCCAACCGTCGTACTCAACGTCAAATTTCTCTGCCAGCGTCATCAGTTGTTCAACCTGGGCATCGATCAGATCGGCATTCAACGCGCACTCGCTGAGGATGTCGCAGCAAATCACGATATCACCATCTTCAACTTCCAGCTCTTCTGGATCGGTCACTTCGTAACCGAGTTTAAACGCTTCAACTGCCGCTTTTTCCAGAGTTTCCAGATCGTCTGCGGAAAGATGGTGTTCGATGGTGTACAGCGCGTCCGGATCGCTGCCATCTTCCAGTAATTCTTCAATAATCAAACGTGTTTCTTCACGCTGTTCTTCCAGTTGTTCCGGGTTTGCCATGGCTCATTCCTCTTAATGTCCTGCCGATACTCTTATTGTCACACACCACTGACATTGCCTCCACCTTTGTCACAAAGTTTTATTTATCAAGCTTGCAAATGAATAATCATTCATATAGATTGAATTTTAATTCATCAAAGGCGTATGCCATGGGAGGGAAGTATGTCCAGTTTTTATCAGAAGCATTTTTTGAAGTTACTCGATTTTACCTCTTCAGATCTCACCACCCTGCTACAACTTGCCGCAACACTGAAATCCGCGAAGAAAAACGGCACTGAAGAAGCTAAATTAACGGGTAAAAATATCGCGCTCATCTTCGAAAAAGACTCGACTCGCACACGATGCTCTTTCGAAGTTGCCGCATATGATCAAGGGGCACGAGTCACTTATCTAGGCCCAAGCGGCAGCCAGATTGGTCATAAAGAATCGATTAAAGATACGGCTCGTGTTCTTGGTCGGATGTACGACGGGATACAGTACCGTGGCTACGGTCAGGAAATTGTTGAAACACTGGCTGAATACGCTGGCGTGCCTGTATGGAACGGCCTGACGGATGAGTTTCACCCGACACAGCTGCTGGCAGATCTCCTCACGATGCAGGAACATCTGCCAGGTAAAGCGTTCAATGAAATGACGCTGGTATACGCCGGAGATGCTCGTAACAACATGGGGAACTCAATGCTGGAAGCTGCGGCGTTGACCGGGCTGGATCTGCGTTTAGTCGCGCCGAAAGCCTACTGGCCGGAAGCATCGCTGGTCGCCGAATGCAGTGCTCTGGCGCAAAAACACGGGGGTAAAATCACCTTGACGGAAGATATCGCCTCTGGGGTTAAAGGCGCAGACTTTATCTATACCGATGTCTGGGTATCGATGGGTGAGCCCAAAGAGAAATGGGCGGAGCGTATTGCCCTGCTGCGTGACTATCAGGTGAATAGCAAAATGATGGCCCTGACCGGTAATCCGCAGGTTAAATTCCTCCACTGTCTGCCTGCATTTCATGATGATCAAACCACGCTGGGTAAAAAAATGGCCGCAGAATTTGGTCTGCATGGTGGAATGGAAGTCACCGATGAAGTCTTTGAATCTCCGGCAAGTATTGTCTTTGACCAGGCAGAAAACCGGATGCACACCATAAAAGCGGTGATGGTAGCGACACTCAGTAAATAATTTGTACCTCTATAAAGATGCCGGGAAATACAATATTATCCCGGCATCCTATTATTCAGCGTCAGTCTCCTGTTTCGACACATAGTTCTGTATTGCATCCTGTAGCCATTCAGGAGGTTTTCGTCCCTCCAAATATGCGTCATTAAAATCTGTTAATAGAGCACTTTTTAAATTTTTGATGATTACCAACACGTTAGTTCTAAGGTTTAATTCATTAATCGCCTTTTCTTCAATAAGTTGACCCAGTTGTTCTTTCGTAAGTTGTCTATTATTAATATCACATTCTAAGCTATCAAGCTCTCTCTTTTCCCTTGCATAACTCACAAGTAACTGAGGAAGGTACCATTTAATCATCTCAGGTTTTTTCATAAAAAAATCATTCAGAAACACCTTGTTCACCAAGATACTGACAGGTACGTCCTTAAATACTGACTGAGCATTATTAAATAGTCTTTCAATTAAATGTGATTTCTCTTGATTGCTTAAGTTTAAAACTTCGACATATACAATCAACTTATCCCAAATCAACGTCTGTAAATCAGGATTATTTTTATAGGGTTCTTTATCGAGAAGGGAAAATAATGCCTCAGCTCTTTTAGACTGATCACAACCAGACTTAATATTTTTTATCACGTCGCATGCATAATCTATCTTTGCAGCAGCATTAAAATATTCGATACTTTTATTAAAACACCACTCCAGTATTTTTACATCACTCATATATGGCGATTGTAAAAAAGTTTCTAACATCGAACGGATGACCGGTGAGAGGTCAACCGGCGCATCATCTAAGGAATCAATAAGAATATGCGCTAGATCAACTTTGATCTTATTAATTTCATCATTACTTTTTTTATTATTAGTAAAGGCATCGTCAGACGCGCTGAGATTATCTATCTCTTCAAGTATGCCTTCTTCGCCCAGTAAGTCTGGAATAATTTCATTACATACATGAGGCATTATTAGCAGATGCTCTTGCTTTATTGTTGACAATGTTGTAGCCAAGGCATCTTTAAAAAAATCTTTATAGTCCTGGGCTTGCCAATTCATCTGGTTATTATTTAACTGAAGTGCTATTTCGTTGTTAATTTCACGCTGGTAACACGCCAGAACTTTATTAGTAATCAGTAGTAATGAACTCTCATCTTTTGTTTCAAAATCCGTCCCTTCAAAACGAAAAATTGACTTACCAGATTCTGTTACATCATCAAATATAATGGCTGTACGCCCTTGACGAGCCCCATTCACAGAGGGAGGGGTAAGTCTAACTTCTAAAATAACCGGGCGTATATCATCTTCCCACCCTTCAGGATTATTCATGTAAAATCGCATTATTTCACTACCATCATCTTTTTTTAAATAAGATGAGGATTTTATATTACCCATCATTTTTCTTCCCGCTTCATTGCGGCTTTCACTAAAATCTACATGTCCCAAGGTAAATATCCATGCCAGAAACTCCAAAAATGCCTTAGGAGAAAGGATATTTCTTTTGTTATGCTGCCCCTCGGCAATACGGGAAAAATTATTGATTCCCACACACCAGCTATTTAAAACATCATGTTTTGGTTTAAAATTCCTGCAGGAAGCAACGTAGTGAAAATAATCCGAATGCGATATTTTGCTCATGACGAACTCCTTGAGTTAATAAGAACGTCTAAGCATTACAAATTTTACTCACAAAAAAATATCAAAAAACGCTCTTTTCACAAACTCGCCGTAAACCTGGAGTTATTTACGGCGAAAAGTCATCACGCCATCAGCATCTTCACTACTGCTTTGCGAACCTGGGCTGGTGCGCCCACTGCGCACAGCGGTTTATGCACTTCCCCGGGATAAAACACAACAAAATCACCTTCATTTAGGATAACTGTTTTCTCATCAACGCCTTCCGGCAAAAAAGCGATGTCTTTATCAGCTAACCAGTCGGTCTCTGGCGTATCTGCAAGTTGTGTACTGAAGGTCATGCCTTCCTGACCTTTTAACACAATCTGAATGTCGAGATAGCGGGCATGGTACTCCGCACGGCGAGCTTCGTATGGCTCGGTTATATCTTCCGAGATTAGATAAAACAGACGGTTGCCTTCGATATCATGCTTACCTTTTGGCGTATCTGCCGTAACGTGTGCTTTGATATGCTCAATCGCCTGGCGTAACTCCTGGGGTAGCCACGGCTGAAGATTATGAATATTTCCGATGATCATCTTTTTCACTCCTTAATTAAAACAATGTTTCATTTCTATCGTTATACGAAAAGATGATCAATTCCGCTAGCCTTAACGCGTGAATTATTGTCTTATCACAACTTATCGGCAGGCGCGTTCCCGCCTTTCGGATCAAGGCCAGCATCACTCCTTGAGAAGAGTTTTTATCGCTTCCCCCGCCAGGGCAGCTGTTGCACAGAGTTGTTCGATGGAGTGCCCCTCTCGTGCCTTCGCAGAAAGCCCAGACATCACGGTACTCATAAAATCAGTCACACATTGTGCGCTTTGTGGATGCCGCCTTGCGATATAGTCATAAATGGTCGTTTCTGCGGCGTGATAATATTGAACGGCAATATCACGCGCTTGTGGATCATGACTATGAATACCTTCAAGAACCATACAGCCAGCGCAGCCGCCGTTTTGGCTATATCTGCGCGCCGCTTCTTTTAATACCTCAACCAGGCACTCGCCTACCGGACGATCATCACGAAGAATATCGGCAAGCGGAATAGCTTCCGTACCGACATATTCATTGAGTACACGGCTAAATAACCCAGCCTTACTGCCAAAAGCCGCGTAGAGGCTCGGGGGGTTAATACCAAGATAATCAGTAACTTCAGCAACACTGACAGCATCGAAACCTTTTTGGTGAAAAAGCACTTTTGCCGCAGAGACTGCCTGCTCAGGAGCGAAACGTCTGGGACGACCTGGAACTCGAGATTGTTTTTTAGTGACCATTACAAAACTTGATGACAGAAAGTTAAAACAGTTTTGTAATGCATGTTACATAATAAATCAAGGAGTCCTTATGGGCGCTTTTACAGGTAAGACAGTTCTCATCCTCGGTGGCAGTCGTGGAATCGGTGCTGCTATCGTACGTCGTTTCGTCACCGATGGGGCCAATGTACGATTCACCTATGCGGGGTCGAAAGATGCCGCTGAACGCCTGGCACAAGAGACGGGAGCGACAGCAGTATTCACAGATAGTGCTGACAGAGACGCTGTCATTGATGTCGTTCGTAAGAGCGGCGCATTGGATATCCTGGTGGTAAATGCAGGTATTGGCGTCTTTGGCGATGCCCTGGAATTAAATGCCGACGATATTGATCGCCTTTTCAAAATCAATATTCATGCTCCTTACCATGCCTCTGTTGAAGCCGCCCGGCAGATGCCCGAAGGCGGGCGCATCTTAATCATCGGCTCCGTGAATGGCGATCGTATGCCTGTTGCAGGCATGGCTGCTTATGCCGCCAGTAAATCTGCCCTGCAAGGTATGGCGCGCGGGCTGGCCCGTGATTTTGGACCGCGTGGGATCACCATCAACGTCGTCCAGCCAGGGCCAATTGATACCGACGCGAATCCCGCCAACGGGCCAATGCGCGATATGTTGCATGGTTTTATGGCTATCAAAAGACATGGGCAACCGGAAGAGGTCGCTGGTATGGTCGCATGGTTAGCAGGGCCAGAAGCCAGTTTTGTTACCGGTGCGATGCATACCATTGATGGCGCGTTTGGCGCATAACCGACTACGCTCAATTAAGCCCAGCCATTATCCATGATGTCTGGGTTTTGTTTACTCACGTCGTCCCCTAAAAGCGGCTCCCGGTAAATATAAATCTTCTGTTCATGTCGTAAATCTTGAGGATAACCAAATGGTAGAAAGAATCGCTGTTTTCCCTGCTGGCCGACATTCACTGTATGCTGAACATCGTTATTCTGCGGCTATCCGTTCCGGCGATTTGCTGTTTGTTTCCGGGCAAGTAGGAAGTCGAGAAGACGGAACACCTGAACCCGATTTTCAGCAACAAGTCAGACTGGCATTTGATAATTTGCATGCGACCCTGGCAGCTGCGGGATGCACTTTTGACGATATCATTGATGTGACGAGCTTTCATACCGATCCGGAAAAACAATTTGAAGACATCATGACAGTCAAAAATGAAATATTTAGCGCCCCACCTTACCCAAACTGGACGGCGGTGGGTGTTACCTGGCTGGCAGGCTTTGATTTTGAAATTAAAGTGATAGCGCGCATCCCTGAGCTGTAAGCAATAGTTTTAGCCGTGAGTTTTCACACTCCGCCCTATAAGTCGGATGAATGGAATAAAATGCATATCGGATTGGGTGAAATTGAAAAAGAAAAAAGCAGGAAATGTCTGCAATTATTGATACCGAACGACCGTTCCCCTCCAGAATCATAGCTAATAAAAATGCATACACTTTGACTTTTAATTCAAATAAACCGTTTGCGCTGACAAAATATTGCATCAAATGCTTGCGCCGCTTCTGACGATGAGTATAATGCCGGACAATTTGCCGGGAGGATGTATGGTTCAGTGTGTTCGACATTTTGTCTTACCGCGTCTGAAAAAAGACGCTGGCCTGCCGTTTTTCTTCCCGTTGATCACCCATTCCCAGCCCCTCAATCGAGGGGCTTTTTTTTGCCCAGGCGTCAGGAGATAAAAGATGGCTAATCCGCTATATCAGAAACATATCATTTCCATAAACGACCTTAGTCGCGATGACCTTAATCTGGTGCTGGCGACAGCGGCGAAACTGAAAGCAAACCCGCAACCAGAGCTGTTGAAGCACAAAGTCATTGCCAGCTGTTTCTTCGAAGCCTCTACCCGTACCCGCCTCTCTTTCGAAACTTCCATGCACCGCCTGGGTGCCAGCGTGGTGGGCTTCTCCGACAGCGCCAATACATCACTGGGTAAAAAAGGCGAAACGCTGGCCGATACCATTTCGGTTATCAGCACTTACGTCGATGCGATAGTGATGCGTCATCCGCAGGAAGGTGCGGCGCGCCTGGCCACCGAATTTTCCGGCAATGTACCGGTACTGAATGCCGGTGATGGCTCCAACCAACATCCGACACAAACCTTGCTGGACTTATTCACCATTCAGGAAACCCAGGGGCGTCTGGACAATCTCCACGTCGCAATGGTTGGTGACCTGAAATATGGCCGCACCGTTCACTCTCTGACCCAGGCGTTAGCGAAGTTCGACGGCAACCGTTTTTACTTCATCGCGCCGGACGCGCTGGCAATGCCGCAATACATCCTGGATATGCTCGATGAAAAAGGGATCGCCTGGAGTCTGCACAGCTCCATTGAAGAAGTGATGGCGGAAGTGGACATCCTGTACATGACTCGCGTGCAAAAAGAGCGTCTGGACCCGTCCGAGTACGCCAACGTGAAAGCGCAGTTTGTTCTTCGCGCCAGCGATCTCCACAACGCCAAAGCCAATATGAAAGTGCTGCATCCGCTACCGCGTGTCGATGAGATTGCCACCGATGTTGATAAAACGCCGCACGCCTGGTACTTCCAGCAAGCAGGCAACGGGATTTTCGCTCGCCAGGCGTTACTGGCACTGGTTCTGAATCGCGATCTGGTACTGTAAGGGGAAATAGAGATGACACACGATAATAAATTGCAGGTTGAAGCTATTAAACGCGGCACGGTAATTGACCATATCCCCGCCCAGATCGGTTTTAAGCTATTGAGTCTGTTCAAGCTTACCGAGACAGATCAGCGTATTACCATCGGCCTGAATCTGCCTTCTGGTGAGATGGGGCGTAAAGATCTGATCAAAATCGAAAATACCTTTTTGAGTGAAGATCAGGTAGACCAACTGGCATTGTATGCGCCGCAAGCCACGGTTAACCGTATCGACAACTATGAAGTGGTGGGCAAATCGCGCCCCAGCCTGCCGGAGCATATCGACAATGTGCTGGTCTGCCCGAACAGCAACTGTATCAGCCATGCCGAACCGGTTTCTTCCAGCTTTGCAGTACGAAAACGCGCCAATGACATCGCGCTCAAATGCAAATACTGTGAAAAAGAGTTTTCCCATAATGTGGTGCTGGCCAATTAATTGCGGTTGGTAATAAAAGTCTGGCTCCCTATAATGAGCCAGACTTTTTACCGCTGTAATAAAGGAGAAATCATGAGCAAAACTATCGCGACGGAAAATGCACCGGCAGCTATCGGTCCTTACGTACAGGGCGTTGATCTGGGCAATATGATCATTACCTCCGGTCAGATCCCAGTAAACCCGAAAACCGGCGAAGTACCGGCAGACGTCGCTGCACAGGCACGTCAGTCGCTGGATAACGTAAAAGCGATCGTCGAAGCCGCTGGCCTGAAAGTGGGCGATATCGTTAAAACCACCGTGTTTGTGAAAGATCTGAACGACTTCGCAACCGTAAACGCTACCTACGAAGCGTTCTTCACCGAGCACAATGCCACCTTCCCGGCACGTTCTTGCGTTGAAGTTGCCCGTCTGCCGAAAGACGTGAAGATTGAGATCGAAGCGATCGCTGTTCGTCGCTAATCTTGATGGAAATCCGGGCTATCATGCCCGGATTAAGTCTGATGGCAAAAGCAAAATAGCCTGATGCGCTACGCTTATCAGGCCTACGTGATTCCTGCAATTTATTGAATTTGTAGGCCGGATTAGGCGTTTACGCCGCATCCGGCATGATCAAAGCTCACTTTGTCTGTAATCTGAATCCGGGCCACCATGCCCAGTTTATTCTTTACTGCCAGCCGTAACGACGGCTATAGAACCCTTTCACCAGCTGGGTTAACGTCATATACCCTGCCAGAATCGCAACCAGCCACGGGAAATAGCTTAACGGCAGCGCCTGCAGTTGCAGATAACTGGCCAACGGCGAAAACGGCAATGCGATCCCGACTATCATCACAATCACGGTCATGATCATTAACGGCCACGATGCACAGCTCTGAATAAACGGTACACGACGGGTACGGATCATATGCACAATCAGCGTTTGCGACAGTAATCCCACCACAAACCAGCCCGACTGGAACAGCGTTTGCGTTTCCGGCGTGTTGGCATGGAATACCCACCACATCAGGCAAAACGTCAGAATATCGAAGATCGAACTGATCGGTCCGAAGAAGATCATAAAGCGCCCCAAATCCGCCGGATTCCAACGCTGAGGCTTTTGAATTTGCTCGTCGTCGACGTTATCAAACGGGATCGCCACCTGTGACACATCGTACAGCAGGTTCTGGATCAGTAAGTGTAAAGGCAGCATCGGCAGGAAGGGCAAGAAAGCACTCGCCACCAGCACGCTGAACACATTACCGAAGTTAGAACTCGCCGTCATTTTTATGTATTTCAGCATGTTGGCGAAAGTCCGGCGTCCTTCAATAACCCCCTCCTCCAGCACCATCAGGCTTTTTTCCAGCAGGATGATATCAGCCGCTTCACGGGCAATATCTACCGCACCGTCCACAGAAATGCCGATATCCGCAGCGCGTAAGGCGGGCGCATCATTAATACCATCGCCCATAAAGCCAACCACATGCCCTTCGCGCTTTAGCAAGGTCACGATGCGTTCTTTATGCATCGGCGTCAGGCGAGCAAACAGCGTGGTGCGCTGTGCAAGATTTGCCAGTTCGTCGTCAGATAGCGTTTCAATATCACTACCAATGACCACCTCTCCCGCGTCCAGTCCCACTTCATGGCACACTTTCGCCGCCACTAACTCGCTGTCGCCAGTAAGGATTTTCACGGTAATGCCACTCGCTTTTAATGCCTTCAGTGCCGGAGCTGTTGTCTCTTTCGGCGGATCAAGGAAAGCAATATATCCTTCGAGGATCAGGTCGGATTCATCCGCCCGCTGGTAATCCCCTTCACGTGCTGGCAGGTATTTCGTCGCCACCGCAACCACGCGCAGCCCCTGACGATTCAGCGTATCAGTAACGCGCTTAATCTTACGCAGTATGATGTCATCAAGCGGCACAATCTCACCATTGTGACGCACCTGCGAACACACATTGAGGATTTCCTGCAATGCGCCTTTGCAAACCAGTTGATGATGTTCGGTATTCTCTGCCACTACCACCGACATCCGGCGACGCTCGAAATCAAACGGAATCTCATCAATTTTTTGCCAACGACTGGCCAGCGAGCGCGCTGACTCTTCATCCGTACCTTCGAGCACCGCTGTATCAAGCAGGTTTTTAAGTCCGGTCTGATAATGACTGTTCAACCACGCGCTATGCAGCACGCGTTCGCTGGTTTTACCGGAGATATCGGTATGATTCTCCAGCACAATTTTATCCTGCGTCAGGGTGCCGGTTTTATCAGTGCACAGAATATCCATAGCGCCAAAGTTCTGAATGGCATCCAGATGTTTGACGATCACTTTCTGTTTCGACAGCTTTACGGCACCACGCGCCAGCGTCGAAGTGACAATCATCGGCAACATTTCTGGCGTTAAGCCTACCGCGACCGAAAGTGCGAACAGTGCCGCTTCCCACCAGTCACCTTTGGTGTAACCGTTGATCAGCAACACCACCGGAGCCATCACCAGCATAAAGCGAATCAGCAGCATACTGACGCGGCTAATCCCTTGCTGAAAGGCATTCGGCTCGCTTTCCTGCTCACTAACACGCCCCGCCAGTTGACCAAACCAGGTGTTGGCTCCTGTAGCAATCACCATTGCTTGTGCCGTGCCGCTCACCACGGTGGTGCCCATAAAACACAGGGTGTCGCACTCCAGCGGATTGCTGTGCTCCGGCTGGCGAGTGGTAGCAGCTTTTTCCACGGGCAGAGACTCACCGGTTAACGACGCCTGAGCGACAAACAGATCCCGCGCCTGCAAGATACGTAAATCTGCCGGGATCATATCCCCCGCCGCCAGTTTTATAATATCGCCGGGCACTAGTTGGTCTATCGGAATTTCCAGCCAGCCATTTTCACCTTTATCGTTAATTACGCGCAGTACCGTCGCGGTATTACTGACCATCGCTTTCAGGGCATCTGCCGCTTTGGTGGAACGAGCTTCCTGAATAAAGTTCAGCAACGTAGAAATAGCGACCATTAGCGCGATAACACCTGCGGCAAATAAATCTTCCGTGGCGTAAGAAATAGCACCGAGAATGGTGAGCAAAATATTAAAGGGGTTGCGATAGCAGACCCATAAATGTACCCACCACGGCGACGGTTGTTGCGCGGGTAATTTATTTTCACCATGTTGTTCGCGGGCAGATTCCACTTCCGCCTGATTTAACCCTTCCGGATGGGTATTGAACGTTTTCCATAATTCCTGTTCTGGCATCACCGCCATTTTCAGGCAATGCGCACTTAAGGACGGCGGGACCGCCGTATTCACTGTCTGCTGCGCGCCAGGCAATGGATCGCGATGAACCAGACGGGAAGGTAAATGGCGAATGAGCCGGGTAAAAATTTCTTTAAACATAAGGAGTCCCTCCGCACTGACTGAAACAGTGCAGAAATGTCTTCAGGCGTGGCGAAGCCTTACCTGAAGGTAATAAAGCTGAGCTGGGACGTTAAAACGTCACGGCCTTACGCATCCGGTAACGCCGTGAAAAGACGGGCTTACCGGAAAAGTTTTAATCTCCGTCGAGGGAGAGGCGTGGGATCAGGTTCCATATAACCTCCGGTAAGTGAAAAAAGCGCCGCAAATAATAAGGAGAATCCAATAATATTCGTGGCATTTATGGCGATATAATACCTACTGGCAACTAAACCAACGATAAACCAGACTTTACCCATTGCTGAATGCACGGGTAAAGTTAGGCTCAAATAATGAAACGCAATTACGGGACAACAGGATGCAAAATCGGCTGACCATCAAAGACATCGCGCGCTTAAGCGGCGTGGGGAAATCTACGGTTTCCCGAGTGCTGAATAACGAAAGCGGCGTGAGTCAGCGCACGCGCGAGCGCGTGGAAGCAGTGATGAATCAGCATGGATTTTCCCCTTCCCGCTCCGCGCGCGCTATGCGTGGGCAAAGCGATAAAGTGGTCGCCATCATTGTTACCCGTCTGGATTCGTTGTCAGAAAATCTCGCCGTCCAAACCATGCTGCCAGCGTTCTATGAACAAGGTTACGACCCGATCATGATGGAAAGTCAGTTTTCTCCGCAATTAGTTGCCGAACATTTGGGGGTGCTGAAACGGCGTAATATCGACGGCGTAGTGCTGTTCGGTTTTACCGGCATAACCGAAGACATGTTAGCCCACTGGCAGTCATCGCTGGTTCTGCTGGCGCGTGACGCAAAAGGCTTTGCTTCGGTCTGTTATGACGACGAAGGGGCAATCAAAATCCTGATGCAACGGCTGTATGACCAGGGGCATCGTAATATCAGCTATCTCGGGGTGCCGCATAGTGACGTGACGACCGGTAAGCGACGTCACGAAGCCTACCTGGCGTTCTGCAAAGCGCATAAATTGCATCCCGTTGCCGCTCTGCCAGGGCTTGCTATGAAGCAAGGCTATGAGAACGTAGCAAAAGTGATTACGCCTGAAACTACCGCGTTACTGTGCGCAACCGACACGCTGGCACTTGGCGCAAGTAAATACCTGCAAGAGCAACGCATCGACACCTTGCAACTGGCGAGCGTCGGTAATACGCCGTTAATGAAATTCCTCCATCCGGAGATCGTCACCGTTGACCCAGGTTACGCCGAAGCCGGACGCCAGGCGGCCAGCCAGTTAATTGCGCAGGTAACCGGGCGCAGCGAACCGCAACAAATCATCATCCCTGCCACCCTATCCTGATCGTTTCCTGAACGATAAATTGTGATCTTCGCTGCGTTTCGGGAACGTTCCCGTTTTTAAATTTTTCCGCGCAATATATTCTGCAGCCAACCAAAAATGTCATCTGCCATGGGGCTTTATGATGAGCAAAATAAACCAAACGGATATCGATCGGTTGATTGAACTGGTCGGCGGGCGCGGCAATATTGCGACGGTGAGCCACTGTATTACTCGTCTGCGCTTTGTCCTCAACCAACCGGCCAATGCCAGACCGAAAGAGATTGAGCAACTCCCCATGGTGAAAGGCTGTTTCACCAATGCCGGGCAATTTCAGGTGGTAATTGGCACCAACGTGGGTGATTACTATCAAGCGCTGATAGCGACGACCGGACAGGCGCAGGTTGATAAAGAGCAGGTGAAAAAAGCAGCCCGGCAGAATATGAAATGGCATGAGCAGTTGATCTCTCATTTCGCGGAGATCTTCTTCCCGCTGCTGCCCGCGTTGATTAGTGGTGGTTTGATCCTCGGTTTTCGCAATGTGATCGGTGATTTGCCCATGAGCAACGGTCAAACGCTGGCGCAAATGTACCCTTCCCTGCAAACGATCTACGATTTTCTATGGTTGATCGGTGAAGCGATCTTCTTCTACCTGCCGGTCGGAATTTGCTGGTCAGCGGTGAAAAAAATGGGCGGCACGCCGATCCTCGGTATCGTGCTTGGCGTGACGCTGGTTTCCCCACAGTTGATGAACGCTTATCTGCTCGGGCAGCAGCTACCGGAAGTATGGAACTTTGGCATGTTCAGCATCGCCAAAGTGGGCTATCAGGCACAAGTTATTCCGGCACTGTTAGCCGGGCTGGCTCTGGGCGTTATAGAAACTCGCCTTAAGCGTATCGTGCCGGATTACCTCTATCTGGTGGTGGTGCCGGTCTGTTCGCTGATCCTCGCGGTGTTCCTCGCCCATGCGCTGATTGGTCCGTTTGGTCGCATGATTGGCGATGGCGTTGCCTTTGCGGTGCGTCACCTGATGACCGGCAGCTTTGCCCCCATTGGTGCGGCATTGTTTGGCTTCCTTTACGCACCGCTGGTGATCACCGGCGTACACCAGACCACGCTTGCTATAGATTTGCAGATGATTCAAAGCATGGGTGGCACGCCAGTGTGGCCGCTTATTGCGCTGTCGAATATCGCTCAGGGCTCCGCCGTGATAGGCATTATCATTTCCAGCCGCAAGAACAATGAACGCGAGATCTCCGTGCCTGCCGCTATCTCCGCCTGGCTTGGGGTCACTGAGCCTGCAATGTACGGCATTAACCTGAAATATCGCTTCCCGATGCTGTGCGCGATGATTGGTTCTGGTCTGGCAGGATTGCTATGTGGTCTGAACGGCGTTATGGCGAATGGCATCGGCGTAGGCGGCCTGCCGGGAATTCTCTCTATTCAACCGAGCTACTGGCAAGTGTTTGCGCTGGCAATGGCTATCGCCATCATCATCCCGATTGTACTCACCTCGTTTATCTACCAGCGGAAATACCGCCTGGGTACGCTGGACATTGTTTAATTTTCTTCGGGGCGCAATTGCGCCCCCTCGCATTTGCAGGAATAACGTAATGACGAATCTTCCCCACTGGTGGCAAAACGGCGTTATCTACCAGATTTATCCCAAGAGTTTTCAGGACACCACGGGTAGCGGCACCGGTGATTTACGTGGCGTTATCCAACGCCTGGACTATCTGCATAAACTGGGCGTCGATGCTATCTGGCTAACCCCCTTTTATGTCTCTCCCCAGGTCGATAACGGATACGACGTAGCGAACTATACGGCGATAGATCCCACTTACGGTACGCTGGACGATTTTGACGAAATGGTGACGCAGGCGAAATCACGCGGCATTCGTATCATTCTCGATATGGTGTTTAATCATACTTCTACCCAACATGCCTGGTTTCGCGAGGCGCTGAGCAAAGAAAGCCCTTACCGTCAGTTTTATATCTGGCGCGATGGTGAACCAGAAACGCCACCGAATAACTGGCGTTCAAAATTTGGCGGTAGTGCGTGGCGCTGGCATGCGGAAAGCGAACAGTACTATTTGCATCTCTTTGCACCAGAACAGGCGGATCTCAACTGGGAGAATTCGGCGGTACGCGCCGAGCTGAAAAAAGTCTGTGAGTTCTGGGCCGATCGCGGGGTCGACGGGTTGCGCCTGGATGTGGTGAATCTGATCTCCAAAGACCCGCGTTTCCCTGAAGACCTGGATGGCGACGGACGTCGCTTCTACACCGACGGGCCACGAGCACACGAGTTTTTGCACGAGATGAACCGCGATGTGTTTACGCCTCGCGGGTTAATGACCGTGGGTGAAATGTCCTCCACCAGCCTTGAGCATTGCCAGCGATACGCGGCTCTGACAGGCAGTGAATTGTCGATGACCTTTAATTTTCATCACCTGAAGGTCGATTATCCCGGTGGTGAAAAATGGACGCTGGCTAAACCTGACTTTGTGGCGTTGAAAGCATTGTTCCGCCACTGGCAACAAGGAATGCACAACGTGGCATGGAATGCCTTGTTCTGGTGTAACCACGATCAGCCGCGCATTGTTTCTCGTTTTGGTGATGAAGGGGACTACCGCGAACCTGCGGCAAAAATGCTGGCGATGGTGCTGCATGGCATGCAGGGAACGCCATATATCTATCAGGGCGAAGAGATTGGCATGACTAATCCACATTTCACGCGCATTACTGACTATCGCGACGTGGAGAGCCTCAATATGTTTGCCGAACTGCGCAACGATGGGCGTGACGCCGACGAGTTATTGGCAATCCTCGCCAGTAAATCCCGTGACAATAGTCGCACGCCAATGCAATGGAGCAACGGCGATAATGCCGGGTTTACAACGGGTGAACCGTGGATTGGCCTGGGCGATAACTATCAAGAAATCAACGTAGAAGCTGCGCTGGCCGATGAGTCCTCGGTGTTTTACACCTACCAAAAGTTAATCGCACTGCGTAAGCAAGAAGCCGTCCTGACATGGGGCAATTACCAGGATCTGCTGCCAGACAGCCCTGTATTGTGGTGCTATCGCCGTGAATGGAAGGGGCAAACCTTGCTGGTCATTGCCAACCTTAGCCGTGAGATCCAACCCTGGCAGCCAGGGCAAATGCGCGGAAACTGGCAGCTTGTGATGCATAACTACGAAGAAGCCTCAGCACAACCCTGTGCCATGACTTTACGGCCTTTTGAGGCCGTCTGGTGGTTACAGAAGTAAGTATCCGCTAAGCCCCGGTAATACTGGTCATTCCGGGGTTTTGCCTTTCAGTATGTTGTTTTTGTTGATTTTATAATCAAAAAATTCATTAAAAAATTTACATAACGCTGTAGCGCCCGTCATCCGTACGCTCTGCTTTTTACTTTGAGCTACATCAAAAAAAGTTCAAACATCCTTGATGCAAAGCACTATATATAGACTTTAAAATGCGTCCCGACCCAATATGTTGTATTAATCGACTATAATTGCTACTACAACTCCCCACGAAAAAGGTGCGGCGTTGTGGATAAGCGGATGGCGATTGCGGAAAGCGCCGGAAAACGAAACGAAAAAACCGGAAAACACCTTTCCCAATTTCTGTGGATAACCTGTTCTTAAAAATATGGAGCGATCATGACACCGCATGTGATGAAACGAGACGGCTGCAAAGTGCCGTTTAAATCAGAGCGCATCAAAGAAGCGATTCTGCGTGCAGCTAAAGCAGCGGAAGTCGATGATGCAGATTATTGCGCCACTGTTGCCGCGGTTGTCAGCGAGCAGATGCAGGGCCGCAGCCAGGTGGATATCAACGAGATCCAGACCGCCGTTGAAAACCAGCTGATGTCGGGTCCATACAAACAACTGGCTCGTGCTTACATCGAGTACCGTCACGATCGCGACATTGAACGTGAAAAACGCGGTCGCCTGAATCAGGAGATCCGTGGTCTGGTTGAGCAGACCAACGCCTCGTTGCTCAACGAAAACGCCAACAAAGACAGCAAGGTGATTCCAACCCAGCGCGACCTGCTGGCCGGGATTGTGGCTAAACACTATGCACGTCAGCACCTGCTGCCGCGTGACGTGGTGCAGGCGCATGAGCGTGGCGATATTCACTATCACGATCTCGATTACTCGCCGTTCTTCCCGATGTTCAACTGCATGTTGATCGACCTGAAAGGTATGCTGACCCAGGGCTTTAAGATGGGTAACGCCGAGATTGAACCACCGAAGTCGATCTCTACGGCAACCGCGGTAACAGCGCAGATTATTGCTCAGGTCGCCAGTCATATTTATGGCGGCACCACCATTAACCGTATCGATGAAGTGCTGGCACCGTTTGTCACCGCCAGCTACAACAAACACCGCAAGACCGCAGAAGAGTGGAACATCCCGGACGCCGAAGGTTACGCTAACTCTCGTACCATCAAAGAGTGCTACGATGCCTTCCAGTCGCTGGAGTACGAAGTAAACACCCTGCACACCGCCAACGGTCAAACACCGTTTGTGACCTTTGGTTTTGGTCTGGGCACCAGCTGGGAGTCTCGCCTGATTCAGGAGTCTATCCTGCGTAACCGTATCGCTGGCCTGGGTAAAAACCGCAAAACTGCGGTGTTCCCGAAACTGGTGTTTGCGATTCGCGATGGCCTGAACCATAAAAAAGGCGATCCGAACTACGACATCAAACAGCTGGCGCTGGAGTGCGCAAGCAAGCGCATGTATCCGGATATCCTGAACTACGATCAGGTAGTGAAAGTCACCGGTTCGTTTAAAACCCCGATGGGCTGCCGTAGCTTCCTCGGCGTGTGGGAAAATGAAAACGGCGAACAGATCCACGATGGTCGTAACAACCTCGGCGTGATCAGCCTGAACCTGCCGCGCATTGCGCTGGAAGCGAAAGGCGATGAAGCCACCTTCTGGAAGCTGCTGGATGAACGTCTGGTGCTGGCACGTAAGGCGCTGATGACCCGTATCGCTCGTCTCGAAGGCGTTAAAGCGCGCGTGGCCCCGATCCTCTATATGGAAGGCGCTTGTGGCGTGCGTCTCAATGCTGACGATGATGTTTCTGAAATCTTCAAAAACGGTCGTGCGTCTATTTCGCTGGGTTACATCGGCATCCACGAAACCATTAACGCGCTGTTTGGCGGCGAGCATGTGTATGACAACGAGCAGCTGCGCGCGAAAGGTATCGCCATTGTTGAACGTCTGCGTCAGGCGGTGGATCAGTGGAAAGAAGAAACGGGTTACGGTTTTAGCCTTTACAGCACGCCAAGTGAAAACCTGTGCGACCGCTTCTGCCGTCTCGATACCGCGGAGTTTGGCGTGGTGCCGGGCGTGACTGATAAAGGTTACTACACCAACAGTTTCCACCTCGATGTGGAGAAGAAGGTGAACCCGTACGACAAGATCGACTTTGAAGCGCCTTACCCGCCGCTGGCGAACGGTGGCTTCATTTGCTACGGCGAATATCCAAACATTCAGCACAACCTGAAGGCGCTGGAAGATGTCTGGGATTACAGCTATCAGCATGTACCGTATTACGGCACCAATACGCCGATTGATGAGTGTTACGAGTGTGGTTTTACCGGTGAGTTTGAGTGCACCAGTAAAGGCTTCACCTGCCCGAAATGCGGTAACCATGACGCCTCCCGTGTGTCGGTGACTCGCCGCGTGTGCGGATATTTAGGTAGCCCGGATGCGCGTCCGTTTAACGCTGGTAAGCAGGAAGAAGTTAAGCGCCGCGTTAAACATTTGGGAAATGGGCAGATCGGTTAATCTTCACTCTGCGCTAAGCAAATGCCGGATGCGGCGTAAACGCCTTATCCGGCCTACATTTGGCAACGGCTGTAGGCCTGAGGCGTTGATTGCCTGATACCGCCTACACGCGGACTGATAAGCCAGGCGAAATAATGAATTATCATCAGTACTATCCTGTCGACATCGTCAACGGCCCCGGCACTCGCTGCACCCTGTTTGTCTCCGGGTGTGTTCATGAATGCCCCGGTTGCTATAACAAAAGCACCTGGCGAGTAAATTCCGGTCAGCCATTTACCAAAGCAATGGAAGACCAGATCATTAACGATCTGAACGACACCCGCATCAAACGCCAGGGTATTTCCCTCTCCGGCGGCGATCCGCTGCATCCGCAAAACGTGCCGGATATTCTGAAACTGGTACAACGCATCCGCGCCGAATGTCCGGGTAAAGACATCTGGGTGTGGACAGGCTATAAACTCGACGAACTCAACGCTGCGCAAATGCAGGTTGTTGATTTGATTAACGTGCTGGTCGACGGCAAATTTATGCAGGATCTAAAAGACCCTTCCCTGATCTGGCGCGGCAGCAGCAATCAGGTGGTGCATCATTTGCGTTAGTCACTCATCCAGCCGTTTTGTCGCGTCTTCATAAACGGCTGAGTTCTCTCTCTTACCAATAGCTATCACCAACACGAGTAACTCTTTATCATTGACCTGATAGACCAGGCGATATCCCAGTGTGCGAAGCTTAATTTTGTAGCAGTCCGGCAAATCCCGTAGTTTAGCCGATGGATTGCGCCGCCTTTTCAGCACATCCCCAAGCTTTTTTTTAAATTGTTCCCGGACTTTCACGCCCAGTTTTTGCCACTCCTTCAGCGCCCGCGGATCAAAAGCCAGTTCATAGTTCATCCAGTCGGACCTTAATGGCCTCCTGTGGATTGGCCAGTCGTTCCCTGACAGTGCGTAACAAGGCTTCTTCACTATCACTGACAGTGAGCGTTTTTACCGGCATTCGTCCATTTTCCGCAACGTACTGAAACAGCAGCCGCACTGCTTCAGTAGGCGTGATATTTAATTTTTCCAGCACCGCATAAGCCTCATTTTTCAGTTTGTCATCCAGGCGGACGTTAAGTGTGGCCATTATGCCTCCGGTAATTATGAAAAGTGTAATGCATTATAGCATTACATATGCATTACATTCATTTCTGGAAAACGCCTCGCAAAAATGAGGACGACACGCAGGAATATGCGGTAGTGAAGATAGATATTGCGGTGATTTTTCGAAGGGGAAGAAAGCGTTGGGCGGTAACGTTTCACCGCCCAATAAGGAATTAACGATACTTCTGGTGATAGGCGTTGCGGGTCGTTTTCAGTTGCTCTGCGGCAGCCTGCGCTTCTTTTACTTTACCTTCATTAGCCAGCTTCAGCGCGTCGTCAATCTGACCGACCAGAATGTCGAAACCGTGGCGGAAGTCTTTCATCTCCGGGCTGTCTGGCGATTTGCCTTCGAGCTTCGGCGGCGTTGCTTTTTGCGCATCCAGCGCCGCTGCGCGCATTTTGGTTAACGCGTCTTTGACTTGCGCCGCGTTATCGGCTTTTTCGACCACTTTTAAATTGTCGTTGAGGGTTTCCATATTGTCTTCAAGATCAGCGGCAAACGACGCCGAACTGAATACCAACGAGGAGACTGCAAGAATAGCTAACAGGCTTTTACGCATTGCTCACTTCCTTTTTTATTTACACTTCATCCTTCACACTGCCTCATCGACGGCTACGCTCATTCGACCGGGTCACGTACTACGAGTACGCTCCCCGGCTCTCATTCACTTTCCGTCTCGATGCAGCGCGAATGATTTTGTGTAATTTTTTAGTTTATGGCGCGGCAGGTCGCGCCTTTTTTTACTGCCCGGCGATTTTCATCTCCGGCAACAGCACAGAACCACACTGTATATTGCTGCGTGTTTCAATATCGTTACCGACGGTGACAATATTGCGCCACATATCTTTTAAATTACCTGCGATGGTGATTTCGCTAACCGGATACTGAATTTCGCCATTCTCTACCCAGAAGCCCGCAGCACCACGGGAATAATCACCGGTAATGGCACTCACGCCCTGGCCCATCAGCTCCGTCACCACCAGCCCGGTGCCCATCTCTTTGAGCATTTGTTCGAAGCTTAGCCCTTGCCCGGCAATCCGCCAGTTGTGAATACCGCCCGCATGTCCGGTGCTTTTCAGCCCCAGTTTCCGCGCCGAATAGCTGGTCAGCAGCCACTGAGTCAGGATACCATCTTTGACGATATCGCGGCGCTCGGTGCGCACACCTTCGCTGTCGAATGGCGTCGATGCCAGTCCTTTCAGCAGATGCGGATGCTCTTCAATGGTCAGCCAATCCGGCAGAATTTGTTTACCCAGCGAATCCAGCAGGAAGGTGGATTTACGGTAAACCGATCCACCCGCTATCGCCCCCACCAGATGCCCAAAAAGTCCGGTTGCCACTTCATTGGCAAAAATTACCGGCGCTTTCATGGTGGAAAGTTTACGCGGTGACAGGCGCGATAAAGTACGGCGAGCACAGTCGGCCCCGACCCACTCTGGCGTCTGCAGATCGCTCATCGCGCGACCAATGGTGTAGGCGTAATCACGCTCCATATCGCCATTTTCTTCGGCAATTACGCAGCTTGAGAGTGAATGACGCGTTGAGCAATAACCCTGCAACATGCCGTGGCTGTTGCCAAAAACTTTGACACCGTAGTGGCTGTTAAAACTGCCGCCTTCGGTATTGGTGATGCGTTTATCCGCCTGTAATGCTGCCTGTTCTGCGCGAGCCGCCAGTTCAATAGCTTCATCCGGGGAAACTTCCGCAGGGTGAAACAAGTCGAGATCCGGCGCGTCAAAGGCCAGCAACTCTTTTTCTGCCACGCCGGCACAGGGATCTGGCGAGGTATAACGGGCAATATCCAGCGCTGCCTGTACGGTGCGGGCAATGGCCTGCGGGCTTAAATCGGTAGACGATGCGCTACCTTTACGGTTCTGGTGATAAACAGTGATCCCCAGCGCGCCATCGCTATTGAATTCAACATTCTCCACTTCACCATAACGCGTGCTTACGCTAATGCCGGTGGTCTTGCTGACGGCAACTTCCGCACCGTCCGATTTGCCTGAGGCCAACTCCAGCGCAGTGGAAACTGCTTCTTCCAGAATCTTGCGCTGCGCTTCAACTTGAGAGATTACTTTCATTGCAAGTGCCATAATGTAGAGAGTTTCTCTGAAGTCTAACAGAGAACCGTTTTTCAGTGCGCATCTTAACTGGTAACATTAGCCTCTTTTTTTAAGGAGCCTGAGATGACTAAGCAGCCCGAAGACTGGCTCGACGACGTTCCCGGTGATGACATCGAAGACGAAGACGATGAAATTATCTGGGTCAGTAAAAGTGAAATTAAACGTGATGCCGAGGAGCTAAAACGCCTTGGCGCAGAAATTGTTGATCTGGGGAAAAACGCGCTGGATAAGATCCCGTTAGACGCGGATCTGCGCGCGGCTATTGAGCTCGCCCAGCGTATTAAGATGGAAGGTCGCCGCCGCCAGTTGCAGCTCATCGGTAAGATGCTGCGCCAGCGCGACGTAGAACCGATCCGTCAGGCGCTGGATAAGCTGAAAAACCGCCACAACCAGCAAGTGGTGTTGTTCCATAAACTGGAAAACCTGCGCGATCGTCTGATCGAGCAAGGTGATGACGCCATCGCTGAAGTATTGAATCTGTGGCCCGATGCCGATCGTCAGCAACTGCGTACTCTGATCCGCAACGCGAAGAAAGAGAAAGAAGGGAATAAGCCGCCGAAATCCGCGCGCCAGATTTTCCAGTATCTGCGTGAGTTAGCGGAAAACGAAGGGTAATTTTCGTTGTTGATGTGAGTATGGTTTGCCGGATGCGGTGCACCTGTAGGCCTGATAAGACGCATCAAGCGTCGCATCAGGCTCTATGCTCAAATGCCGGATGCGGCGTGAACGCCTTATCCGGCCTACACACACTATATCAGGCTGAGGCCGAATTACTGCGCGGCTTCCGCTTTCTTCGCTAGCCCATCCAGCAGTTTCTGATGAATTCCACCAAAACCGCCGTTGCTCATCACCAGAATATGGTCGCCAGGCTGAGCGGTTTTCACCACCATATCTGCCAGCGTATCCACATCGCCACTCCAGTGTGCAGGCTGAACGCAGGCTTCTGCCACTTCTGCGACCTGCCACGGAATATGCGCCGGTTGCAGCAGGAAGACTTCATCGGCACGACCTAATGAAGGTGCCAGATCGTCTTTGCAGATCCCCATTTTCATGGTGTTTGAGCGCGGTTCCAGCACGGCAATAATGCGCGCCGTACCGCCAACTTTGCCGCGCAGCGCCGCCAGCGTTGCCAGAATCGCCGTCGGGTGATGGGCAAAATCGTCATACACCGTCACGCCATTTGCTTCTCCGCGCAACTCCAGACGACGACGAGCGTTAATAAACGAACCCAGCGCGTTAGCAGCATCTGCCGGCGCTACGCCAACATGACGGGCCGCCGCAATCGCCATCAGGCCGTTGTGCATATTATGTTCGCCCACCAGCGACCATTTCACTTCGCCCACTTTTTCGCCATCCAGCAAGACTTCCCATTCGGAAGCGTCAGTGGTCAGCTTTTTCGCCTGCCAGTGCCCCTGCTCGCCCACCAGCTCCTGCTCGCTCCAGCAGCCCATCGCCATGGTCTGTTTCAGGTTGATGTCGTTTTCAGGCCAGATAATACGCCCCTGCCCCGGAACGATACGCACCAGATGGTGGAACTGTTTCTGGATCGCTTTCAGGTCGTCAAAGATATCGGCATGATCGAACTCAAGGTTGTTGAGGATCAGCGTACGCGGGCAGTAATGGACAAATTTAGAGCGTTTGTCGAAGAAGGCGCAGTCATACTCATCCGCTTCGATAACAAAGAAGTCGCTTTCGCCTAAACGTGCCGAAACGTCAAAGTTCCCCGGAACACCGCCGATCACAAAACCCGGTTTATAGCCACACTGTTCCAGAATCCAGGTCGCCATTCCCGCCGTGGTGGTTTTGCCGTGTGTACCGGCAACGGCCAACACCCAGCGGTCACGCAGCACAAAATCGTGCAGCCACTGCGGGCCAGACATATAAGGGATGTTTTTTTCCAGTACCGCTTCCACACACGGATTTCCACGGGTCATGGCGTTGCCAATGATCACCAGATCCGGCTGCGGGTCGAGCTGGCTGGCATCGTAACCCTGAATCAGTTCAATGCCTTGCTTCTCAAGTAAGGTGCTCATCGGCGGATACACATTGGCGTCCGAACCCGTTACTTCATGGCCTAACTGGCGCGCCAGCATCGCCAGACCGCCCATAAATGTGCCACAAATTCCTAAAATATGAATGCGCATACGTCACTATCCTTTTTTAATCTGCCGCTCATTTTACGCATATGTCGGGCAAGTGAGAAACGCATTTCAGGATAATGCGTAATTTGCTGGCGCGATTCACCTGAGCGCGACATTGAGATTATTTGTTAAGATTGTTGCGGTCGCTTTACTCCATAAACATTGCAGGGAAAGTTTTATGAAAACGTTAGGTGAATTTATTGTCGAAAAGCAGCACGAGTTTTCTCATGCTACCGGTGAGCTCACTGCTTTGCTGTCGGCAATAAAACTGGGCGCCAAGATTATCCATCGCGATATCAACAAAGCAGGACTGGTTGATATCCTGGGTGCCAGCGGTGCTGAGAACGTGCAGGGCGAGGTTCAGCAGAAACTCGACTTGTTCGCTAATGAAAAACTGAAAGCCGCACTTAAAGCACGCGATATCGTTGCGGGCATTGCCTCTGAAGAAGAAGATGAGATTGTCGTCTTTGAAGGCTGTGAACACGCAAAATACGTGGTGCTGATGGACCCACTGGATGGCTCGTCCAACATCGATGTTAACGTCTCTGTCGGTACCATTTTCTCCATTTACCGCCGTGTTACCCCTGTCGGTACGCCGGTAACGGAAGAAGACTTCCTCCAGCCTGGTAACAAACAGGTTGCGGCAGGTTACGTGGTATACGGCTCCTCTACCATGTTGGTTTACACCACCGGATGCGGTGTTCACGCCTTTACTTACGATCCTTCGCTTGGCGTTTTCTGCCTGTGCCAGGAACGGATGCGCTTCCCGGAGAAAGGCAAAACCTACTCCATCAACGAAGGGAACTACATTAAGTTTCCAAACGGGGTGAAGAAGTACATTAAATTCTGCCAGGAAGAAGATAAGTCCACCAACCGTCCATATACCTCACGTTATATCGGTTCTCTGGTCGCAGATTTCCACCGTAACCTGCTGAAAGGTGGGATTTATCTCTACCCAAGCACCGCCAGCCACCCGGACGGTAAACTGCGTTTGCTGTATGAGTGCAACCCGATGGCATTCCTGGCGGAACAAGCGGGCGGTAAAGCGAGTGATGGCAAAGAGCGTATTCTGGATATCATCCCGGAAACCCTGCACCAGCGCCGTTCATTCTTTGTCGGCAACGACCATATGGTTGAAGATGTCGAACGCTTTATCCGTGAGTTCCCGGACGCGTAATCTCCTGCGCCTCTCCATACGGAGAGGCGTTTTTATCGCTGCGCAATATTGACTCTTGTCACTGGCGAACTCTGGCGATTCTCCCACAGCACCGTTAATCCACGCTGTAAGGCAATAAAAATGAACAGCAAAATGCCGATGGCGATTTTCGTCCACCAGGAACTCAGCGTGCCGTCAAAGTTTATATAAGTCTGAATTAGCCCTTGAATCGCCACGCCAAAAAGCGTCCCTAATACCGTTCCAACGCCACCGCTCAAAAGTGTACCGCCAATCACCACCGACGCGATAGCGTCCAGTTCCACACCTACGCCCGCCAACGCATATCCAGCCTGGGTATAAATCGAGAAGACTATCCCCGCCAGTGTTGCCAGCCCGGTGGAGAGCATATAAATGCGAATAGTGGTGCTGCGAGTGGAAATCCCCATCAGGTTCGCCGACGTCGCGTTGCCACCAATGGCATATACCTGATTACCAAAACGGGTACGATGCGCGAGGAATATGCCGATAACTACCACCGCCAGCATCAGTAACCCCATCGCACTTAAGCGACCACCACCAGGGATTTTCCATGCAAGGCTTGAGAGCGTGTCATAAATGGGATGGTTTATCGGGATCGATTCTTCCGAAACGAGATAGCTGACGCCGCGCAAAAAGAACATTCCTGCCAGGGTAATGATGAACGCGGGGATCTTCAGCGCGTCGATCAGAAGCCCCATAAATGCACCGAAGGCACAGCCCATCACCAGCACCAGTGGAAACGCCAGCAGCGGCGAGAGGCCGAAATCGCCAATCACTTTTGCCAGAAACACGCCGGTAAAGGCGATCACCGAACCGACGGAGAGATCGATCCCACCGGAGAGGATCACAAAGGTCATGCCAACGGCGATGATCCCAAGAAAAGCGTTATCGGTCAGGATATTGCAGATCACCCGCGTGGAAGCAAAACCGGGAAACTGTGTTAAACAATAGAAATAGCCCAACACAAAGACGCCGATGGTGATCATCAGTGGCAAGTTACGTTTTATCACGGCTACGCACTCCTTTAATCAGACTGATAAAGCGTTGCGACTGAACAATCAGCACGCAAAGCACCACCACTGCTTTCACCACCTGGTTCATCTCCGGCGGGAAGCCCGAAAGTAAAATTCCGGTGTTCATTCCCTGAATAATCAGCGCCCCTACCACCGAGAGCAGCAGGTTAAAGCGCCCGCCCATCAGCGATCCGCCACCGATGACCACCGCAAGAATGGCGTCCAGCTCCAACCATAACCCGGCATTATTGGCATCGGCACCGCGAATATCCGCCGCCACGATAATGCCTGCAATCGCCGCACACAGCCCGCTCAATACGTAGGTGAGCATGACGATGATTCGTGTGTTGACTCCGGCATTTTTTGCCGCCCGAATGTTGATGCCAACGGCTTCAATAAACATCCCCAGCGCCGTTTTGCGGGTCAACAGCCAGAAGAAAAGAAGCGTCAGCACCGCGATAATGACCGGCGTTGGCAGGAACAATAGCGATCCGCTGCCGAACCATGAGAGATCCGGCGAGTTGAACGTGACGATCTGCCCAGAGGTGATCAATTGCGCCACACCTCGTCCAGCGACCATTAGGATCAAAGTGGCAACAAACGGCTGAATTTTGAGGATCGCCACCAGTATGCCGTTCCACAATCCAGCCAGAATTCCAGTACCTAACGCACTGAGCAGCACAATCGGTACGCTAAATCCCGCTACCGTCATCGCGGCGGTGGTTGCTCCGGCAATAGCCATTACCGCCCCCACGGAGAGATCAATGCCACCGGTGGCGATCACCAGCGTCATGCCAATCGCCAATAGCGCTACGGGGGCAGCGCGATTAAGAATGTCGATGGGGCTACCGAACAGGCGGCCATCCTGAAGCACTACCTGCCAGAAATGCGGTGCCACCAGGCTGTCGACCACCAGCACCAACAACAGCGCCACCAACTGCGGCATCCCCGTCGGCCAGCGAAAGCGCTTTTTCGACGGTGCGGTGTCCGGGAGAGATTGAGGCATCACACTGTTCTCCTTACGCCGCAATGGCGTTCATGATCGCCGGAACGGAAAGCTCTGCCAGCGGGATCACCGCCACCTGTTTGCGATCGCGCATGATAATCACCCGATCGGCATAGCCCACCAGCTCTTCCAGTTCGGAAGAGATCACCAGCAGCGCCAGACCATCGGCGCACAGCGTTTCAATCAGGCGAATAATCTCGGCATGGGCGCCAACGTCAATGCCACGCGTTGGCTCATCGAGGATCAGAAACTGCGGACGAGTCAGCAGCCAGCGTGAGAGCAACACTTTTTGCTGATTGCCGCCGGAGAGAAATTCAATCGGTTGTTCGGTGGAAGGAGTACGAATGCCCAGCTGACGGATAAAACGTTCGGCAATCTCTTGCTGTTCTTTACGGGAAATCGGCCGTAGCCAGCCGCGCTGGGCCTGGAGAGCGAGGATGATATTTTCCCGCACTGAGGCGGCGGCGATGATGCCATCAGTTTTCCTGTCTTCCGGGCAAAAGCCGATGCCCAGTACCGAAGCCTGATGTGGCGATCGTAGCGTTTGCGGTTTGCCTTTGATCAGCGCCGTGCCGCTATCGGCTGGTTTGATGCCGAAGATCACTTCAGCGGTTTCTGTCCGCCCTGATCCCAGCAAACCTGCCAGCCCGACGATCTCACCAGGACGTACTTCCAGATCAAACGGCGCGATCGTTCCTTTCTTGCCGTAATCTTTAAATGCGGCAACAGGATTGTCACTCAGCAATGTTCTTCCGGCACGCTGTAGCGCATGGGTATCCAGCTCGCGCCCCAGCATCATTTTCACCAGTTCGATTTGTGGTAGCTCACGAGTTTCCCGACAGCCAACGAAACTGCCGTTGCGTAAGACGGTGATCCGATCGCTGACCTGATAAACCTGATCGAGAAAGTGAGTGACGAAGATCAAGCTGACACCGCGATCGCGAAGCTGGCGCATCAGGCCAAACAGCAACTCTACTTCTTGGGTATCGAGGCTGGCGGTAGGTTCATCGAGGATTAACACTTTGGCGGAGAGATCGATAGCCCGACAAATAGCGACGATTTGCTGCATCGCCACTGAAAAGCGGTTGAGCGGTTCACGCACATCGAGGGAGAAACCATACGATGCCATCAGTTTGGTAGCGCGCTTTTCCATCTCTTTACGGCGTAGAAGGCCGAAACGTTTGGGTTCGCGACCTATGAATAGATTATCAGCGACCGACATATTGGGTAGCAGGTTGACTTCCTGATAGACGGTGCCGATGCCGAGTTGTTGTGCGTGGGCGGTATTTTTCGGTGAGATAGTCTGGCCTTCCAGCCAGATGGTGCCACGATCGGCGTGGTAGACACCGGTTAATGCTTTGATTAGCGTTGATTTTCCCGCCCCGTTTTCACCGAGCAGCGCCATGATTTCACCACGGCGCAGGCTGAAATCAACGTTGTCTAACGCTTTGACGCCGGGGAAAAATTTACTTAATCCTTCGGTGCGGAGGATTTCCTGGTGTTGGTTAGTATTCATAGTTTCCCCCGTAGTAAAGCGTGCGCCAGATAAGACACAACAGCGTCGCATCAGGCATCTCGCACAACCGCCGGATGCGGCGTGAATGCCTTATCCGGCGGCCCACAAGTCGGCATCAGGCATTGATGCCCCTCAATACCCCATATTTTTCTTCTTCTCTAACTCTTCTTTTGCGGTATCAGGCAGGTAAAGGGTGGATTTGGTCAGCGTCAGCTTTTCAGGCAGGGTGCCGTCTTTTTTGTATTTCTCCAGCGCGTCAAAAGCAGGGCCTGCCATATTCGGCGTCAGTTCAACGCTGGCGTTCGCTTCGCCATCAATCATCGCTTTGTAGATGTCCGGCACACCGTCAATGGAACCCGTGAGGATATCTTTGCCCGGTTTCAGGCCCGCTTCTTTAATTGCCTGAATTGCACCAATCACCATGTCATCGTTATGGGCGTAAACCATGCAGATGTTTTTGCCGTTGTTTTCCGCTTTGATAAAGCTCTCCATCACTTCTTTGCCTTTACTACGGGTAAAGTCACCTGACTGCGAGCGGATAATTTTGATATTTGGCGCATTCTTAATGGCTTCGGCAAAGCCTTTCTTACGGTCAATGGCGACGCTGGCCCCAACGGTGCCCTGCAGCTCCACCACGTTGCATGGTTTGCCATTCACTTCTTTTACCAGCCAGTCACCGATCAATTTGCCTTCGAGGATGTTGTCGGCAGTGACGGTGGTCATATAGAGAGATTTGTCTTTCACATCGATGGAACGGTCAAGCAAGAAGACCGGGATTTCGGCATCTTTCGCCTCTTTTAATACCGGTTCCCAACCAGTCGCCACCACCGGAGCGATAAAGATCGCATCCACCCCTTGTGCAACGAAGGAACGTACCGCTTTAATCTGGTTTTCCTGCTTTTGCTGACCATCGGCAATTTTCAACGTAATTCCGCGCTTTTCGGCTTCACTTTTCGCCACATTGGTTTCTGCGGCGCGCCAGCCGGATTCCGATCCGACCTGCGAAAATCCAACGGTTAATGGAGCAGCCAACGCCATAGACGACATGGCTGCCGAGACTGCAGAGACTACAAGTAAGCGTTTCCACATAGGGTTGTCCTCGTCGGGGTAATTATTATTGGTGAAAAGATGTTCGCGAAAAAACTATAGACAATTCGTTATGTAACGGATTGCGTTACATCACACTTCAAAAAAGTAAATAAAACGTTAATCACAAGTTTGTAATCGCTTTCATCTCACTATGAAAAATGCGGCTACGGTTATGGATTTTCCTGCTCTGTAAACCTTCTTAAAACTGGCGAAAAAGGAAAATGAAGACGAAAACAAGCGAAGACATTCGGCGCGAGTTGGCTATAATACTCGGCACTTGTTTGCCACATATTTTTAAAGGAAACAGACATGAGCTTACTCAACGTCCCTGCGGGTAAAGATCTGCCGGAAGACATCTACGTTGTTATTGAGATCCCGGCTAACGCAGATCCGATCAAATACGAAATCGACAAAGAGAGCGGCGCACTGTTCGTTGACCGCTTCATGTCCACCGCGATGTTCTATCCGTGCAACTACGGTTACATCAACCACACCCTGTCTCTGGACGGTGACCCGGTTGACGTACTGGTCCCGACTCCGTACCCGCTGCAGCCAGGTTCTGTGATTCGCTGCCGTCCGGTTGGCGTTCTGAAAATGACCGACGAAGCTGGTGAAGATGCGAAACTGATTGCTGTTCCGCACACCAAGCTGAGCAAAGAATACGATCACATCAAAGACGTTAACGATCTGCCTGAACTGCTGAAAGCACAGATCGCTCACTTCTTCGAGCACTACAAAGACCTCGAAAAAGGCAAGTGGGTGAAAGTTGAAGGCTGGGAAAACGCAGAAGCCGCTAAAGCTGAAATCGTTGCCTCCTTCGAGCGCGCAAAGAATAAATAAGTTCTTCTAGTGCCATAACCCTGAACGCCGGGCTTCGGTTAGTAAGGGTTTTTTATGCCCGCGATAAATAAACTCTCTATTCCCCTATCATTATTCTCAGCGCTTGCAAGGCTTGAACGGTAAGAACAAGCAAACACGACCACCATTTTGCTGTTCATAGCCGCTTGCTGGAAATTAGCCGACCTCACTCATTCTCACCGTTCAAAGCATGCCCCCGTTTTACCCCTACGTAATTGTGAACGCCAGCAGAGTTTTTTATGCGTTTACGGATATGGAAAGCGGCTCGGAGAGAAAAGCTAAAGATAGGGAAGTTACAAAAAAAATCGCGAGATACATCGCATAAAACAACGCCACCCAAAGGTGGCGTGCTTTTATTATTACTTATCCCTGTCTAACCAGTCGCCGCTTTCAATTAGCTTTAATCCATCGACGGGTCGTTGATAAACGTACATCCATGCACTCCCGTACGGCGTCTGAATCAACTGGCGCGCGTATTCACCGCCCCTGGTGCGCAAGGCATCAAGTTCGGCCAGCGTGGCGTTGTCAATACGATAAACTTCACCGTGTACTGTTCCGTTCCCCGGAACTGCGCCTGGATAGTGGCCCAGGCTATACAACTGGTAGTTATCGATACTGAAATCACCCAGTAACTGGGCATTGGTCATCCAGTGACTGTTGCCTTGTTTGTGGCGTAAACTGCCGTAGACAAATATTCGCATTGCTAAAACTCGAACTGATAGAGCAAATCCAGTGCCTGGTCTACACCAGACACGGCTTCCAGATATAGCTTAGGCATCAGGCGATAACGTAACGTGAGTGTTGCTATTGAGTCAAATATACCCACGCCGTATTTCACTTGCAGACCTGGCAATACATAGCCGCTGACCACCACCTGGGAGGAGTCGCCTACTCCCTCTGTGTCGAGCGCTAAATTGCTTACGCCAAACGTCTCGCCGATTTTACCCACAATCTGACCACTTTGTGCAACCCCCAGACCAATCAGCATTGAGGTCATCGCCGCACTGTCACTCTGATCGCTCTCCAACCCTTGTCCACGTAGCAGGTAGGAAAGCGCGGCCTGTTGCGACATGGCCGGGTCAGAGAAGATCTCCGCTTTCGGTTCGTCCGCCAGACCAGTGACGCGAACTCCGGCGATTACGTCGTCTTCTGTAGCATCCGGGTTACGAATAGCTTCGATATTAAGATACGGTTGATCCGGCGGACCAGAGAACAGTAGCTCACCCTTACGCACAATCAGATCCTGACCATAGGCATGGAAGCGACCTTCAGGGATGTTGATCTGCCCGTTCAGGCCCAGCCCTTGTTTATCCTGTACGACGTTAAGATCGCCCGTCAGCCGCGCTTTCAGGCCAAAGGCGTCAATGCGCACATTGTTGCCAACGTGGACAATCAGGTTGCTGTTAATCGGAATCGACGCCGTTTTCGGCTCTTCCGGTTGCAGGTTATCGTTAAGCATCACCACATCGCTGGAGACACCCACCGCGCTTTCCGGCAGATCGTGCACTACGATGCGCGCCCACGGGACATCCACGCGACCATCAAGGGTAAACAGGTTTGGTGTAGCCTCGAATACAACATCTGGTGATACATCCATTCGTACCATCGGCGGCACGGTGATACGCACTTTACTGCCCTTCGCTGTTACCCGCGACCGCCAGTTTTCAATCTGGCTCCAGTCGGCGTCGCCGTTCAGGTAGATCTCACCCTGCTGGGTCCGCACGGTACCGGCAAGAGTCGAGCGCATACCGTTAAAGTTGACCGCAAGCTGGCTCGGCTGCATATCAAACGGCATAAAGTTGCCGTCGATATCCACCCCCGTAACCTGGAGCTGCCCAAACAACTGCGGGCTTTGTACATCACCACCCAGACGTAAGTTGGCACTCACCATCCCCGCTGCTTTTTCCCCACGGGTAAAGATGGGGTTTATCATCGCAAGGTTGAAGTTACGGATATTGACGTTGCCACCAAGATTACGGCGGCCTTGCGGATCGGTCACCTGCACCTGTCCATCAAACTGGCCGTTATTGGTCAGGCGAATGGTCCAGCCCAATTCGGCACGGTTGTTACGTAACTCCGCCGTCAGATTCAGCGTCTGAAACGCCACGGGCAGCGCCGCATCGTTGACGGTTTGCGTTACCTGCACGTTACGCCCCGAAAGGGTGATACTGCCCTGCGGCAGTCCCTCTTTGGTGGTGTCCCAGGCGACATCCGCTTTACCCGTGAAGATACCGCTGGCCTGAGTGGTTTCTGGCATAAACGGTTTCAGCATGGCCAGGTCGAAGCGGTTGAGATTCACCACCGCACGCCCTTCAGCCCCGGCATCAATGGTTTGTGGCACGCACAGTTCTGCATTCGGGTTAAGCCAGCAGTGTGGCCCGATGCTGATTTTTTGCTCCTGATTGCGGTAATCCAGCGCAATATCGCGGGTCAGCGACCACGGACCGACCGGCGTCTGGAAGCGGGTATTGCTAAGTGTTCCCTTCCAGCGTTCTTCTTTGCGATCAAAACTGCCTGCCAGATTAAGCTGCCCGGAAACCGGCTCACCCTGAATCCGCAACTGTAACTCATGCTGCTTTTCACTACCTTTTGCATTCAGGGTGACGAGGTTGATATTCACATCCGGCTGCGAGATTTGCTCAACGCGCACGTCGAGTTTACCCGCAATCTGGTCGGTGGATTTGATATCACCTTCTACGCGAACCTGCGCCACGGAAAGTTCCTGCCAGCGCAGACCGCGCGCGGTGATATCGGCCAGCAGCTGCGGTGCTTCCACCGTGCCGCGTACTTTCACCAACCCTTTCGCTGTACCACCCAGTCCTGGTAGCGCATTATCCAGCCCCGGCGCGTTGATGGTGGCATCAAGATTGAGATCTTTTACCCCCAGTTCACCTTTCACTTCGGCACTGTTTGGCCCCAGTTCCAGATGCAACCCAGGGATGGTCCACTGCATGTAACTGTTGCCTTTTAGTGTACCGTCAACATTCACTTTGTTCTGTTTGACGTTACCGGTCAGCTTCAACTCCGGCACGTCCATCTGCCAGGTGCCGCCATACAGACTACCGCGCGTTTTAATCAAACCATTGAGTTTCGACGGCCACTCCGGGAACTCTTTCGCGGTGTTAATGCCATTAAGCGTTAACTCACCGCGCCAGCTAATTGCCTGCTGCCAGTCGAGCAACACCTTGAGTTCAGTTTTCCCTTCCAGCGCCGCGACGGTAAGTTTGTCGAGATTGACCTGCTGTTCATTACCTTTGGCATCAAGGGTAATGGTGGCTGGCGGGATCTCCTGTCCCTTCACTGCCGTGCGCATAGAGAGCGTGTAATCGGTCATTTTACCGGTGAGTTTCAGTTTCAGATCATCCGCCTGATATTGCTTCTCACCAGTGAACGGCCAGTAAAGCTGTTTGCTGTTCACTTCCACGTTGAGCGGCAATCCAGCTTCTGCCAGCCGCGTCTGGGCGCGCAGATCCATATCTACCGGGCCAGAAAGGTTAACGCCTATCTCCAGCTGTTCGCGCAGCGCACCACCCACTTTCAGCTTCACCTTTTCGCCTTTCAGCGGCTCCACGTTCAGTGTGCTGTTGAGGGTGATATCCACCGGCCAGTTGTCTGATAGCTGCGCCGTGCCGCTGGCGTTGACGATCCCTTGATTGGAATCGATATCCAGGGCGTCCAGTTTGGTATTACCGTCGATGCTGCTCACTTTCAGCAGCATGGTGCTCACGGTGATGTCCGTGTCGCCTGTCACGCGCAACTGCTCGCCCTTAAACTCTTCAATATTCAGGTTGAGCGGCAAATGCACGTCGGTCATTTCCGGCAATACCGGGCGAGAAAAGAGATCTTTCAGCGTTTCGCCGAGCGGTTTTTCATCCGGCTGCGGATTTTCAATCTTCGGTTCGACCACCTCTTCCTGCGCCACTTCCGCCACTTTCGGCAAAGCAATCAACAGGCCTTTCAGCGACGTCGGTTTCAGGGTCAGGGTTTTCTCCTGCCAGTTCAGGCCGGAGGTGAAGTCCATCACCGATACCGTGGTGTCATCAATCTTGATGTTGACGTTATCCAGCGCCACCCGCGTCAGGGTGATGGGATACGGCGTGGAGAGATCCAGCGGCCCGCTATCTTCCTCTTCTTCAACCTGTTCAGAAGGGGGCATTTTTTTACTGTCGATGTTGACCTGAATGTCTTTCAGCGCCAGGTCATTAATACAAACGCTACTGTTCCACAGACAATCCAGCCCGACCGCCAGATGGAGATTGCCCGCTTTTACCGCCACGCCTGGCTGCTCATAACGAACGTCAGACAAGGTGAGATCGCGCCAGCCGCCGGTGACCTTGCCAATATCCAGCCCCGGCACCCAGCGATCCGCCGCTTTAAATACCAGATGCAGGCCGCTGGTGGTGCCCACCAGAAACGCCACCGCTCCCAGCAACAGTAAGATAACGATAACCACGCCGAGGCTGATTTTTTTCCATAAACTCATAATTCTGGCCCCAGACCGATGTAAAACTGTAACCCGTGCTCGTCTTTATCTGCGACCGGTACGGCAAAATCGAGTTTGATTGGCCCGACCGGCGATTCCCAGCGCACGCCAACCCCAGTACCGGTTTTAAAGTCGCTACGGCGAATATCGCTTACCGCTTCGCCACTATCGACAAACACCGCGCCCCACCATTTTCCGGTCACGTTGTACTGGTACTCCAGCGATCCGGTTATCAACTTCGATGCCCCTTTCAGGTCACCGTTGGCGTATTTCGGGGCGATAGATTTGTATTTGTAGCCACGAATACTGCGGTCGCCCCCGGCGAAGAAACGCAGATCCGGCGGTACTTTGTCGAAATCACCCGTTTCAATCCAGCCCAGCGTGCCGCGTGTCACAAAACGATGGCGATCGTACAGTGTGCGGATCCAGACGTTCTGCGCCTGGAAAACGGAGAAATCGACATCCGAGCCCCAGGCCGTGTTGGAGTAGTCGATAGAGTAACGTTGCGAGTCGCCCCAGGTTGGCATCAGGCCACCACGAGAACGCGTGCGGCTAATCATCACCCCCGGATAAAACAGCATCGTGGTGTTGGTAATTTCACCCTGGGTAAAGTGGTCGAGACTCCAGCGCAGGTTAATGGCACGCTGCCAGCCGCTGGAAAGATCCCAGTAGCGAGAAGCCACCAGCGTCGTGGAGTCAGACTCGGTATCGTTCAGGTCAGTGCGCTTAAAACCGCCCTGCACCAAATAATATTGTTCCAGCGGGTTCTTCAGCAGCGGCATTTTATAGCTGAAGTCGAGGATCTGTTCCGGCGCGGAAATACTGGTACTGGTGGTCAGACTGTGACCGTAAGAGTTCATCCATGGTTTTTTCCACGTCGCTTTCACGCGCGGTCCCACGTCTGTAGAGTAACCGACCCCGGTTTCGATGGTGTTTTCTGTGCGCGGCGAAACCACGCCCGTCAACGGTAATACTTTCGTTTCGCGCGCTTTATCAAATTGTGGTGCAACCACCACCGAGTTAAACCAGCCGGTAGCAGAAAGTCGGCGGTTCAGTTCCGCGAGATCTTTCGACTCGTACTCATCGCCCTCTTTAAACGGCACCAGATTTTGCAAGTATTCATCGCGGATTTGTGATCCTTCAAAGGTCACATGCCCAAAGCGGTAACGTTCGCCACTGTTATAATCAATATCCCAGAAGGCTTTATGCAGGCCGAGCGCAATGCCCAGCTGCGCTTTGGTAAATTCGCTATCGAAATAACCTTTACGCAACGCAATGCTGGTTAAGGACTTTTTGAAATTTTCATAATCGCCCTGGTTCAGTACCGTACCAATAGCCGGGCGAGTATCGAGCAATTTCAAATAGTCTTTATCGGTCCGCGCGCCGCCGCGCAATACCACATCGGTGCCGCCAATTAACACCGGCACGCCTGGCGTGACTTTGGCGATCAATACCTGCCGCCCTTTCTTTGGCGGTGGACGGAGATCAAATTCAATGGTCGGCTGGTAATAACCCAGCGCTTTCAGACCTTCGCGGATGGCATCATCGACGCGTGCGCGAAAGCGACGGTCTGGCGTCACTTCATCACTTTCAATTGTTGAAAGCTGTGCACGAACGTTCTTTTCCAGTTGTCCCGATAACCCTTCGACCTGTAGACGGACGTTCGCGGCGACGGCAGATCCGCTTAAGCAGAGTAAGCTTACACAGCATAACTGTCGGATATAGCGCACATTTTCTCCTGAATATCCTTTATTCCTGCCCCTGGAACGCCGTTAAACGGCTTAACAAAAATCCAGTAATATGGATTAAAAAGCAGACTAAACCCCAAATATTTCTTATGTTTTACTTTAGACCTATTCACGGTGGTTATTGTGTGCAAATACGTCTCTTGTTACAACCTTAACCCCAATGACCGATTTTCGGGAGAGCGACACCATGAGTTTATTTGATAAAAAGCATCTGGTTTCCCCCGCCGATGCCCTGCCTGGACGTAACACCCCGATGCCCGTAGCCACGCTGCATGCGGTCAATGGTCACTCAATGACCAATGTACCTGACGGAATGGAGATTGCCATTTTTGCGATGGGTTGTTTCTGGGGTGTGGAGCGTCTGTTCTGGCAGTTACCCGGCGTTTACAGCACCGCCGCAGGTTACACCGGCGGATATACGCCAAACCCCACTTATCGGGAAGTGTGCTCCGGTGATACTGGTCATGCCGAAGCGGTGCGCATTGTTTACGATCCTTCCGTCATCAGCTATGAGCAGTTGCTACAAGTATTTTGGGAGAATCACGATCCCGCCCAGGGAATGCGTCAGGGCAATGACCACGGCACGCAGTATCGTTCAGCGATTTATCCGCTGACCCCAGAACAGGATGCCGCCGCTCGTGCCAGTCTGGAGCGTTTTCAGGCGGCGATGCTTGCCGCCGATGACGATCGTCACATCACCACGGAAATCGCTAACGCCTCACCATTTTATTATGCCGAAGATGACCACCAGCAATATCTGCATAAAAACCCATATGGTTACTGTGGAATTGGCGGAATTGGCGTCTGTCTGCCGCCGGAAGCATAGCGTTACGGTTACAAATTCAGATTGTTGATAAAGTGAGCTTTGTTTATGCCGGATGCGGCGTAAACGCCTTGCCAGGTCTACAAAATCCTCAAAATTCAATGTATTGCAGAGACTTCGTAGGCCTGAACAGCATAGCGCATCAGGCAGTTTTGCATTTATCAGTCGTCTGAATTTTAACCCTCTGGCGACTTTACAGTACCTTACGCTATACTAGCCACTGAAAATGCCGGTTCACTTTCTTCGAATCGGCTTTCAATGTGTATTTCACACAAATTAATCAACTTCCCCTTCCGAGGATCTGGCCTGAAAGGTCGGATAAGATATGTTAAACAGTATTTTTGTCATACTCTGCTTGATCGCTGTAAGTGCGTTCTTCTCGATGTCCGAGATCTCACTTGCCGCTTCACGCAAAATCAAACTAAAACTGCTGGCTGATGAAGGCAATATAAATGCCCAACGCGTTCTGAATATGCAAGAAAATCCTGGCATGTTCTTTACCGTGGTACAAATCGGTCTTAACGCAGTGGCGATTCTCGGCGGTATTGTCGGTGATGCGGCGTTTTCTCCAGCTTTTCACAGCCTGTTCTCCCGCTATATGTCGGCGGAACTCTCTGAGCAACTGAGCTTTATTCTCTCTTTCTCGTTAGTAACTGGCATGTTTATCCTGTTTGCGGATTTAACTCCGAAACGCATCGGTATGATTGCGCCAGAAGCGGTGGCTTTGCGTATCATCAACCCGATGCGCTTCTGCCTGTACGTTTGCACCCCGCTGGTGTGGTTCTTCAACGGCCTGGCGAACATGATCTTCCGTATTTTCAAACTGCCAATGGTACGTAAAGATGACATCACTTCTGATGACATCTACGCGGTAGTGGAAGCCGGTGCGCTGGCGGGCGTGTTACGTAAACAGGAACACGAGCTGATTGAAAACGTCTTTGAACTAGAATCCCGTACCGTTCCGTCTTCAATGACACCGCGTGAAAACGTGATTTGGTTTGATCTCCACGAAGATGAGCAAAGTCTGAAGAATAAGGTGGCGGAACATCCGCACTCTAAGTTCCTCGTCTGTAATGAAGATATTGACCACATCATCGGCTATGTCGATTCTAAAGACCTGCTGAACCGCGTGCTGGCTAACCAAAGCCTGGCACTGAACAGCGGCGTACAAATTCGCAACACGCTGATTGTGCCGGATACATTAACCCTTTCAGAGGCATTGGAAAGTTTTAAAACTGCGGGTGAAGACTTCGCGGTGATCATGAACGAGTACGCGCTGGTCGTTGGGATCATCACCCTCAACGACGTAATGACCACACTAATGGGCGATCTGGTCGGTCAGGGACTGGAAGAGCAGATTGTCGCCCGTGATGAGAACTCATGGTTGATTGATGGCGGCACCCCGATTGACGACGTAATGCGTGTGCTGGATATTGATGAGTTCCCGCAGTCAGGCAACTACGAAACCATCGGCGGCTTTATGATGTTTATGCTGCGTAAAATCCCGAAACGCACCGACTCGGTGAAATTCGCCGGCTACAAATTTGAAGTGGTGGATATCGATAACTACCGCATCGACCAGTTGCTGGTAACGCGGATCGACAGCAAGGCCACCGCCCTTTCGCCCAAACTGCCTGACGTTAAAGATAAAGAAGAAAACGTCGCGTAACCCCAAGAAACATCAACGGCTCCTGAATCAGGAGCCGTCTTATTTACTGCATAGCACTTTGGTTAAGCCATCTCTGTTTGCAGACGCATAACCTGACGGTTAACTTCGGACATCACTGACAAATGCAGCTTATCCTTCACTTTTGGGATAAGAATCTTACCCTTATCAAATTCAAAAGCGCCAACGTCCTTGATGTATAACCGTCCACGGAACAGGATCTTTACGTACTTCGCCACCTGCAGTGGGTTGTACCGTTGGAAAATTTTCATTGTTATCTCCTGCTGAGTATTACGCCTTTGCGGTGCCACAATCGGCCCAACTATTATGAGGCGCAAATTTTAATGCTTAGTGACTATAGACTATCCGGGTAATGTTTCCACCGCGTATAACTTTTTTTACCTAAAGGTTACAATTATTCAGAATTATCTTTTTACCGAAGCGCGGTCTTCAGTATAAGCATTCATTTTTCATATGATTTGTGCGCTTGACCGCAAACTGGCATCACACTTGCGGGAAATTCGATAAATAGCACATATGATTAAAAGTCAGACCCCAAGTGGTCGGATCACCTGCATATCATAAGAAGGATACACCATGACCCTACGTAAGATTCTGGCACTCACCTGCCTGCTGTTGCCGATGATGGCTTCCGCACATCAGTTTGAAACCGGTCAACGAGTGCCACCGATAGGCATTACCGATCGGGGCGAGTTGGTGCTTGATAAAGATCAGTTTAGCTACAAAACCTGGAACAGCGCGCAGTTAGTGGGAAAAGTGCGAGTACTGCAACATATTGCTGGTCGCACCTCTGCAAAAGAGAAAAACGCGACGCTGATTGAAGCGATTAAATCAGCAAAGTTACCGCACGATCGTTACCAGACCACCACCATTGTGAACACCGACGACGCGATTCCGGGTTCTGGCATGTTTGTGCGCAGCAGTCTGGAGAGTAATAAAAAGCTTTATCCCTGGTCGCAGTTTATTGTCGATAGCAATGGCATCGCGCGCGGTGCCTGGCAGCTGGATGAAGAAAGTTCCGCTGTAGCGGTGCTGGGCAAAGACGGTCGAGTGCAATGGGCCAAAGACGGTGCGCTCACTCAGGAAGAGGTGCAGCAAGTGATGAACCTGCTGCAAAAGTTGCTCAAATAATGTTAATAACATAAATTCTGGAAAATAAATTTCCCCTATCGATATATATGGGATAGGGGAATTAAGTCTCTGAGTTTTTACGCCGAACTCATACTAGTATCAATAACCCTTATTCGCGTTTAACGGTTTTACCTCTTTTTTAAACGCTTCAATGGTAGATTTATATTTCTCGGAAATCTTTTCTTCGGTATAATTACCGTTTGCGGCCAGATTTGCACTTATAATTGCTTCCACTTGCTCGGTTATTTCCACTTGTTGGTAACCTGCATTAACCAGAAAATTATAAATAAGAGAGTAATCTTCACCCTGCAAAAAAATATAAGAGCCAGTTCGAAATTCCTCATCCCCTCCATAGATTTTAAGAGCAAAGCCCAAAGATTCTATGACCATGGCATAATTTCTATTATTTATTTCCTCGCAAAAATACCATCCTTCACATTCTTTAATGCTACCTTCTGGCCCTTCAAGTTCAAATTTACCCCGTTTTAATTTGCTTACTACATTCTCCAAATAAGCAGAATCGTAAGATAAGTTACCCGCCGCCTTCCGAAAATAACCGTTAATCCTTTCAGGTATGTCAGACTGTTTTTTCTGCAAAATATCATAGGCATACAATCTTCTATTTTGTGCTAGTGGAAATTCACGGTTTTTAAAGTCTATAAATGAGTTATACTCATTTAATGTTATAGGGATTTCTTCGTATTCAAATCCAGTGCCTCGCAATGTCATTGTATATTCGGCACCGTTATCTTTAAGGCGGAAGCTGATAAGAAAATTATCCATGGCGTGAACGATTTCATCTTTTGATGAAAGCACCTGATAACTATTTTTATCAATCTGTGTTGCTCTAAGAAAGAACTCCCTTAAAATTAACAGACTATCATAATTCGAAATCCAATCCCTTTTCTTAAATGCATGCTGAATATTATTAAAGAAATTATTTGAATGTATTTTTGTATGCGATGACTTTACAAATAACTCCACTGCACCAAAAAAATTATTGTGTCTGATCTTGGGTAACATATGACAACCTTATTATATTTGGTTATTCTATGTCGCCATTAAATATCTTATTAAAGAAGTAAACTATCAAAAAAAGCTCATTATTAAAACATAACTTATTAACGTTAGAATATTTACACTTTAAATACAATCCCTTTATATCTATAACTTTTTAGGTTGGAAACAAATCAGGATGGCAGAATCAGGAAATACACTGTTTCTGCCATATATATTTAATAAATAGAGACTCTGAACCCAGGATTCAGGAACGACTCGCGCGGGGTATAATCCAGCGGTTTACCCTGCCAGTCGTGAACGTGTGCTCCGGCCGCTGCCGCAACTGCGTGACCGGCAGCGGTATCCCAAATATTAGTTGGCCCGAAACGCGGATAGAGTTGAGCCTGCCCTTCCGCCACCAGGCAGAATTTCAGCGAAGAGCCGATAGACGTGGTTTGATGTTCGCCAAGCTGTTGCAGATACTCTTTCAGCTCCGCATCCGCATGGGAACGGCTGATCACCACCAGCGGCGGGCGCGCATCGCGGACCTGAATCTGCTTGCGTACACCGCACTCTTCTTTCCAGGCTTTGCCGTCTGCCGCGCTGTACATTACGTTCATTACCGGCGCATACACCACACCTAAAATCGGTTTGCCGTGGTCGATGAGCGCAATATTAACGGTGAATTCACCATTACGTTTAATAAACTCTTTAGTACCATCCAGCGGGTCTACCAGCCAGTAACGCTGCCAGTGTTGACGGACTTCCCAACCGGGAGGATCTTCTTCAGAAAGGACCGGAATATCCGGTGTCAGCGTACGTAAACCGTCCATGATAACGGTGTGTGCGGCAATATCCGCTGCCGTTACCGGAGAATTGTCCGCTTTGCTGACGACGTCCATCGGTTTCGTCCCGTCGTAGACCTGCATAATGGCATCGCCTGCATTCCGTGCAAGCTGGCATACTTGATCTAACATTTCTCCACCTCGTCTCTGTGAGCGGTGTTAACTTGTTGTTTTACTTATACCCTATCGTTAAAGAATGCGCCAACTGTGATAGTGTCATCATTTTCAAAGCGTTAAATTGTGGCATTCTTCACTGTTCTAAAAGTAAGAGGTTTATTCTCCCTTTTCTTTCGAATTCCCGATGATAAAAGGATGTCCCTGATGATTAAGTTTAGCGCAACGCTCCTGGCCACGCTGATTGCCGCCAGTGTGAATGCAGCGACGGTCGATCTGCGTATCATGGAAACCACTGATCTGCATAGCAACATGATGGATTTCGATTATTACAAAGACACCGCCACGGAAAAATTCGGACTGGTACGTACGGCAAGCCTGATTAACGATGCCCGCAATGAAGTGAAAAACAGCGTACTGGTCGATAATGGCGATTTGATCCAGGGGAGTCCGCTGGCCGATTACATGTCGGCGAAAGGATTAAAAGCCGGAGATATTCACCCTGTCTATAAGGCATTAAATACGCTGGACTATACTGTCGGCACACTCGGTAACCACGAGTTTAACTACGGCCTGGATTACCTGAAAAATGCACTGGCAGGAGCGAAATTCCCTTATGTAAATGCCAACGTCATTGACGCTAAAACCAAACAGCCCATGTTTACACCGTATTTGATTAAAGACACCGAAGTGATCGATAAAGACGGAAAAAAACAGACGCTGAAGATTGGCTATATTGGCGTCGTACCGCCGCAGATTATGGGATGGGATAAAGCTAATTTATCTGGCAAAGTCACCGTTAACGATATAACGGAAACTGTGCGCAAGTACGTACCTGAAATGCGCGAGAAAGGTGCCGATCTTGTTGTCGTTTTGGCGCATTCTGGTCTCTCTGCCGATCCGTATAAAGTGATGGCAGAAAACTCAGTTTATTATCTCAGTGAAATTCCGGGCGTTGACGCCATTATGTTTGGCCATGCTCACGCCGTCTTCCCGAGTAAAGATTTTGCGAATATCAAAGGGGCTGATATCGCCAAAGGCACGCTGAACGGCGTTCCGGCGGTAATGCCGGGCATGTGGGGCGATCATCTCGGCGTGGTCGATCTGCAACTCAATAATGACAGCGGAAAATGGCAGGTGACGCAGGCGAAAGCGGAAGCACGGCCAATTTACGATATCGCCAATAAAAAATCCCTCGCGGCGGAAGACAGCAAGCTGGTAGAAACACTTAAAGCCGATCACAACGCCACACGCCAGTTTGTCAGCAAACCAATCGGTAAATCTGCCGACAATATGTATAGCTATTTGGCGCTGGTGCAGGACGATCCGACCGTGCAGGTGGTGAATAATGCACAAAAAGCGTATGTCGAACACTACATTCAGGGCGATCCGGATCTGGCAAAACTGCCGGTGCTTTCAGCTGCCGCACCGTTTAAAGTCGGTGGTCGCAAAAATGATCCGGCAAGCTATGTGGAGGTGGAAAAAGGCCAATTAACCTTCCGTAACGCCGCCGATCTTTACCTCTATCCCAATACGCTGATTGTGGTGAAAGCCAGCGGTAAAGAGGTGAAAGAGTGGCTGGAATGCTCCGCCGGACAGTTTAACCAGATTGATCCCAACAGCACGAAACCACAGTCACTGATCAACTGGGATGGTTTCCGCACCTATAACTTTGACGTCATTGATGGTGTGAATTATCAGATTGATGTTACTCAGCCCGCTCGCTATGACGGCGAGTGCCAGGTGGTTAATGCCAATGCGGAAAGGATTAAGAACCTGACCTTTAACGGCAAGCCGCTTGATCCGAACGCGATGTTCCTCGTTGCCACCAATAACTATCGCGCTTACGGCGGCAAATTTGCAGGTACGGGCGATAGCCATATCGCTTTTGCTTCACCGGATGAGAACCGCTCGGTGCTGGCAGCGTGGATTGCAGATGAGTCGAAGCGTGCGGGAGAAATTCACCCGGCGGCAGATAACAACTGGCGTTTAGCACCGATTCCCGGCGATAAGAAACTGGATATCCGTTTCGAAACCTCTCCGTCAGATAAAGCCGCAGAGTTTATTAAAGAGAAAGGGCAGTATCCGATGAATAAAGTCGCGACCGATGATATCGGCTTTGCGATTTATCAGGTGGATTTGAGTAAGTAAAACACTTTTCCCGTCTATAGATATGAACCGCATCCGGCATTTATTGGCGGATGCGGTGCTGCTGCATCTTATCCGCCCTACAGGTCATGAACCGTAGGCCGAATAAGCGCAGCGCATCCGGCTGTTATGCCGCACGTTCATCCCGCACTGCCAGCACCTCAGGCAAATTCAACTCAATCCAGTCCGCCAGTGCAGCAACCTTTTCGCTCACCTGCTCGCCCAGCGGCGTGAGGCTGTATTCCACATGCGGCGGCACCACCGGATAAGAGATACGGTTAAGAAACCCATCCTGCTCTAACGCCTGTAACGACTGCGCAAGCATCTTTTCACTCACCCCACCCATCTTGCGGCGCAGGTCGCTAAAACGGTGCGTACCTTCGCGAAGCGCGACCAGAATCAATACCCCCCAACGGCTGGTGACGTGTTTCAACACCTCGCGCGACGGGCACTGTTCGGCGAAGAGGTTACCCTCTTTCAGTTGTTGCGACAGGCTAGCCTGGCTCATTCATACTTACCTTTTTGTACGTACTTACTAAAAGTAAGTTTAGGTGGTAGCGTATTTAAACACAAGACAAACCGATGGAGGCTTCCCATGATCGCAATTACCGGCGCAACCGGCCAACTTGGTCACCATGTTATTAACTCCTTACTGAAAACCGTTCCTGCCAGCCAAATAGTGGCTATCGCACGTAACCCGGCAAAAGCGCAGGCATTGAGCGCGCAAGGCATTACTGTACGTCAGGCTGACTACGGCGATGAAGCCGCACTGACATCTGCGCTTCAGGGAGTGGAAAAACTGCTGCTGATCTCTTCCAGCGAAGTGGGGCAACGTGCCCCGCAGCATCGAAATGTTATTAATGCCGCTAAGGCGGCGGGCGTGAAATTTATCGCTTATACCAGCCTGCTACATGCTGATACCTCCCCGCTCGGCCTCGCCGATGAGCACATCGAGACGGAGAAAATGCTGGCTGTTTCTGGCATCGCTTACACCTTGCTGCGCAACGGCTGGTACACCGAAAACTATCTCGCCAGCGCCCCGGCAGCACTGGAGCACGGCGTATTTATCGGTGCCGCGGGCGATGGCAAAATTGCCTCAGCTACGCGAGCTGATTATGCGGTAGCTGCGGCGCGCGTAATTAGCGAAGCAGGTCACGAAGGCAAGGTTTATGAACTGGCAGGTGATAGCGCCTGGACACTGACACAGTTAGCGGCGGAACTCACCAAACAGAGCGGCAAACAGGTTACCTATCAAAACCTGAGCGAAGCTGATTTCGCCGCGGCGCTGAAAAGCGTCGGTCTGCCTGACGGGCTGGCGGATATGCTGGCAGATTCTGACGTTGGCGCATCGAAAGGCGGCCTGTTTGATGACAGCAAAACGCTTAGCAAATTGATTGGCCGCCCAACGACAACATTAGCCGAGAGCGTAAGCCATCTTTTTAATGTTAATAACTAGTTAATTAAAGTGGCATCCTCCCGTATCCTCTCTGATAATGACGGGATGCGGGGAGCAATCATGTCTGCTTCCTGAACTTTCTTCTGACAGACCAATGGATGCCAGTAATGATTAGCGGCGTGCTGTACGCCCTGTTAGCAGGGTTGATGTGGGGGCTTATATTTGTCGGGCCGTTGATCGTGCCGGAATACCCGGCGATGTTGCAGTCGATGGGGCGTTATCTGGCGTTAGGGTTAATTGCGCTGCCCATTGCCTGGCTGGGACGCGTGCGTCTGCGTCAGTTGGCGCGTCGCGACTGGCTTACCGCCTTGATGCTCACCATGATGGGCAACCTCATCTATTACTTCTGCCTTGCCAGTGCCATTCAACGTACTGGCGCGCCTGTTTCCACGATGATTATCGGCACCCTGCCGGTGGTGATTCCTGTCTTCGCCAATCTGCTTTATAGCCAGCGTGACGGTAAACTCGCGTGGGGGAAACTCGCCCCGGCGCTGGTTTGTATTGGCATCGGCCTGGCATGTGTAAATATTGCTGAGTTAGACCACGGACTCCCCGATTTTGACTGGGCACGTTATACCTCTGGCATCGTGTTGGCGTTAGTTTCCGTGGTCTGCTGGGCGTGGTATGCCTTGCGCAACGCCCGTTGGCTGCGGGAAAACCCAGACAAACATCCGATGATGTGGGCAACGGCGCAGGCGCTGGTCACGCTGCCGGTTTCGCTCATCGGTTATCTCGTCGCCTGTTACTGGCTGAATACGCAAACGCCGGGCTTCTCCCTACCTTTTGGCCCCCGTCCGCTGGTGTTTATTAGTCTGATGATTGCGATAGCCGTGCTTTGCTCATGGGTTGGCGCACTCTGCTGGAACGTCGCCAGCCAGCGATTACCAACGGTGATTCTTGGGCCGTTGATTGTTTTCGAAACGCTGGCAGGTTTGCTGTACACCTTTTTACTCCGCCAGCAAATGCCGCCGCTAATGACGCTGAGCGGTATCGCGCTGTTAGTGATTGGCGTGGTCATTGCGGTCAGAGCCAAACCGGAAAAGCCTTTAACTGAATCTGTCTCAGAAAGTTGACACGCTGGCAGTGAGTTAAATAAGCCTCTGCTACGTAAGGGTTATAGCATTTGCCTTAAAGATGCATTTAAAATACATCTTATATTATTAAGAATGAGGTATCAGCTATGGCTTATCGCGACCAACCTTTAGGTGAACTGGCGCTCTCTATTCCTCGCGCTTCGGCTCTGTTTCGTCAATATGATATGGATTACTGCTGCGGCGGTAAGCAAACGCTGGCGCGTGCGGCGGCACGTAAAGAACTGGATGTTGACGTCATTGAAGCCGAACTGGCAAAGCTTGCTGAACAACCGATTGAGAAAGACTGGCGTAGCGCCCCACTGGCGGAAATCATCGACCATATCATCGTGCGCTACCACGATCGTCACCGTGAACAACTGCCGGAACTGATTCTGCAAGCGACTAAAGTCGAACGCGTTCACGCCGACAAACCGAGCGTGCCAAAAGGGCTGACAAAATACCTGACCATGCTGCATGAAGAGCTTTCCAGCCACATGATGAAAGAAGAGCAGATCCTCTTCCCGATGCTCAAACAAGGCATGGGTAGCCAGGCGATGGGGCCAATTAGCGTAATGGAAAGCGAGCACGATGAAGCGGGTGAACTGCTGGAAGTAATCAAACACACTACCAATAACGTCACACCGCCGCCGGAAGCCTGCACCACCTGGAAAGCGATGTATAACGGTATTAATGAACTGATTGATGACCTGATGGAGCACATCAGTCTGGAAAACAATGTGCTGTTCCCGCGCGCGCTGGCGGGTGAGTGATCTAAAAGCTGGATGGCATTGCGCCATCCAGCATGATAAAGCCGTTACTTCCGCAGTTCAGCAGTCCGCTTCTTACCAATAAACAACCAGCCCAACCCCAGCGCGATAAACCACAGCGGGGTAACCAGCAGCGCCTGGCGAGTGTCATCTTCCAGTGTCAGCAGCACGATCACGAACACAAAGAACGCCATACATACCCAGCACATCAGCTTACCGAGCGGCATCTTGTAGATTGATTTCTCATGCAGGTGCGGACGCTGTTTGCGATACACCAGGTATGAGCAAAGGATAATCGTCCAGACGAACATAAACAGAATCGCGGAAACAGTCGTGATCATCGTGAACGCGCCAATTACACTTGGATTCACATACAACATCACCACGCCGCCGAGCAGACAGATACAAGAGAAGGTCAGCCCTTTCGCTGGTACGGCGCGCTTAGAAAGTTTAGCGAACGCTTTCGGCGCAACACCTTCCTGGGCCAGACCAAACAGCATACGGCTGGTAGAGAAGACGCCGCTGTTAGCGGAAGACGCCGCAGAGGTCAGCACCACAAAGTTGATTACGCTGGCAGCCGCAGGCAAACCCACCAATACAAAAAGTTCAACGAACGGGCTTTTCTCCGGGACTACCGAACTCCACGGCGTCACGGACATAATCACAATCAGCGCGAAGACGTAGAACATAATGATACGGATCGGAATGGAGTTAATCGCACGTGGCAGTGATTTCTCCGGATCTTTCGTTTCCGCAGCGGTTGTACCGACCAGCTCAATCCCCACGAAAGCGAAAACCGCTATCTGGAATCCGGCAAAGAAGCCACTTAAACCTTTCGGGAACCAGCCGCCGTCATTCCACAAATGCGCAAACGACGCTTCCACACCGGTCGGTGACTGGAAGTGCATCATGACCATGACCAGGCCGACGACAATCAGTGACACGATGGCGACAATTTTGATCATCGCAAACCAGAACTCCATCTCACCGAACATTTTCACGGTAGCGAGGTTGAGCGTCAGCAGCAGCACTATCACCGCCAGCGAGGCAACCCAGTCGGAGAGATCGGGGAACCAGAACTGAGCATAGGCAGTGATGGCCACCACGTCCGCCATACCGGTAACCACCCAGCAGAACCAGTAGGTCCAGCCAGTGAAATATCCCGCCCATGGCCCCAGTAAATCGGAAGCGAAGTCACTAAAAGATTTGTATTCCAGATTCGAAAGCAGCAATTCCCCCATTGCCCGCATCACGAAAAAGAGCATAAAACCGATGATCATATAAACGAAGATGATCGACGGTCCGGCAAGGCTGATTGTTTTACCGGACCCCATAAACAGCCCCGTACCAATGGCCCCACCAATGGCAATAAGCTGGATATGTCGGTTTGTGAGATTGCGCCGTAGCGACTGTTCAGCCGGAGCCTGATCATCGGCAACGACTTTTACCTGATCTACCATGTTTTTTTCTTCCTGTACCTGTCTGTGTTGTTCAGGCTCTGCGGCCTTTAGTCAGTCTATGATACGACGAATCTGTATCGGGACTCATCGATATTAGGTAACAATACGCGGGATGAATACTAAGATTTAGATCTAATGTTAATTTTATGTTTAAAGTGAGTGTCATATCACGGTGATAACGCGAAACAGCTCACAAAAATACACGCTTACGTGGTCTTTGCAACACAAAATAGCGCCATTTGGCAAACTGAAGGGTTTATTGCTGAATGCCTGCTCCCCTCTGGCTCGAGGGGAACAGAATGCGCTGCTTAGAGGATTTCCAGCAGTTCGACTTCAAACACCAGGGTGCTGAACGGAGGGATGGACGCGCCTGCGCCACGCTCGCCATAGGCCAGTTCCTGCGGGATAGTCAGTTCCCATTTAGAACCTACCGGCATCAGAGTCAGTGCTTCAATCCAGCCAGGGATCACGCCGTTAACCGGGAATTCAGCTGGCTCGCCGCGAGCGACGGAGCTGTCAAACACGGTGCCGTCGATCAGTTTTCCGGTGTAATGAACACGAACGCGGTCAGTGCGTGCCGGAATTGCGCCTTCCCCCTGATTGATCACGCGGAATTGCAGGCCAGATTCGGTGCTATTCACACCTTCTTTTTTGGCGTTTTCTTCCAGGTATTTCACACCTTCAGCAGCCATCGCCTGGAAACGCTGACGACGAACGGCATCGGCGCGTTCGTGGATTTCACGCAGCGCGCGGTGCACCACATCAACCGGAACAGCCGGATGTTTGCCTTCCAGCGCATCGGCAATGCCTGCAACCAGTGCTTCTGGCAGCAGCCCTTCCAGGCCAGATTCACTCAGTTGTTGCCCTACCTGCAAACCAATGCCGTAGCTTGCTTGCGCTTCGATGGTGTCAAAAGTTGGGGTGGTCATCGTATTTCCTTTCTTAGGGTATAAAGTAGCGGGCAGCATATCAGCCACACTTCTTTGGGTAAAACTTTGTCGCGGGAATGATGACAAATCCCGGGGAAAAAGAAACAATAGCAATATCCCGTATGAATATAATAAAGGCGGGTTTACCACGGACATCATAGCGTTAGCTTATTCATAGGCTATGATTGAGGAACAAGACGCGGAGCAGGAGGAAACCATGCCCGGGCGCTTTGAACTAAAACCAACCCTGGAGAAAGTCTGGCACGCGCCGGACAATTTTCGCTTCATGGACCCGCTACCGCCGATGCATCGTCGGGGGATCATTATTGCCGCTATTGTATTGGTGGTCGGATTTCTACTCCCGTCTGATGATACGCCAAACGCGCCGGTGGTGACGCGTGAAGCACAGTTAGATATTCAGTCGCAATCACAACCGCCGACAGAAGAACAGCTGCGGGCGCAATTAGTCACACCACAAAATGATCCTGATCAGGTGGCTCCGGTCGCTCCAGAACCGATACAGGAAGGCCAACCGGAAGAGCAGCCGCAAACCTCGCAAGTGCAACCTTTCCAGCCAGATAGCGGAATTGACAATCAATGGCGCTCTTATCGTGTCGAACCCGGTAAAACAATGGCGCAGCTGTTCCGCGACCACGGACTGCCCGCTACCGATGTCTATGCAATGGCGCAGGTAGAAGGCGCGGATAAGCCACTGAGTAATTTGCAAAATGGGCAGATGGTGAAAATCCGCCAGAACGCCAGCGGCGTGGTGACGGGCTTAACCATTGATACGGGAAATAATCAACAGGTTCTGTTTACCCGCCAGCTGGATGGCAGTTTTATTCGCGCGCGGTAGATGAAGGGTCAACCAGAAGCCAGCTAAGGATCGTCTCTTTGATGACCTTACGCCTGGCTTCCAGTGCCTGCGGTGAAACCATACTGATGTGATAAACCAGGCCAAGCGTATGTTGGTTGATCAAATAATATCCTCCAAGAGCAGCAATATTAATATTCACCTGCAACGGGTCGATATCTGGCTTAAAAATATTGCGCCGTTTGCCTTCAGCTAATAATGACTCCATTAACTGTAAGTGTGCGTGGTTAATTTCTAAAAGGCGCTGTGATTTTGCATAATGCCCCCCTTTACTCTGGTTTTCACTATGCACAATTTTTAAAAACCAGGGGTTAGCAATGTAATAATCCCAGGTGAAATCGATAATTTTCTCAATGGCGCTTGTGTCTGGTTAACCTGCTGATTAACGAACTTACCGATACCGACAGCGTAGAATAATTACATACCGCATAACAAGAATGTATGGTGTAAGGCGTTGTCAGTCATCTCCCTCCCTGGGTGCATCGTTATATCCGTGATGAGCGATTTTTGATATTAATATCTTTTACTATCCGCTATTTTCACTACTTCAGAAAACAAACTTATTTTTATTAATATCGATTCTTTTTCTGTGAGCATTTAACTACGATATTTATAAAAAAATTAAACAGGCAAAAATACAATGACATTACCAACGACTATTTATTCATTTCCTGCATATTCACCCCGTTTTTCGTCCACCGACAAACCAGTAAAATTAAAATTTCATCAATACACACGCGCTACATTACTGTCAAATCGTGGAAGAGATCATAATTGCGATGGCAGACGTACTGTTGAGATCCACAAACTAGATCTCTCAGACTGGCAAGCATTCAATAAGCTAGCGACGAGGTGTAATACTTACGATGGAATAACAATGAATGGTGATAATTCTTTTGGATGGAACCATGAAGCTACATTAGATAATATTCACGCCCAGAAATACAATAAAGCTTACGCGGGTGCGCGGTTAACCGCAGAACTGAAATATTTATTGCAAGATGTCGAATCCTTCGAACCCAACAGTAAATACACAATACACGAAGTGGTTTTGGGACCTGGTTATGGTACTCCAGACTATACCGGCCAAACGATAGGATACGTTGTAACCCTTCCTGCCCAAATGCCTAATTGCTGGTCATCTGAACTACCAACAATCGATCTTTATATCGACCAACTTCGCACTGTTACAGGCGTTTCTAATGCCCTCGGATTCATCATTGCTGCATTGCTAAACGCGTATTCTGATTTACCCCATGATTTGAAAATTGGTCTACGTTCCTTATCAAATTCAGCCGCAATCTACTCGGGTTTAGGTTTCGAGCGAGTGCCGCAGGACCGAGACATAAGGAGTGATCGTATGCATCTAACGCCAGCAAACCATCCTGACTTATGGACACAAGAGAATGGTGAATGGATCTACTTGCGAAATTAATGCCTGACGAAAAATAGAAAGCAAAACGCCGACCAATGGTCGGCGTTTTTACGTCTCGTTGAATAACGAATTATTCAGCTACTACGTTTACGATCACTTTCGCGAATACTTCGCTGTGAACCTGGAAGCTCACTTCGTGTTCGCCAGTGGTACGCAGAACGCCGTTCGGCAGACGAACTTCGCTCTTAGCCACTTCAACGCCAGCTGCAGTTACAGCGTCAGCGATGTCGCGAGTACCGATGGAACCGAACAATTTACCTTCGTCGCCAGCTTTAGACGCGATGGTAACAGTTTCCAGTGCATTGATTTTCTCAGCGCGAGCATTAGCAGCTGCCAGAACTTCAGCCAGTTTAGCTTCCAGTTCAGCGCGACGTGCTTCGAAGAATTCAATGTTTTTCTTGGTAGCTGGAACAGCTTTACCCTGCGGTACCAGGAAGTTACGAGCATAGCCCGCTTTAACGTTTACCTGATCACCCAGGCTACCCAGGTTTGCTACTTTATCAAGCAGAATAACTTGCATTACCTTATCCTCTCAAAGTCGTATTAATGGACCGTGACCGATTACTGATGGCGATCAGTGTACGGCAGCAGGGACAGGTAGCGAGCGCGTTTGATAGCGCGAGCCAGCTGACGCTGGTATTTTGCACGGGTACCGGTGATACGGCTTGGGACAATCTTACCGCTTTCGGTGATGTAGTTTTTCAGCGTAGCGATATCTTTATAGTCGATCTCTTGAACGCCTTCCGCGGTGAAACGGCAGAACTTGCGACGACGGAAATAACGTGCCATATGGCTAGTCTCCAGAATCTATCAATTCAATCTGCTCGGCATGCAAAACCATTTTGCTCAGACCGTTCTTTGCCTTGTGGCATGAAATGAACCCCTGAACGGTTATGCGACTGCCGACCGTTATACTGTGAGTAATGGCCTGGTTTTCGTGTCCGCTAACAATAACGGGCATTTGACACCACGCCTGCCGGTGAAAGCCGGCTTCCTCCTGCACAGAACGATGCTCAAGCACGAACTGGCAGTGAGGAATTCCTGATGGACTGACCTTTCGAAGGGGAGTCCTGCACACGGTGCCGGACAACACCAGACGGTTGGTCATCAGAAATTACTCTTCAGAATCCCCAGCTTCAGCATCATCAGCGGTTTCGTTTGCGAAATCATCGCGACGCTCACGGCGCTCGTCTTTCGCTTTAACCATCGGAGATGCTTCGGTAACAGCGTGCTTGGTACGCATAACCATGCTGCGGATAACGGCATCGTTGAAGCGGAAGGTAGTTTCCAGCTCATCGATCACTTCCTGCGGAGCTTCAACGTTCATCAGAACGTAGTGTGCTTTGTGCAGTTTGTTGATCGGGTAAGCCAGCTGACGGCGGCCCCAGTCTTCCAGACGGTGGATCTTGCCTTCTGCACCAGTGATGGCAGCAGTGTAGCGCTCGATCATGCCCGGAACCTGTTCGCTCTGGTCAGGATGGACCATAAAAACGATTTCGTAATGACGCATCGAATTGCTCCTTACGGATTATTCAGCCTCCTGTCTGGGTCAGCCGAATCCCGGGGAGGCAAGGAACGTGTTAAAGGTCGGCTGAAAAATGACGCGTTATAGTACTGACATACCCCGCTAAACTCAAGGCCAGCCGACAAATAAATCTCATCTTTCACCAAATCGTACTAACACGCTGATTTGAAGTTCATCACACTTCATCATGGTGTTTTTTTGAACAACTGCATCAGAAATGGTCACCATCCACTTCTTTATCATTGATTAAAATTAAATCAGAAGATCACCACAAGAGGAGAGCACACAAAGTCAGCCGTCGAGGAGGTATCTATGTTCAGCCGTGTTTTAGCCCTTCTGGCTGTGCTTTTGCTAAGTGCAAATACATGGGCAGCCATTGAAATTAATAACCACCAGGCCAGAAATATGGACGATGTGCAAAGCTTAGGCGTGATTTATATCAATCATAATTTCGCCACTGAAAGTGAAGCACGTCAGGCATTAAATGAAGAGACAGATGCGCAGGGCGCAACGTACTACCATGTGATTCTGATGCGGGAACCGGGGAGTAACGGCAATATGCACGCCAGCGCGGATATTTATCGCTAGCACCAGGTATAACCAACGAAACATTGCCATAGTTTGCTTTGCCCCCTTCTCAGGGGGCTTTTTTTGAAAAACGGCTGCGGACTTAGACCAGTTATCTCCCGAAGAAGGAAATTTCCGCAGCGCGTGTTTTACTTCTGCCCGTAATAGGCGTTAGGACCGTGCTTACGCATGAAGTGTTTATTCATGAGATAGCTGTCGATGTGATTCAGTTGTGGGTTAATGCCGCGGGCAATCCACGCCATTTTCGCCACTTCTTCCATCACCACCGCGTTATGCACCGCATCGTGAGCATCTTTCCCCCAGGCGAACGGCCCGTGCTGATACACCACAATTCCCGGCGTATGCAGCGGCTCGGCGTCACCCAGCGTTTCGATAATCACTTTGCCAGTGTTTAGCTCGTATTCCCCCTGCACTTCTTCTTCGCTTAACCCGCGCGTACACGGGATATCGCCAAAGAAGTAGTCAGCGTGCGTGGTGCCTAATGCCGGGATCGCCAGCCCCGCTTGCGCCCATGCGGTGGCATGCGTGGAATGGGTATGGACAATGCCGCCAAGCGACGGATAACGACGGTAGAGTTCAAGATGCGTCGCAGTGTCGGAAGACGGACGATACTCCCCTTCCACCACCTTGCCGCTCATATCAACCACCACCATATCGTTCGCTTTCATGCTTTCGTAGGCAACGCCGCTGGGCTTGATCACCACCAGCCCGCGTTCGCGGTCAATGGCGCTGACGTTGCCCCAGGTAAAGGTCACCAGCCCGTAACGCGGCAGATCCATGTTGGCTTCAAATACCTGCTGTTTCAGCTTTTGCATTATGCCGCCTCCACCATGCCTGCTTTAGCCATGCGCGCTTTCACCCAATCACGCGCTTTCGCCACTTCTGCCGCCGGGTCTTCCGCCGTTTCGCTCCACATCTCAATCAGGTACGGCCCGCAATAGCCACTCTGTTTGAGCGTTTCAAAGCAACGTTCGAAATCCACCACACCCTCGCCAAACGGCACGTTTTTGAAGACGCCTGGTTTGGTGTCTTTCACATGCACCGCGACGATATGCCCGATTCCGGCCTGCAACTCCATCTGCACGTCGTTGTCCCACGCCGACAAGTTGCCGATATCCGGGTAGAGCTGGAACCACGGGTTGTTAAGATAGTGCGCGTAACCCAGCGCCTTGCTGATGGAGTTCATCAACGGGTAATCCATGATCTCCATTGCCAGCGTCACCTGCGCGCGGCTCGCCATCTCAACGCTCTCTTTCAGGCCGTCACGGAAACGACGACGCGTTTCGTTATTGGCTTCCTGATAGTAAACGTCGTAGCCCGCCAGTTGGATCACGCGAATACCGACATCCTGGGCGAACTGGATAGCTTTGCGCATAATCTCCAGCCCCTGCGCCCGCACTGCGTCATCTTCGCTGCCCAGCGGGAAACGACGATGAGCAGAAAGGCACATGGATGGTACGCGCACGCCGGTTTCAACAATCGCGTTCACCAGCGCCAGACGCTGCTCGCGGCTCCAGTCAAGGCGCGAGAGGCGATCGTCCGTTTCATCTACCGACATCTCGACAAAATCGAAGCCTAACGTTTTTGCCAGTTGCAGCCGTTCCAGCCAGCACTCCCCGGCGGGAAGCGCTTTTTCGTAGATGCCAAGCGGGATTTGTTTGGACAACATATCCGCTCCTTAGCCCCACAGTTCGGCGATGGAACGTTTGAACTGACGCGCGGCTTCAACCGGAGAGGCTGCATCACGGATACTACGCCCAGCGATAAACACATGAATCGGAATGCCTTTGAACAGCGGCAGGTCTTCCAGCGCCAGGCCACCGGTGACGGTGACTTTGAAGCCCATATCGGAAAGACGTTTGATCGCGGTGATATCCGCTTCGCCCCACGCCACGCCTGCGGCCTGCGCGTCACGGCTGCGGTGATAAACCACCTGCTGGATACCTGCGTCGCGCCACTGCTGCGCCTGTTCCCAGGTCCAGTAACCGGTCAGTTCGATCTGCACGTCGCCATTAAACTCTTTTGCCACGTCCAGCGCGCCTTTGGCGGTGTTGATATCTGCACAACAAATCACGGTCACCCAGTCAGCGTTGGCTTCGAAGCACATACGAGAAAGGATTTTGCCCGCATCGGCGATTTTGGCGTCTGCCAGCACGATTTTGTGCGGATAAAGCGCTTTCAGATCGCGAACCGCACGCACGCCTTCGCCCACGCACAGAATGGTGCCCACTTCGATAATGTCGACTTCTTCGGCAATCAGGCGAGTAGTTTCGTAGGCGCTAGCCATAGTCTGGTTGTCCAGCGCGACTTGCAACATCGGTAATGACATTTTCAATTCCTTCTTAAGCAGCCGCGTTGGTGCGGTCAATGAGATCCAGGACTTCCTGCTCGGTACGGCAGGCGCGTAAACGGTCGAAATTCTCTTCATCTTCAAACAGGTTGACGATCTGCATGATGCCCACTTCCTGATGCGTGTTGGCATCGACCGCCGCCATCGTGATGAGGATATCCACCGGGTCGTTATCTTCGTGGTTGAACTCCAGCGGCTTTTTCAGCGTCACCAGTGCAAAACCGGTTTTCTTAACGCCCTCTTCCGGGCGACCATGCGGCATTGCCAGGCCCGGTGCGAGCACAAAGTACGGACCGTGCTGTTCAACCGCATCCAGAATCGCCTGGTAGTAACGCGGCTCGACAACATCCGCCGCCACCAGCAGGTCAACGCCGATTTTCACTGCGTCCTGCCATGTCTCAGCTTCAGCCTGCAGACGGATAGATTTATTCTCCGCCAGCGAATCACGTAATTTCATAGCGCGCCCTTACTTCACGTCCTGCGGGAAATGTTCTTTGATCACTTCCAGCAGTTTCGGGCCAAAGTCAGCAGGAGAGAGCATGTTGCGCACGCCAACGACATATTTGTTGCCGGTCACGGTGATCTCGCCCGCGATGTGCGTAGAAGCGATGATGATATCCGCGCCGCTCAACTCGCTTTTGTATTCACCAACCGCGCAGCTGTTTACCGTGTGGTCGATGTTCGACTGGGTTAAAAACTGGTCCACTTTCATTTTCATGATCATGGAACTGCCTTGTCCGTTACCACACACAGCCAGAATACGTACGGTCATAATCAAAACTCCTTATTAAGCAGACTGTTCTGCCAGTTGTTTTTCTGCATCTTCTTCTGCGCGCAGCGCGCGGCCAGCGAAGAACATATAAGCCAGTGCAATGACAATGATGACGGCCATAAAGGCGATGCCGATGGAGAAGAAGCCCTGCATCATCGGTGGTGCCAGAATCGACCAGTCCGCCATGCCCATCCAGGCGCTCATACCGGTAAGTTTCACCGCCCAGACGCAACCAAAGATTTCAATCATCCCCATCACCAGACAAATCTTCAGCGCCGCGCGCCAGCCACCGAAGTGGTTAGCAAACACGCCGATGGTGGCATTAGAGAAGAACATCGGGATAAAGCCAGGGATAATCAGAATGGAAGAGCCGCAGGCGACCAGGATGCCAACTGCAATCAGTTGACCGATGGTGCCCCACATAAAGCCCCAAACCACAGCGTTCGGCGCGAAGCTATAGATGGCCGCACAGTCAATCGCCAGAACCGCACCGGGGATCAGGCGCTGGGAGATACCGTTAAACGCTTCAGAGAGTTCCGCCACAAACATGCGCACGCCCTGAGTGATGATGAAGATCGCCACCGCAAAGGAGAAACCGGTTTGCAGGATGTACACCGTCCAGTTCACTTTACCTGCCATCGCCTGCACGGTGTCGATACCGAAGGAGAGCAAAATGGCACCAAAGAAGATGGTCATGACAATCGCCGTGGAGACGATGTTGTCGTGGAAAATATTCAGCCAGCCTGGCAGTTTGAGGTCTTCAACGCTTTCCTCTTTTTTGCCGAGGAACGGCGCAACTTTATAAGCAACCCATGATGCAAACTGTTGTTGGTGACCGATGGAGAAACCACAGCCGTCCGTCACTTCCTGAGTTGGCTTGTACATCATGTTGGAGGTGATGCCCCAGTAGAGCGAAACCAGAATCGCGGTGCAGATAATGGTGGTCCACATGGAGTAACCAAAGATAAACAGCGTAACGGCAATCAGCCCCGCCTGCTGGAACATGATGTGACCCGTCAGCATGATGGTGCGAATACCGGTAATGCGACGCAGCAGCACGTAACAGATGTTCAGCGCCAGTGCCAGCAACACCGCGTAGCCCACCCAGCTATAGGCATCGCCCATACGTTCGATGGTAGCCATCATGGAAGCGTAAGTATCGGAAATCGCACCATTGATGCCATAAACCTCCGACATTTTCGCCACCACCGGTTTGAAGGTGCTGGTCAGGATGCCGGACCCGGCCTGCAACAACATGAAACCAATAATGGTTTTAATCGTACCTTTGATAATCACGCTGACACTTTTGCGCAGCAGGATGTAGCCCAGACAGGTCACAATACCCAGCAGTAACGGGGCATTAGTCATGACCTGGTTAAAAAACACGGTAAAGATGTTGTAGAGGATCTCCATAACGATCTCCTGAAGAAGAGGTAACCGGGTATTCCGCACACCCGGAATGTTGTGCACTCACTCTAATTTTCAAAAGTAATCACAACAAGATTATTTATGATTAAATGTGACGCGACACGCAAATAATTCCACATAGAAAGCGTGGAATTCACACAATGCAAAACTTATTAATTAAAATTCATGTAGTTAATTAAATATCACAATCCTTTTCATCTTTAATGCCTTAAAATCAACAACTACTCATCAGGCAAAAAGTCAAAAAATGGTCATTGCCTTCCTGAAAAAATAGTGTCAGGATTAATCAAAACCAATCAAATATTGATTCAAATTGAACCATAATGAAGGTAAATGGCGATGAGTAAAGTGAAAAGTATCACCCGTGAATCCTGGATCCTGAGCACTTTCCCGGAGTGGGGTAGCTGGTTGAATGAAGAAATTGAACAAGAACAGGTAGCTCCTGGCACATTCGCGATGTGGTGGCTAGGCTGCACCGGGATCTGGCTGAAATCGGAAGGTGGCACCAACGTTTGCGTCGATTTCTGGTGTGGTACTGGCAAACAAAGTCACGGTAACCCACTAATGAAACAGGGTCACCAGATGCAGCGCATGGCTGGCGTGAAAAAACTGCAACCGAACCTGCGTACCACCCCATTTGTTCTTGATCCCTTTGCGATTCGCCAGATCGACGCGGTACTGGCAACTCACGATCACAACGATCATATCGACGTCAACGTCGCTGCTGCCGTGATGCAGAACTGCGCTGATGACGTGCCATTTATCGGGCCGAAAACCTGCGTGGATTTGTGGATTGGCTGGGGTGTGCCGAAAGAACGTTGCATCGTGGTCAAACCGGGCGATGTCGTTAAAGTGAAAGACATTGAAATTCATGCCCTTGACGCGTTTGACCGTACTGCACTGATCACTTTGCCTGCCGATCAAAAAGCGGCTGGCGTACTGCCAGACGGCATGGACGATCGCGCGGTAAACTACCTGTTCAAAACGCCGGGCGGTACCCTGTATCACAGTGGCGATTCCCACTACTCTAACTACTATGCGAAGCACGGTAACGAGCATCAGATCGACGTGGCATTAGGTTCATACGGTGAAAACCCACGTGGTATCACCGACAAAATGACCAGTGCTGATATCCTGCGTATGGCAGAAGCGCTGAATACAAAAGTGGTTATCCCGTTCCACCACGACATCTGGTCAAACTTCCAGGCCGATCCGCAAGAGATCCGCGTACTGTGGGAGATGAAAAAAGATCGCCTGAAGTATGGCTTCAAGCCGTTTATCTGGCAGGTCGGTGGCAAATTTACCTGGCCGCTGGATAAAGACAACTTCGAGTACCACTATCCACGTGGTTTTGACGATTGCTTCACCATTGAACCGGATCTGCCGTTCAAGTCGTTCCTGTAATCTGTCGTTTATACCGGATGGCGTGGAGAAGTTCGCGCTATCCGGCGTAGTATTTCCTGGCTATTTCAAATATCATCTAAAAAAATCAAATTTTATCGGAATAGCTCATGACTGAAGCACAAAGACATCAAATTCTCCTGGAAATGCTCGCACAATTGGGCTTTGTGACCGTTGAGAAAGTCGTTGAGCGTCTGGGAATTTCGCCTGCTACCGCTCGACGCGATATCAATAAACTTGACGAAAGCGGCAAACTGAAAAAAGTGCGCAATGGCGCAGAAGCCATTACCCAGCAGCGCCCACGCTGGACGCCGATGAATCTGCATCAGGCGCAGAACCATGATGAAAAAGTACGTATCGCTAAAGCAGCCTCGCAGCTGGTGAATCCCGGCGAAAGCGTCGTCATCAACTGCGGTTCCACCGCGTTTCTGCTTGGGCGGGAAATGTGTGGCAAGCCAGTGCAAATCATTACTAATTATCTACCGCTGGCGAATTACCTGATCGATCAGGAGCATGACAGCGTGATTATCATGGGCGGCCAATACAACAAAAGCCAGTCCATCACCTTAAGTCCACAGGGCAGCGAAAACAGTCTCTATGCCGGGCACTGGATGTTTACCAGCGGCAAAGGACTGACCGCAGAAGGGTTGTATAAAACCGATATGCTGACGGCAATGGCAGAGCAGAAGATGTTGAGCGTGGTAGGGAAACTGGTGGTACTGGTTGATAGCAGTAAGATCGGCGAACGTGCGGGGATGCTCTTTAGTCGTGCAGATCAAATCGATATGCTGATCACCGGCAAAAATGCTAACCCGGAAATCCTGCAACAACTGGAAGCGCAAGGGGTCAGCATTCTGCGTGTTTAAAGATGCTGCTGGAAAAATGTCACGGCAGCATCTAATGCCTCAGGCGTAATGCGGTGACGCACGCCTGGCTGCCATGAACAGGTTAGCAGTTTATCCCGTCCCGTCTCGATTAAGGCCTGCTGCAAACGTAGTGATTCGTCGGCAGGCACGACGTCATCGTCAAGGCCATGCCACAGCAGTAGAGGTCTGTCACCAAGTTGTTCCAGATGGTTTGTCGCTTCCCACTCTGCCAGCGGCGCGACAATGTTATTGAATTCATTCTGCTGTGCTGCCGTTTCAGGTATCAGCGGTGGAAACAGTGAACGGGCGAGCGATGTAAAATAGCCCGATCCCATCATGCTGGCGGTACATTTCACCGTGGGGTGGCGAGCGGTAATTCCCAGTACCGTCATCGCGCCCATCGACGCGCCACCGACTGCCAGACGGTCAGCAAGCAGCCAGTTTTCTTCGGCTATTGCCGCACGTAAGGTAGTGAATTCCTGCATACTTTGTAGCAAAATTTGCCAAAATTGATTTAACCGCCGCGCTGCGTCGCCCCTAAAACGGCTACCGTGATCGGGCGCATCCGGCATGATTACCCGCAAACCAGCCTGCGCCAGCGCAACGGCAAAATAGCTATACACCAGACTGGACGAAGTAAAGCCGTGATAAAAAATCACGCACGGTAACGGGGTATCTTTTTGCCCGACAGGATAAGCATGAAGAACGGGAATATCTGCCAGCACGCGCGAGTCTATTTCAATCATCTGTCTCTCCTTTTTGTCTGGTATGACATGAAGAAATCCTTAGCACAAGTTTCTGCTGGCGGTATTAGTTCATAATGTTGAGATGTGGGTTACGCTTTCATCACGTTTTCATTCGAAAATCGCGTACCAGGTAACAATTCGGGAACATTCCCCCAAAGTTAAATTAATAAGGCACTACACTATGGTTAGCAGGAAACGTAATAGCGTTATTTACCGGTTTGCCAGTTTATTATTGGTGTTGATGTTAAGTGCCTGTAGCGCACTGCAAGGTACGCCACAGCCAGCACCGCCAGTAACGGACCATCCGCAAGAGATTCGCCGCGACCAGACGCAAGGGTTACAGCGAATAGGTAGCGTAAGCACGATGGTTCGGGGTTCTCCGGATGACGCATTAGCAGAAATCAGAGCGAAAGCTGTCGCTGCAAAAGCTGATTATTACGTTGTCGTCATGGTGGACGAAACCATCGTGACAGGACAGTGGTATTCACAAGCCATTTTGTACCGTAAATAAATCAGACAACTTACATAGTCAGCTTTACATTGCTTTGCGTCCCTATGCGTTTACCTGTGCACAATAAATTACCGGCTGGAAGCTCGGGCGTTTATTACCGCGATGGAATGCCCTGCAACATGTGGGGAAACGAAAAATGGAGCTGACGATGAAACAATTACTTGCCTCACCCTCGCTGCAATTAGTGACTTATCCTGCGAGCGCCACGGCACAGTCTGCAGAATTCGCCAGTGCTGACTGCGTGACGGGCCTGAATGAAATAGGTCAGATCTCGGTTAGCAATATTTCAGGGGATCCGCAGGACGTGGAACGTATCGTGGCGTTAAAGGCCGATGAACAAGGTGCATCATGGTACCGCATTATTACCATGTACGAAGACCAGCAGCCTGATAACTGGCGCGTACAGGCGATCCTGTATGCGTGAGTGTCATCTACAGCAAATGAACAATGCCGGATGCGGCACCTGTGCCTTATCCGGCCAACAGTTCCTGAAATTTCATTGTGTTAGTTGATAACACGTAATGCTGCTGTTGCCATTATAAGACGCGCTAGCATCACATCTGGCTGACTCGTTTATAAACATACTCCCCCCGTCGCCCGCAGCAATAAATCATTCTGGATCTGCTCTGACAACCGCACGCCGCCGCGCGTATCAAACATCATCTGACACCACGCCTGCGCCATTGGCGGAGAGGCATATTTCAACATTTGCGCGCCGCAACCCAGCAGGAATAGCTGACGAGTAATCTCTCGCCCCATTTCTTCAGCTGGCTTACGCAGTTGCTGCTGCAAACGACGAACCGCGCGATCAAAATAGCGATCCTGTCCTTTCACTTCCACAAATGCTTCTGTCAGCAAATCGTATACCCCAGCCTGCTTATTGAGAACGCGCAGCACATCGAGGCACATAATATTGCCAGAACCTTCCCAGATGCTGTTCACTGGCATTTCCCGATAAAGTCGCGGTAGTTCGCTCTCTTCGCAATAGCCAATACCGCCCAGCACCTCCATCGCTTCAGCCACAAACGGAATGCCACGTTTGCAGATAACAAATTTCGCCGCAGGCGTAAATAAGCGCGCCCACAGGGCTTCTTTGGCATCGGCACGCCGATCCCACGCTCGCGCAAGACGAAACAGCAACGCTGTTTGCCCTTCAAGTTGGAGCGCCATGCGGCTTAAGACATGACGCATCAAAGGCTGTTGGATCAACGGATTACCAAATACATGGCGTTGATGAGCGTGATAAATTGCCAGCGAGAACGCACGACGCATCATGGCATGGCTACCCAGGGCGCAATCAAAACGCGTCATCCCACCCATTTTCAGGATCAGACGAACTCCTTCCCCTTCCTGCCCCAACAACCAGCCAATGGCATCCTGAAACTCCACTTCGCCGCTGGCGTTAGAGCGATTACCCAGCTTATCTTTCAGCCGCTCGAGGCGAATCGCGTTGCGTTGCCCGTCAGGCAAAAAGCGCGGCACAAAAAAGCAGGACAAACCGCCCGTAGTCTGCGCCAGCACCAGATGCGCATCGCTTTGCGGCACCGAGAAAAACCATTTATGCCCCACCAGCCGATAAGAGCCATCTTCCAGTCGCTCTGCGCGGGTGGTGTTGCTCATCACATCGGAACCGCCCTGCTTTTCCGTCATGCCCATGCCAATCAACAAACCGCGTTTTTGCCCACCTGGCAATAAGTGAGAATCGTAGCGATCGCTCAACAGCGGCGTGGTCCAGTCCTGAAACGGCGCGGGTAACATCTGTAACAGCAATGGCGTGGCGGCAAAGGTCATCGTTATCGGGCATAACGACCCAGCCTCAACCTGTGCGTGCAACATAAAACGCGCCGCGCGCGCCACAAATGCGCCGGAGCGAGCGTCTTCTTCCCAGGCAAGATTGTGCACCCGATTGGTACATAGCGCCTGCATCAGCAAGTGCCAGGCGGGGTGAAAACGCACATCGTCCAGACGGCGTCCTTGCGCATCGTAGCGCAATAATTCAGGCGGATTCACATTCGCCAGTCGCCCCAGTTCAAGGGATTCAGCCGTTCCTAACTGCTGACCAATACTGGCGAGAAAATCGCTATCCCAGCCAGCACCTTCACGCGTTACCGCTTCGCAGAGCGCGCCATCAGACAGGTATAGGTTGCTGTTATTTAATGGTATAGGTTGATTAAAAACGGTGTGAGTTTGCCAGTGCACTGTGTCTCCCTCCATCAATGGCAGTCACCCTTAGTATGGTCACTGCCACGGATTCCTGACAGAAAGAGATTGCTAAAACATTCTTAGCCAGCAATATAATGCGGAACGAAACGTGAGGTGTCTTTGGTGATCAGCGTGTTATCTTCACGGATCCCCATTCCGCACGCTTCATCATCAACAATCCAGCTACCAATGAGTGTGTAGCTATCGCCAAATCGTGGCAGAGGTTGAAATGCCTGGTAGATCATCGGTTCATCGGCATAATCACCCTCAGCGTGGTCAACGACGTTATTCTGACCATCGAAAATGGTGACGTTACCGCCCTCGCGTGAGTAGATCGGTTTACGCACATAGCTTTCGCCAGCGGCAATCTGCGGTTTTTCGCCATCAAACCAGGATGCAAGTAGGTTAGGATGACCAGGAAAGAAGCGCCAAAGCAGCGGCATTAACCCTTTGTTGCTCAAGATACTTTTCCATAACGGCTCCACCCATTGCTCGCGGCGCTTGCGCAGCAGCGGACCGTTATCGTCACGCATCATCCATTCCAGCGGATACAGCTTAAATGCACGCTGGATGACATTATCATCAAGATCGGTCAGTACACCGCCGACGCCCAAACCGAGATCTTCAATGTAGATAAACCGTGACTCCTGCCCAGCCTGCTGAGCGCAGTCCTGCAAGTACAGCACAGTACTCCTGTCTTCGTCGGTATCCTGACAACAGCAGAAATAAAACGGTTCCCGACTGTAAAGCTCGCTAAAACGCGAAATCAGGCGTTCCTGAATGGCATTGTACTGATCGGCATCACGCGGAATACTGCCGCTACGCCGCGCATCTTCCAGCCACAGCCACTGGAAATAAGCCGACTCATACAATGAGGTCGGCGTATCGGCGTTGTACTCCAGCAGCTTCACCGGCGCATTACCACACCAGGCAAAATCCATCCGACCATACAGCGAAGGATCGCGTGCGCGCCAGCTTTCAGCGATCACATCCCAGTACAGCGGGGGGATCGCCAGTTGCGTCAGGATCTCTTCGTCTTGAACCGCACGATCCACCACCTCAAGGCACATCTGATGCAGTTCCGCAGTTGGTTTTTCGATCTGCTCTTCTATCTGACGCAGAGTAAAGCGGTAAGCCCGACTCTCATCCCAATAAATTTCATTATCGATGATATGAAAGTCGAAACCGTTGTCGGCGGCGATCTGGTCCAGATCCCGTCGTACAGGAACGTTGTGTCTCAGCATGATTAGCCTCCCCAGTGCCCACGGGCGCTGGAAGAACGACCATAGCCGCCGCGAGAAACAGTTGACGCTTTTCTGGTGGTAAAGCCGCCCGAGGAGTAAGACTCTTTTTTGCCAGAACCGGAGCGCCAGGAGTAATCACCGGAAGTATTGCGCCAGACGGGGCGGGAAGCAAATGAGGATCCACCGCTGTTATAAACGAACGGCTCATCGCGATCTTTACGAATAACCCGGCTTAATAAAAATCCAGAAATGACCGGGATCCAACTCTGTTCAACATTGTCGTAGTAGCAATTTTCGTACTTAGACTGACAATTCTGCTGAGTCATATTCTTCGGAACATCGGCATAAAATGCCGCTTTGGCATTGTTCCAGCCATGAGCACAGATATCTGAATTATTACCGTCATCAATACAATCCTGCACTGTCGAGTAAAACGTTCCGTCACCGTCGTTATCGACATCACCACTATCGCCACAACCTTTCAATACAAAAAAAGCTGCACCGCCCATTAGCGCCAACGTTAAGTATTTTTGTGCGTAGCGATTGCGTCGCGGCTCAAAAGGATTATTAGGTCTTCCAATGCGACTGATCGCTCCGTGACCAATTTTACTGTTATTTCTTGATTTGCGTTTTCTGGCCATGATCGTCCATTACCATGTCATACAAGCTGCGTTAAAAATACCGCCAGCCAGCGCGGCGGTTCCCATAAACATTCCTGCTGCGGTATTGTGATTAATAATTTTTTCGCTTAATGCTGGCATATAAAGTCTGACGCCAGCAAAAACGAGTAACTGAATCACCAGTGCGATCCCGCCCCAGGCAAAATAATCCGGAATACTCACCGCATTGATTGCCGCACTAGATAATGGGATCACGTAACCCAACAATGTACCACTGAACGCCAGTGCCGCCGCGGTATTATTGTTTTTAATTAACTGCCATTCGTTGTGCGGTGTAATTTTGGAGTAGATAAACAGAAAAATAATCACCATAGCCACGCCAATAAAAAAATAGGCGCTAAAGGCAAGAAGTGAATCCAGTATATGCATCGTAAACGTCCTTGTAATTAACCAATAATATGAAGTGATGTCAGTGGGATATCAACACCCAGTGCGCGCGAAAATAACCACTCCGGCTCGCCGAGATCGTTAAAAGATTCCTCACCATTTAACAGCAAATATTCACAGGTATCTTCGGTCACCTGCCGTTCATAGCCCATGGTAAAATTATGCACTTCCCATTTGGCGTGGTTTTGATTTTCAACTTTTTCCAGCATATAGACGGGTTCGATATTCCCCGGTTCTTCGCTGTTAAAAAATCGCTGCCAGCGTTTTTCCTGCCAGTTTAAAGTCATTGCCCCCATCGCTTTGGCATTGATCGCCTCGCGCCAGTGGCTCTCTTTACTGATACCGTAGCTCTCTTCATAGACAAAGAGCTTGATATCATCAATGTCATCAATATCTTCGCCGCCGGTGGTATTGATTTGCAGAAATTCATCGCCCGAAGTGTAGTAGCGGAAAATCTGACTACCGCCGCCCAGATCGATGTGGCTGACAGCGGCTACCGTAAATTCTTCACCCGGCAGCGCAATCAGCAATTCATCTTCCAGCAAACGAAACGCTAACGTGTCGAGCGTAAAGCCGCTATTGAGATGAAGTCCCAGTGGGCCACGTGCGATTGCAGGTTTATCATCCTTACCAAACAGACGCTTGAAAAAACTTGTCATATGCTTCCCTCAATGTCCTGCCATGCCACTTCTTCAGCCAAAATACGGTTATTGCCAATAAGATGCAGCCACATACCGCCTTTAACTTCCGTTGCAATGACTGGATTCAGTTCCATTCCCCTACCATTTTTACAACTGCTTATTCCCAGGACGGTGGCATCATGATGAAGTTTCATATAATGCATCAATGCGCCATAACGCATTGAGGTAACCCGTTCAGGAATAGGTAAAACAAACCCCGTATCCCCCAGCATTGGATTCATAATCGATGCCACTGATTGAGATGAACCGGGATCTTGTATTGAACGGGAAAGTTGTTCTGCTGAAATATTTCGCACTATTTCAATACGTTGACAATGAACCTCTAATAAACGAGCGTAGCGTTCATCTTCCAGATAAGCGACGATATGGCATCTTTCAGGAATAAAATCCGCCAGGGATAGTGCGGTCGTGAACGTCTGCTCATCAGTTTGCGAAAAGATGATGACACTTTGGCAATTTGCCAGTCCCATGCGGGTATGTTCATGCGGATCATTAAAATTACTAATACGAATGAAATCGACCCAATTATTTCCAGGCATCGGATGTTGAATATCATCCCGCTCACACAAAAGTACCCGGCCAAATGCTCTTCGGGCATCAAACAACAATAATGAAATCATCTTTTCAGTCTGATGCCCGCGCCATCCAATGACCAGCATATGGTTGCGCAAATTGCTGTAGTCGCCCATTCCCGTCATTCCTTTCGCCAATATGTCTTGCACTAATGCAATGACTTTTCCCATTAAAGCGCCAAATAAACCAACACTCACAGGAATCTGCCAGAGCGCTGTGAACAGACGTCCCCCCACCGTTTGGGGTGTGATATCACCAAACCCCAGCGTTGATCCCACAACCGAGCAGTAATAAATAAAATTACTCAGTTGACCTACCAACGCCTCTTCATGCAACGCAGTTAACACCAGATAACAAAACAGATACTGTCCTGTAAATAATCCAGTCAATGCCGGCCAGGTAAGCCTGGAAAGGTGACGTCGGCAGGTTTTAATGATCCATGAGAAGAACATTACTCGCCCTGTTGGCGTTGCAGTCTTGCTAATACATCCTGGGCGCTACTTTTGTTGCTACCGCCAATTCCGGCTTCCGCCAGTTTTTCATCAAGATCGCGACCATCTGCCACTTTTTCCAGCTGTGCGGCAGCATCCAGGCGAGCTTGACGTTCGGCCTGACGCGTTTGCAGACGCTTTAAGGATTCTGCCGCTGTCGAAACGCTGGAAGATGCGCCAACAGTAGAGGTCGTTACGGCCTGTTGTGCACGCTGCATGGCTTCAGTAGCTTTAACGACTTCCATTTGTTGCTCAAATTGAGCGATACGCTGTGCTGTCGCTGTAACCGCTTTTTCCACACCATCGCGAGAGACTTCCAGATTCGACAACACTTGCTCTTCAGCGGTAATGAGATTCTCAAGACGGGCGATTTCTTCAGCAACTTCGTTAATCAACGACGGATTAACATTCTTGCTTAACGCTTCCAGCGCGCGAGCTTCCAGACTGGCTTTACGCTCACGCAAATCTTTCAGTTTATCGTTGCTCAATTTCACTCTTGCCAGTAGATCGACACGTGATTTACCGGCCTTATCCAGTTCTGCTTTGGCATCGCGTATATGCTGTTCAAGCATTCTAACGCCCTGTGCTTCTTCAATGGATTCTTCCGCTTGCGAGATCACCGATTTACCCAGCGTAAATAAAGTTTTTAAAATTCCCATAAATACCTGTCCTTGTAATTAGTGTGAATATTCTTCTGTAATTTCAGCAAGATCCAAAGCGTTATCTACCAGCGTGGTTATTTCCAGCAGGATATCTTCAAGAGAAGATTTAAGCGATAACGCCCCGAAAACAATGTAATACTCTTCCTGTTGCACGCTGGAGATCCCTACCGATGACAACGGCATCATCTTCTGATTTCTTAATAAGAAGGTATGAAATTCATCTGGATTGCTGATACTACTTACCGGGCAAATAAAGGTTTCGATGATCATTTGGCGGGAAGTAAAAAGAATATTGATTTGCAAATCGCCATAATCATTCATTTTAATAATTAATGCGTTTTCATTATTTGTTACATCAATATTTTGTTCAGGTACAGTTTGCAGCGCCGTCGCCAGCGCCAACGGATTCCATGTCATATATTATTCCATATAAATTAAGTTTAAATATTAATAAAATGAATATTTGTAGTACGTAATTATCTTACCAGCTATAGACAAAAAAAAACCATCCAAATCTGGATGGCTTTTCATAATTCCGAGAAATTAGCTACGCTGGCGTACCGCTTCAAATAAGCAAATGCCTGTCGCCACAGAAACGTTCAGCGAAGAAACACTTCCTGCCATTGGGATGCTGATCAACTCATCGCAATGTTCACGGGTCAGGCGACGCATGCCTTCACCTTCTGCGCCCATCACCAGTGCCAGCCGTCCGGTCATTTTGCTCTGATAGAGCGTATGATCCGCCTCACCTGCCGTACCGACGATCCAGATATTCTCTTCCTGCAACATACGCATGGTGCGCGCAAGGTTAGTCACCCGAATCAGCGGAACGCTTTCTGCCGCGCCGCAGGCTACTTTTTTCGCCGTGGCGTTGAGCTGTGCGGAGCGATCTTTCGGCACAATCACCGCATGAACACCTGCGGCGTCCGCGCTACGCATACATGCACCCAGGTTATGCGGATCGGTTACACCGTCGAGGATCAGCAGGAACGGCTGATCGAGCGAAGCAAGCAGATCCGGCAGATCATTTTCCTGATACTGACGTCCAGGCTTCACACGGGCGATAATGCCCTGATGCACGGCACCGTCGCTTTTCTCGTCGAGATATTGGCGGTTTGCCAGCTGGATAACCACGCCCTGGGACTCAAGGGCGTGAATCAGCGGCAACAGACGTTTATCTTCACGGCCTTTTAAAATAAAGACTTCCTGAAAACGTTCAGGGGCGCGCTCCAGCAGGGCCTGCACTGCGTGGATGCCGTAAATCATTTCGCTCATTAATGTACTCGTTGTTTACGTTTTGCCTGATGCGCTACGCTTATCAGGCCTACATGATCCCTGCAATGTATTGAATTTGCCTGATTATGTAGGCCGGATAAGGCGTTCACGCCGCATCCGGCATGAACAAAGCGCATTTTGTCAGCAATCTGACCCTCTTCTGTTTGAAGAGGGTAATGATCACTCTGCCACTTTTTTCTTCGCCGCACGCTTCGCTTTGGTCGCTGCGGCTATTTTCTGCGTTTTCGCCGATGGCTTTTTCGCTTTTCTCGCGTCTTTCTTCGCCGCTTTCGGCTTCGTTTTTTTCTCGCCGCGGAAAGCGCTGTCTGGCTCAAAGTTTACCTTTTTACCAACCTGACGACGCTTGCCGCCTTTTTTGCCTGCATCGCCTTTTTTCGCTTTCTCGCGCGCGGTTTTACCGACGTTGCGCGGTGCGCGTTCGCTGGAGATCAGGCTAAAGTCGATTTTGCGCTCGTCCATATTAACCGCTTCGACGCGAACTTCCACGCGATCGCCCAGGCGATAAGTCTGGCCGCTGGATTCACCCATCAGGCGTTGTCCCACCTGGTCAAAGCGATAGTAGTCATTGTCCAGCGAAGAGACGTGGACCAGACCATCGATGAACAAGTCATCCAGGCGAACAAAGAAGCCAAAGCCAGTGACACTGGAAATCACGCCTTTAAAGACGTTACCTACCTGGTCGAGCATGAAGTCACACTTCAGCCAGTCAGCCACATCGCGCGTTGCTTCGTCGGCACGACGTTCCGCCATCGAACAGTGCTGACCCAGTTGCAGCATTTCTTCCATCGAATAATGGTAGCCGCCGGTTTCAGTGGTGTTGCCCTGATGCCCTTGCTCTTTCGCCAGCAGATACTTAATGGCGCGGTGGAGCGTCAGATCAGGATAACGACGAATCGGCGAAGTAAAGTGCGCATAGGACTGCAATGCCAGACCGAAGTGACCGCGGTTTTCCGGATCGTAAATCGCTTGTTTCATCGAGCGCAACAGCATGGTTTGCAGCATTTCTGCGTCAGGACGGTCAGCAACCGATTCCAGCAGTTCCGCGTAGTCACGCGGTTCCGGCTTGTTACCGCCAGGCAATTCCAGCCCCAGCTCCGCCAGCACTGAACGGAAAGAGGTTATTGCTTCAGTGCTCGGCTTGTCGTGAATACGGAACAGTGCCGGTTCTTTGGCCTTCTCAACGAAACGCGCCGCCGAGATATTCGCCAGAATCATGCACTCTTCAATTAACTTGTGTGCGTCGTTACGCTGGGTCTGTTCGATACGCTCAATACGGCGTTCAGCGTTGAAAATGAACTTCGCTTCTTCGCTCTCAAACGAGATCCCGCCGCGTTCTTCACGGGCTTTATCCAGCACTTTATAGAGGTTATGCAGCTCTTCGAGATGCTTAACCAGCGGGGAGTACTGCTCGCGCAGATCCTGATCGCCCTGCAGAATATGCCAGACTTTGGTGTAGGTCAGACGCGCGTGAGAGCTCATCACCGCTTCGTAGAATTTGTAGCCCGTCAGGCGGCCTTTCGACGAAATGGTCATCTCGCAAACCATACACAAGCGGTCTACCTGCGGGTTGAGCGAGCACAGGCCGTTAGAGAGCACTTCCGGCAGCATCGGGATAACCTGCGAAGGGAAGTACACCGACGTACCACGGTTACGCGCTTCTCTGTCCAGCGGTGTTGGCGGACGCACATAGTAGCTGACATCGGCAATTGCGACCCACAAACGCCAGCCGCCGCCGCGTTTTTTCTCGCAGTAAACTGCATCGTCAAAGTCACGGGCGTCTTCGCCATCAATGGTGACCAGCGGTAAATCGCGCAGATCGACACGGCCAGCTTTCGCCTCTTCCGGTACTTCTTCTTTCAGCCCGGCAACCTGTTGCTCAACAGCCTGCGGCCAGATGTACGGAATTTCATGGGTGCGCAGAGCGATATCAACCGCCATGCCAGTCCCCATATTATCGCCCAGCACTTCGACGATTTTACCCACCGCTTTGGTACGGCGAGTCGGGCGTTGGGTCAGTTCAACCACCACCACAAAGCCCATCCGCGCGCCCATGATCTGATCGGGCGGGATTAAGATATCGAAGCTCAAACGACTGTCGTCAGGAACCACAAAGCCGACACCCGCTTCGGTAAAGTAGCGACCAACAATCTGGCTGGTTTTTGGTACCAGTACGCGGACAATACGCGCTTCACGGCGGCCTTTACGGTCAGCGCCCAGCGGCTGTGCCAGCACCTGATCGCCATGAATGCATGTTTTCATCTGCTCGCTGGAGAGATACAAATCATCTTTACGTCCTTCAACCCGCAGAAAGCCGTAGCCATCACGGTGGCCAATAACGGTACCTTTCACCAGGTCGAGGCGTTCCGGCAGCGCATAGCACTGACGGCGAGTGAAGACCAGTTGACCATCGCGCTCCATCGCGCGCAGGCGGCGACGCAGGCCTTCAAGCTGCTCTTCGCCTTCAATGTGCAGTTCTACCGCCAGCTCATCACGGCTGGCCGGTTTTTCACGTTTGGTTAAATGTTCGAGGATAAATTCCCGACTAGGGATGGGATTCGCGTATTTTTCAGCTTCGCGTTCCTGGAAAGGATCTTGTGACATCTCGGTTCCTCCGTTGTCATCTCTGATGAAGATTTTCGTCACTCCACCAGCAATAATTTATAAAGCGGTTGATTCTCTTCAACCAAATCGGCAAGCGTGTAGTTATCCAGTTCCATAAGAAAACTTTGCACGGCCTTAGAAAGCGCCTGTTTCAACCGACAGGCAGGTGTAATGTGGCAAAACTCACTGCTGCAATTCACCAGCGATAAGGGCTCCAGCTCGCGCACCACATCACCAATACGTATCGCACTCGCCGGTTTACCCAGGCGAATGCCGCCATTTTTTCCACGAACAGCAGTCACGTAGCCGGCACGACTAAGTTGATTGATTATTTTGACCATATGATTACGGGAGACGCCGTAGACGTCAGTCACTTCAGAAATACTGGTCATCCGCCCTTCTGGCAATGACGCCATGTAGATCAGCGCACGTAATCCGTAATCAGTGAAACTCGTTAACTGCACATCAACCTCAAAAGGGAAAGCGGGAAAAAATACATTTATATTGATGATAAACCAGCCACAAGCTGTGTCGCTAATTTATTTCAGTTCGGGGAAGGAAAAAAGCGAGGATTTAACACTGTGTCGGATAGCGTAATGGCTTACCCGACACAGCAATGTATCACACTGTTAGCCCGGCAGGCAAAATATCTGCCAGGCGTACCAGAATTACGCGTCGAACGGGTCGCGCAGAATCATGGTTTCAGTACGATCCGGGCCGGTAGAGATGATATCGATCGGCACACCGGTCAGTTCTTCAATACGCTTGATGTAGTTCAGTGCCGCCTGCGGCAGACCGCTACGATCTTTCACGCCGAAGGTGGATTCAGACCAGCCCGGCATGGTTTCGTAAATCGGCTCTACACCTTTCCAATCGTCTGCTGCCAGCGGAGTGGTAGTCACTTCGCGACCATCCGGCATACGGTAAGCCACGCAGAGTTTCACCTCATTCAGGCCATCCAGAACGTCCAGTTTGGTCAGGCAGAAGCCAGACAGGGAGTTCAGCTGTACCGCACGACGAACGGCAACGGTGTCCAGCCAGCCGGTACGACGACGACGACCCGTAGTTGCGCCGAATTCGTTACCCTGCTTGCAGAGGAACTCACCAGTTTCATCAAACAGTTCGGTCGGGAACGGACCTGCACCTACACGAGTGGAGTAAGCTTTGAGGATACCCAGAACGTAATCAACATAACGCGGGCCCAGGCCGGAACCGGTCGCCACGCCACCTGCAGTGGTGTTGGAAGAAGTTACGTACGGATAAGTACCGTGGTCGATATCCAGCAGCGTACCCTGCGCACCTTCGAACATGACGAAATCGCCACGCTGACGCGCCTGGTCGAGCAGGTCAGAAACGTCAACCACCATAGAAGTCAGGATGTCGGCAACAGCCATCGTATCATCCAGAACTTTCTGGTAATCAACCGCTTCAGCTTTGTAGTAGTTAACCAACTGGAAGTTGTGATATTCCATCACTTCTTTCAGTTTTTCAGCGAAGGTTTCTTTGTCGAAAAGGTCGCCAACACGCAGACCACGACGTGCCACTTTATCTTCATAAGCAGGCCCGATACCACGACCCGTGGTGCCGATCGCTTTCGCGCCGCGCGCTTTCTCACGCGCGTTATCCAGCGCAACGTGATAATCAAGGATCAGCGGACATGCTTCAGACAGCAGCAGACGCTCACGAACGGGGATGCCACGGTCTTCCAGTTCTTTCATCTCTTTCATCAGCGCGGCCGGAGACAGCACAACACCGTTACCGATGATGCTGGTTACATTCTCGCGGAGAATACCTGATGGAATAAGATGGAGAACGGTTTTTTCACCGTTGATTACGAGAGTATGGCCTGCGTTGTGACCGCCCTGGTAGCGTACAACATATTTAGCCCGTTCAGTCAGAAGATCGACGATCTTACCTTTACCTTCGTCACCCCATTGGGTGCCCAGTACGACGACGTTGTTACCCATTTTTCAAAATCACCGTTTGCTTAAAAATGGATTCTACCATCGCTTTTTCAGAGTTACAGCACTTTTTGCACTCAAAAATGACCTCGATCAGTCTGTTTTTTGTTCAGCCAATCGTTTTCCTCAACATGTAGTAGACCACAACGCCCGCAACCACAAGTCCACCGCCAAAACGACGTAAAATATTATCGGGCAAATTGGTCATCGCAGCGATCATCTTCTTCCATGCCTTCGGGTAAAGCATCGGCCCTAAACCTTCCAGCACCAAAACCAGGGCAAGCGCCAGCCAGATTGTCGAATTCATTCATTATCCTTATAGAAAAAGAAAACCACCGACATCCCTGAGGATGCGGTGGCTTTATTGACCTGTATCGCAGTCGTTATATTAACGCGTTGCGGAAGTCGGCGTCTTCATGTAGCGGAAGAAATCGCTGTCCGGGCTCATGACCATCACGTCCTGATTGCCAGAGAAGCTGTTCTCATAAGCACGCAGGCTACGGATGAATGCGTAGAAGTCCGGATCTTTACTGAATGCATCAGCAAACAGTTTGGCTGCTTCTGCATCGCCTTCACCACGCATGATGCGGCCCTGACGCTCAGCTTCTGCCAACGTTCTGGTCACTTCATAGTCGGCAGTCGCGCGCAGTTTTTCCGCTTCTTCCTGACCTTGTGAACGGTGACGACGTGCTACCGCTTCACGCTCGGCGCGCATACGGTTGTAGATCGCTTCAGACACTTCGGTCGGCAGGTTGATCTGCTTGATACGCACATCGACAACTTCAATACCCAGCGCCGCCATACTGTTCGGGTTGATGACCGGTACTTTACCCTTCGTCTCAGCCGTTACGCGCTCTGCCGCTTCGGCAATGGCGTTATCTGCAGCCGGGGTAGTAACTTCATCTTCTGTACCCGCAGAACCGGAGTTCAGCGCGTCACGTACTTCGAGGGTCAGACGACCACGGGAATCGGTGACGATGTCTTTCACGTCCAGGCGACCAATTTCAGAACGCAGACGGTCAGAGAACTTACGTTTCAACAGCACTTCCGCTTGCGAAATGTCGCCACCGCCCGTTGCCAGGTAGTAACGGCTGAAATCACTGATGCGCCATTTGATGTAAGAGTCGACGATCAGGTCTTTCTTCTCTTTAGTCACAAAGCGGTCGGCCTGGTTGTCCATGGTCTGAATACGTGCATCAAGCATTTTCACCGTTTCAATGAACGGTATCTTGAAATGCAGACCCGGCTCATAAACCAGAGGTTTGTTGTCATCGTCACGCAGTACCTTACCAAAACGCAGCGTAATACCGCGCTCACCTTCTTTGACGACAAAGACAGACATGTAAAGCACTACCAGCACGATGATGATAATCGCGATAACTGACTTACGCATCGTTATTCCCCCTGACGCTGGTAGTCGTTACGCTGCGCGTTAGCGCGGCGTTGGTCCATAATATCGCCCTGACTGGTGGACGACGTGTTGCTTGCTCCACTGGTTGTGGAGGAAGAGGCTGGCGGCAGACGCAGCAGATTGCTGGCACCGTTATCGCTCTTCGCCGCAGGGGCGTTACCACCTTTCAGCATCTGGTCTAACGGCAGAACCATCAGGTTGCCACCTTTATCGTTAACCAGCACTTTGCGGGTGTTGCCCAACACTTTTTCCATCGTCTCGATATACAGACGCTCGCGGGTAATTTCCGGCGCAGCTTTATATTCCGGCAGAAGTTTAGCAAAGCGTGCCACTTCACCCTGGGCTTCCAGGATAGTCTGAGCCTTGTACGCACGCGCCTCTTCGAGGATACGTTGCGCCTGACCGTTCGCACGCGGCTGAACTTCGTTGGTATACGCTTCTGCTTCACGAATGTATTGCTGTTCGTTTTCACGCGCGGCAATCGCATCGTCAAACGCCGCTTTTACTTCTTCCGGCGGACGAGCTGCCTGGAAGTTGACGTCCAGCAGAGTGATACCCATGTCATACGGACGAATCGTCTCTTCCAGTTCGCGCTGAGTATCGCTACGAATCACGGTACGACCTTCCGTCAGAATGCGGTCCATGGTGTATTTACCGATAACCCCACGCAGGGCGCTGTCGGTAGCCTGACGCAGGCTGTCATCCGGGCTGGTCACGCTATATAGATATTTTTCCGGATTGGTGACGCGGTACTGTACGTTCATCTCAACGCGCACCACGTTTTCGTCCGACGTCAGCATCACACCGGAAGCAGCCAGTTCACGCACGGCTTCCACGTTCACCGGTTTGACTTCGTCGATAAACGTCGGTTTCCAGTTCAGACCCGGCTCAACCAGATGGCTGAATTTACCAAAGCGTGTTACCACGCCGCGTTCGGCTTCTTTAATGGTGTAGAAACCACTGGCCGCCCAAATAATGACAATCGCTGCCGCTGCGATGGTAACGACACGACCGCCAAGCTGCGGGCGCGGGCCTTGCGATGAATTACCACCGCCAGATCCGGTGCCTTTACCGCCGCCCAGACCACCGAGCTTTTTGCTCAGTTTGCGGAAGATATCATCTAAATCAGGTGGCCCTTGATCGCGACCGCCTTTGTTTCCATTTCCCTCAGAGTTGCCGCCAGGTTTGCTGCTTCCCCACGGGTCGCGGTCTTGTCCGTTATTACCGGGCTGATTCCACGCCATGTTTGTGCTCCATATTTGTTATGCGGTGATCCCTGTTGTCTTTCGACGCCAGAGGATATGACTCCACGCTTCAGACGCTACGCCGTTAGATCAAGTAATCGATCAACGCCGGTTCTTGTTTGCAGAGGCGACGCCAGTCAACGATCGGCATACGAACTTGCAGACTTACGCTGCCGTCCTCCTCCATCCACTCTTTTTCTATTGCCTGAAGCTGATAAAAACGACTTCTCAGACGCCCTTCCTGCGGCGGCAGACGCAATGTATGCTGCGCCACCTCGCCGGAAAGACGCTCCGTCAAAGCCTGAAAAAGCTGTGGTATCCCCGCTCCGGTCTGCGCAGAAAGCCAGACACGGATCGGTTTGTTCTCTTCGTCCCGATCAATACGCGGTTCAAAATCTTCCAGCATATCGATCTTGTTCATCACCAGCAGGGTTGGGATCTCGTGAGCATCGATCTCTTCAAGAACCGTATTCACCGCTTCGATGTTTTCTTGTACTCGCACATCTGCCGCGTCAATGACGTGCAGCAGCAATGTGGCTTGCCGCGTCTCTTGTAATGTGGCTTTAAATGCCGCCACCAGATCGTGCGGCAGGTGGCGAATAAACCCTACGGTATCTGCCAACACGGTTTCACCGACATCCGCGACGTCAATACGCCGCAACGTCGGGTCGAGGGTGGCAAACAACTGGTCTGCCGCATAGACCCGCGCTTCGGTGATGCGATTGAAAAGGGTAGATTTACCGGCGTTGGTATATCCCACCAGCGAAACAGTAGGAACGTCGGCTTTGATACGCGATTGCCGCCCCTGCTCACGCTGTTTTTCAACTCTTTCCAGGCGCGACTGTATCTGCACGATGCGATTACGCAACAAACGACGGTCGGTTTCGAGCTGGGTTTCACCCGGACCACGCAAACCGATCCCGCCTTTCTGTCTTTCAAGGTGGGTCCAGCCACGCACCAGGCGCGTAGCCAGATGGCGCAACTGCGCCAGCTCAACCTGCAACTTACCCTCATGGGTACGCGCACGTTGGGCGAAAATATCTAAAATAAGGCCGGTGCGGTCGATAACACGACACTCGCACAAACGCTCCAGGTTACGCTCTTGCGCCGGGCTCAGGGCATGGTCAAAAAGAACGACCGAAGCACCCGTCGCTTTGACAGCTTCCGCAATTTCAACTGCTTTACCTTCACCTACAAAATACTTTGGGTGCGGCGCTTTACGGCTACCGGTAATCACCTGCAATGCTTCGACACCGGCGGAAGAAACCAGAGATTCAAACTCCTGGAGGTCTTCCATATCTTTGTCTTGCGTAAAATAGATGTGTACCAGTACCGCCTGCTCACCAGCATCATAACGGTCAAACAAGCGTATAACCCTCTAAATAGATCAGCGGGGAACGCAGGATCGCTGGCTCCCCGTGTAAAAAAAACAGCATGAAACCTTATTCGGTTTCTTCGCTGTCCTGTTGCGCGGAAGTATTCTGCGCGCTGCTACCATGATGATAGTTACTGCTGGTACCGCCACCGGCGTTGTTACTGTGATGAGAAACCGGGCGAGACGGGACAACAGTAGAAATCGCGTGCTTGTAAACCATCTGGCTGACCGTGTTTTTCAACAGGATCACGAACTGATCAAAAGACTCGATTTGTCCTTGCAGCTTAATACCATTCACCAAATAAATAGAAACTGGAACACGTTCCCGACGCAGTGCGTTCAGGAACGGATCTTGTAAAGATTGCCCCTTAGCCATTCTCTCTTTTCCTTATATGCTTATTTGTACTTTGAACCTTTCGATTCTGAAAAAATTGCGCACGATACGTCTCAATTGTACACATTCAGCCTGCGATAGCACCAACAACCTGTAATACTTCGTCACGCGCCTGTTCTGGTTTTTCACTGTCAAGCCAGTGAACCCCTTCCCAACCACGCAGCCAGGTTATCTGCCGCTTCGCCAACTGTCTCGTGGCGCAAACACCTCGATAAACCATTTCATCGTATGAGATTTCGCCTTCAAGGTAAGACCACATCTGGCGATAACCCACGCAACGAATGGAAGGCAAGTCCGTATGCAAATCTCCTCGGGCAAAAAGCGCCCGGACTTCTGCTTCAAAACCTGAAGCCAACATCTGATGAAAACGCTGCTCAATTCGTTGATGGAGCAGTTCACGGCTCGCCGGGGCGATGGCGAACTGATGCACCTGATACGGTAGAGCGTCTCCTGACGTTTGCGTCAGTTCCGTTAAAGTTTTACCCGAAATGAAAAAAACTTCCAGTGCCCGGGAAAGCCTTTGTGGATCATTTGGATGAATCCTTGCTGCCGCAACCGGATCGATCTCCTGAAGTTGACGATGCAATGACTCCCAACCTTGCTCTGCCGCCTGTTGCTCAATTCTGGCCCGCACTTCGGGGTCTGCCGACGGTAGCGGCGACAACCCTTCCAGCAATGCCTTGAAATACAACATCGTACCGCCCACTAATAGTGGGATCCGCCCCGCCGCGGTAATATCAGCCATTTCCGCCAGCGCATCGCGGCGAAAATCAGCGGCCGAATAAGCCTGCGACGGATCGCGAATATCCAGCAATCGGTGCGGCGCGGCGAGTAACTCTTCAGCGTTCGGCTTCGCCGTCCCGATATCCATCCCTTTGTAAATAAGGGCAGAATCAACGCTTATCAACTCTACTGGTAAAATTTTACGCAGCTCAATGGCTAACGCCGTTTTACCGGAGGCCGTCGGCCCCATCAAAAAAATCGCCTTAGGCAGGCTCGCCTTACTGATATCACTCATCTTTCAGGGCTTTTATCGCCGGATGTAAATCAACAGATTGTAACAGACCACCCGGCGGCGTTTTCACAAGTTGCGGACATAACCGTTCCACGTCCGCCAGCAGGGTGATGGCCTGTGCCATTGACCACTGCGCATGTTCGCTCATCAGATTTCGTGCAATCCACTGCGCAATATTGCCAGGTTCGAATACGGACTGCTTCGCCAGGTAGCCTATCAGTTCAGGAATCAAGATTTGTAAATTTTGTTGGCGTAAGGGTAAAGGCACGGCCCTGATGGTCACATACTGTGCATCGGACTGGAAATCAATACCCAATTCCGCCAGGGCAGACTGCGCTTTTTCTAATGCCGATTTTTCTTCGCCAGAAACTTTTAGCCGCAACGGAATAAGCAACGGCTGGGCGCAAACTGGCGTTTCACCCGGCGTCAACTGCGCCTGACGCAGCCAACGTTCTGCCACTGGCAGGGCTAAAAGTGAAATGTTGCCGTCGCGCTCCAGCAACGCACAGTCGGAATGGACGATAGTCAGTACCCGACCAAAACTCTGACTGTTCGCCGCAAGCGCTGGCTCCTGCGGTTCAGGTGCTTTTGGTTTTTGCATCGGCGCAGGCGTTTGCAAAAGCTGGCGATACACTTCACCTTGCTGTTTCTGGTAGCCTGGCTGCGCATTCGGCCAGGAAGCTGCTGGACGACCACCAGAGGCGGGCGCAGGAGAGTAGCGGGGGGCTACCGGTTCGCGAACTGCCGGTTCAGCAAAATGATTACGCCCGGCGGCCACGCGGTTCTCCGGAATGGTGCGCGGTGCAGGTTGAGGTTCATCGTCCAGTGGCAGCGGCGTTTCCAGCTGTTGTTGTAGCACACTCAGCACGCCCTGATAGATAAAGTCGTGCACCAGACGCGACTGATGGAAACGCACTTCGTGTTTGGCGGGGTGCACGTTGACGTCCACTTGATGTGGGTCGATCTCCAGATACAACACAAATGCCGGTTGCTGATCGGCCCCCAGTTTGTCTTCACAGGCCTGACGGATCGCATGATTGATCAGGCGATCGCGCATCATGCGACCATTCACGTAGCAATACTGAATTTCTGCCAGTGCGGGCGTGGTGTGATTCGGATCTGCCACCCAGCCGCGCAGCGTGAGATCGCCGTGTTGCCATTCAATCGCCAGCGCTTGTTCGAGAAAAGCGGTGCCGCAAATCGCGCCTAAGCGCCGTTCTTTTTGCCCGCCTTCCGGCACTGCGCGGTACTGGCGAACTATTTTGCCGTTATGCGACAGATTGATAGTGACGTCGAAACGCGCCAGCGCAATGCGGCGGATGATTTCATCAATATGGTTAAATTCGGTTTTCTCGGTACGCAGGAATTTGCGCCGCGCCGGGGTATTGTAGAACAGATCCAGCACTTCCAGCGTCGTTCCCACCGGATGCGCCGCCGGTTTAACCGTCACGTCCATATCGCGCCCTTCGGCATACGCTTGCCATGCCTCCTGCTGCTCTGCGGTGCGCGAAGTGAGCGTCAGACGGGAAACTGAACTGATACTCGCCAGCGCCTCACCGCGGAACCCCAGGCTGATAATAGCTTCGAGATCGTCCAGAGAGGCGATCTTACTGGTAGCATGACGCGCCAGCGCCAGCGCCAGTTCATCTTTTTTGATACCGCAGCCGTTATCACGAATGCGGATAAGTTTCGCCCCACCGCGTTCGATATCAATATCAATACGCGTCGCACCCGCATCGAGGCTGTTTTCTACCAGTTCTTTGACTACCGACGCAGGTCGCTCGACCACCTCACCTGCGGCAATCTGGTTCGCCAGTTGTGGCGGTAAGACCTGAATTGGCATCAATCATCCTTAGTTTGGCAGCGTGCGATCTGGCGTCGTCACCGTGCTGGCCGTTTGTGCCGTTGCCCCCTGCGGCGCAGATTGCATCGGATGCGCAAGGAAATAATTGCGCAGGCCTTTGTAAATGGCTTCTGCCAGCTGTTGTTGGTAATCGTCGCTCGCCAGCAAACGTTCTTCGCTGTTGTTGCTGATAAAACCGGTTTCGACCAGTACTGATGGGATATCCGGCGAACGCAGAACGCCAAGGCTGGCATGTTCTGGTCGACGTTTATGTATTTCGCCAATGCGTTGCAACTGACTGATCATACTGGTCGCTACATCATACCCTACCCGCTGGGAATGACCGAACTGTAAATCCAGCACCGCCTGGCTTAAATACGGGTCAGACTGACTGTTCGCCAGCACATCGCCCGCTCCGCCCAGCAGCTCCGACTGTTTCTCGTGCTGCTCCAGCCAACTGGCCATTTCGCTGTTGGCGCGACGGTTAGAGAGCACCCATACGGAAGCGCCAGTCGCACTGCGGTTCGGTGCGGCATCAGCGTGAATCGACACGAGGAAATTAGCGTTTTGCTTACGTGCCACATCGCTGCGCCCCATCACCGAGATAAAGTAATCCCCGTCACGGGTTAAAACGCCTTTAAACATTGGATCGTCATTGAGCAAAGTACGCAATTTACGTGCGATGGCGATGGTGACATTTTTCTCCCGCGTACCACCGGGGCCGATAGCGCCAGGGTCCTGACCACCGTGTCCTGCATCAATAGCGATGATAATTTTATCGCCAGTGTTAGCCGTCGCGCGCGCTGCCGGACGCGTTACCGTATTACTGCTGATAACACCCGTAGTGCGGTTACTTTCCGTTTTAAACGGATTGCGCGCCGGTTCGCTGACGCGCGGTGCGACAACCGCAGGCGTTTCAACGCGTTTCGCAACCACAGGCGGCGGCGGAGGCGGTGGCGGCACATCGGCGTTAATCGTAAAGACGACAGTGTAATTGCTACCATTCTGCCGCTTCACCGCTTCGGTTTTACCGTTTTCGGTGAGATCGACCACTAGCCGTAGCGTTTGTGCATCTTTAGGCGTTCCAGAGCGAATCGCCTTCACCAGATTATTACCGCTGAACAACAACGGTAGCCCCTGAATCACGCCCGTTTGTTTGATATCGAGCGCCACGGTGCGTTTGTTTTGATGGCTAAACGCGTAATCAGGATCGCCAGTAAAACTCAATGTTATTCGCGCCTGTTGATTACCGTTAGAAACCTGAATATCAGAGAGCGTAGCGGCGCCAGCCTGCGCGCACAGCAGCAGCAACGTCGCTACCAACCAATTTCTGATGCGATACATCATCCCGCCACCTTTCAAAGGTTAACCGGCTAAACGCGCCAGCAACAATTCACCCGCAGAGGAAACCGCACTCACGCGCGCCTCACGGCCTTGTGCCTGATAATCAATGTGTATTTCGACATCCGGGTCAGGAAGAACACCTGTACCTTGTTGTGGCCACTCCACCAGGCAGATGGCATCGTTAGCAAAATAATCGCGGATCCCCATAAACTCCAGCTCCTCGGGATCGGCAAGGCGGTATAAATCAAAGTGATACACCATTAAGTTGTCGAGCGTATAGGGTTCGACCAGCGTATAAGTGGGGCTTTTGACATTACCCTGATGACCCAGAGCCTGTAAGAAGCCCCGGCTAAAGGTGGTTTTACCTGCGCCTAAATCGCCATACAGATAGATTACGGTTGCACCATCGCAGGCTTTCGCTACCCGCTCGCCCAGATCTAATGTTGCCTGCTCATCAGGGAGCGGAATTACTCGATTCATCATGGTTTTTATCAGTCACTTCCGGGTTAACAATACGCTGTAGCGTGGAAAAGAGATCGGTCGCCAGCATTCCGCGCGTTCCAAAACGCGCCGCCAGTACGTCAGCTGCCGTACCGTGTGCGACACAGCCCGCGCACGCTGCATCATACGGCGACAGTTTTTGCCCAAGCAATGCGCCAATAATACCAGAGAGCACATCACCCATCCCGCCGCTCGCCATGCCTGCATTTCCGGCATCAATAATGCCTAAAGCGTCAGGATGCGCGGCAACTACGGTTCCGGCACCTTTCAGCACCGCTACGCCGCCATAACGTTGTACCAGACGTTGGGCGCAATGTAAGCGGTCACTTTCAATTTCTGCTACGGAACAGCCCAACAACCGTGCGGCCTCGCCAGGATGCGGCGTGATCACGCGATTGTGACGCTTATCAGGATTGATTGCCAGCAGGTTCAATGCATCGGCATCCCACAACATCGGTTTGCGAAAATACTCAACTTTTTGCAGGGCTTTTTTCCCCCACTCTTGCTGGCCCAGACCGGGACCAATCACCACCACATCGGCCCATTCCAGGCTTTCGGTAAGAGAGTCCATAGTCAGTTCATGCACCATCAATTCCGGTCGTGCAGTCAGCAGCGGCGCAATGTTCTCACTGCGGGTCAGTACTCGGACTAAACCAGCACCAGCACGCAGTGCCGCTTCCCCCGTCATACGAATAGCCCCCGCAGTGCCGTGATCGCCACCAATAATCACCAGCCGCCCGTGATCGCCTTTATGCGAAGTCGGGCGACGCGGTTTCAGCCAGTGAGAAAGTTGTTCTGCCGAAAACCGCTGAATTTTCGTCTCCTGACCTGCCAACCAACTGTCCAGCCCCAGCGAGTCAAAATGCAGTTTTCCGGTAACATCCCGGGCTTTCCCGGTGAGCAAGCCAGGTTTTAGCGCAATAAAAGTGATGGTGTGATCGGCATTGATTACCGCGCCTGGCGTAGCGCCAGTTTCAGCCAGCAGGCCGGAAGGGATATCAACCGCCACAATCGGCGCAGGGTGAGTATTAGCGTGGTCGATTAACTGGCTAATGGATTCGCGGGGCGCGTGCTGCAATCCGGTACCGAGCAGCGCATCAACAATCAGATCTACTGACTCGGGCCAGACAATATTCGAAGCATGGATCTCGCCTCCCGCGTTTAACCATGCATCGTGTGCCAGCGCGGCCTCTTCCGGTAACGGTTTGTCACTTTCCTGGGCCAGCAGCGTGACCTCAATGCCGACCGCTTTTGCCAGCCGCGCAATCACATAACCATCGCCGCCGTTATTGCCATGACCGCACAGCACCAGCCAGTGGAAGGCATCAGGATAAGCCGAACGACACACCTGAAATGCGGCTTCACCAGCGCGAAGCATCAGTTCATAGAGTGTAAGCCCCAACGAATCTGCCGCCTCGCGTTCGCCGCGGCGGATATCGTCGGCGTGCCAGACGGTGTGTGGTATACTTACGGGGTTTTTCTTCATTGTATGGTCCGTCATGTCAGAGCCCCTCGATCTCAATCAGTTAGCGCAAAAAATTAAACAGTGGGGGCTGGAACTGGGCTTTCAGCAGGTAGGTATTACCGATACCGATCTCAGCGCGTCCGAGCCCAAACTGCAAGCATGGCTGGACAAACAATACCACGGCGAAATGGACTGGATGGCGCGTCACGGTATGCTGCGCGCTCGCCCCCATGAGTTATTGCCTGGTACGCTGCGCGTGATCAGCGTGCGGATGAATTACCTTCCTGCTAACGCCGCATTTGCCAGCACGCTGAAAAACCCCAAACTCGGCTATGTTAGCCGTTATGCGCTGGGCCGTGACTATCACAAACTTCTGCGCAACCGACTCAAAAAGCTGGGCGAGATGATTCAGCAACATTGTGTTTCGCTGAATTTTAGACCGTTTGTCGATTCTGCGCCTATTCTCGAGCGCCCGTTAGCTGAAAAAGCAGGTCTTGGCTGGACAGGTAAGCACTCACTTATCCTCAATCGCGAGGCCGGTTCGTTCTTCTTTTTAGGTGAATTACTGGTCGATATTCCGCTGCCCGTGGATCAACCGGTCGAGGAAGGATGTGGTAAATGCGTGGCCTGTATGACGATTTGCCCGACCGGCGCCATCGTCGAGCCATATACCGTCGATGCTCGCCGCTGTATCTCTTATCTCACCATTGAACTGGAAGGGGCGATCCCGGAAGAGCTGCGTCCATTGATGGGAAACCGTATTTACGGTTGCGATGACTGCCAGCTTATCTGCCCATGGAATCGCTATTCGCAACTCACTACAGAAGACGATTTCAGCCCGCGCAAACCACTACACGCACCGGAACTCATTGAGTTATTCGCCTGGAGTGAAGAGAAGTTTTTAAAAGTCACGGAAGGTTCGGCGATTCGCCGTATAGGTCACCTGCGTTGGCTGCGTAATATCGCCGTGGCATTAGGCAATGCCCCCTGGGATAAAACGATTTTGACAGCGCTGGAAAGTCGTAAAGGTGAGCACCCACTTCTTGATGAGCACATAGCGTGGGCGATTGCGCAGCAAATCGAGAGGCGAAATGCGTGCGTCGTAGAGGTACAACTACCGAAAAAACAGCGTCTGGTTCGGGTGATTGAAAAAGGGTTACCGCGTGACGCCTGATTCATCCACAGCTTGTGAATAAAAATAAAAACGCATTGCAATTCAAGGCGAATAAAATCGTCAAGTGATCGACTCGACAAAACGAGATCTTAATTTTCAACCTATATATCAATAAGTTAAAAAAATACTATTCACCGTGCGAAGTTTCTTTGAAATTAAGATTACGACATGAGGCTGTGGATAACTCTGTTTACAAGAGTTTGTCAGAGACAACAAAAACCAGCAATAACGCATCGCGTCGCTGTGGATATTTTATTGAGAGAAGAATTTGGAGCGGGAAACGAGACTCGAACTCGCGACCCCGACCTTGGCAAGGTCGTGCTCTACCAACTGAGCTATTCCCGCTTGGGTGGTCTGTGCTTTGCAGCACTTTCAAATTTTGGAGCGGGAAACGAGACTCGAACTCGCGACCCCGACCTTGGCAAGGTCGTGCTCTACCAACTGAGC
>NZ_PTRU01000119.1:0-471 GCF_002965245.1 Escherichia sp. MOD1-EC6021 | reverse complement strand
TTTGAACTGTACCAGTTTGACAGAAAAGTCCTTCTCCAGCTTAAGGCGATTAATGCCCTGAAGCGACGGGAGTCCGCCCAGGCACTCTACACCTTTATAGAGAGCCTGCCCCGGGATCCGGCACCGATATCGCTGGCGCGGCTGCGTGCACGCCTCAATCTGAAGTCTCCTGTATTTTCCCAGAACCAGACGGTCAGACGGGCAATGGAGCAGTTGCGCGAGATTGGATATCTTGATTACACGGAGATCCAGCGGGGGCGGACAAAATTCTTCTGTATTCACTACCGGCGTCCCCGGTTAAAAGCGCCGAATGATGAGAGTAAGGAAAATCCGTTGCCACCTTCACCTGCGGAAAAAGTCAGTCCGGAGATGGCGGAGAAACTTGCCCTGCTTGAAAAACTGGGCATCACGCTGGATGACCTGGAAAAACTCTTCAAATCCCGCTGAACATAAACTGTAGTCAGTGAAGAG
>NZ_PTRU01000118.1:0-480 GCF_002965245.1 Escherichia sp. MOD1-EC6021 | reverse complement strand
CTTCTCTTACAGAGGGCACCGGGAGGGCACCCCTGTGGTGCCCGTTCCCCGCTGCCTGTGGGCTGTTCACCGCGTCCGGTAACGGGTCAGGCCGACCGTGGAATACCGCAGCCGTCGTCTGTTTGACGGCAAGGTTATGCCGCGAAAGCGGCTTGAAGGGCGTTCATCAGAAAAGGGCGACAGGCTGGCGTACACTGTCACCGACGCCAGCCGGGAGCGGTAAAAGCGCCCGTCCCGTGCCCGCCGGACGCGGGACACTGACCACAGGCAGCGTTTATGCCGCGCCGCGTCAGCCGGCGCAGTAAAAAGAGGAGCATGGCGACATCCTTTACCGGAAAAGAAACGGGCAGTTGCCCGCCCGTCTCCGTCATACTTCATCCACCGTAATGCGCCACCTTGTCGACTATCCACGCAGGTCCGGTGACTTCCGGCAGCTCATCGTCATCTGTCGGGGAAGACCATTCCAGTTCCCCCCACAGC
>NZ_PTRU01000117.1:0-491 GCF_002965245.1 Escherichia sp. MOD1-EC6021 | reverse complement strand
AGACGGATTCATACATGTATTCCCGGTGAAAAAAGACAAAACCCCGCGCACCGGAAAGGTGGCGGGGGATTCACGGAAATAATATCTGTCTGAAATTATCTGGAATCGATTTGGCTGTTCTGCCTGGTTGCCACCAAATCATGGTACGCCTGCTCAATCATTTCATTCAGCAGTTTTTTTGGGAGGACACCACGACTTCGGGCAATACTTTCAAGCTGTTTGTGGATTTTTCCGGACAGTTTCAGAGGGACGGAACCATCAGCACGTTCATCACGCCTTTTTTGTTGCTCCCGGGCACTTTTCAGCTCATCAAGAAGAATCGCTTTATGCTGAATCCTGGGGGCCTGGAAGGAGACCTGCGTAAACTTCGCTCTGTTCCGTCTGGGATTACTTTCCAGTAAAAACTGTACCTGTTGCGTATTACCGTGAAGGAGATCGGTGAGTAACATCGATGGAGATCGGTTCGTGTCACTTTCACAGAACCGTTTTTA
>NZ_PTRU01000116.1:0-533 GCF_002965245.1 Escherichia sp. MOD1-EC6021 | reverse complement strand
CCGAAACGCATGATTGAAGCCTGCGACGAAAACACCATCGGCGTGGTGCCGACTTTCGGCGTGACCTACACCGGTAACTATGAGTTCCCGCAACCGCTGCACGATGCGCTGGATAAATTCCAGGCCGACACCGGTATCGACATCGACATGCACATCGACGCCGCCAGCGGTGGCTTCCTGGCACCGTTCGTCGCCCCGGATATCGTCTGGGACTTCCGCCTGCCGCGTGTGAAATCGATCAGTGCTTCAGGCCATAAATTCGGTCTGGCTCCGCTGGGCTGCGGCTGGGTTATCTGGCGTGATGAAGAAGCGCTGCCGCAGGAACTGGTGTTCAACGTTGACTATCTCGGTGGTCAGATTGGGACTTTCGCCATCAACTTCTCCCGCCCGGCGGGTCAGGTGATTGCACAGTATTATGAATTCCTGCGCCTCGGTCGTGAAGGCTATACCAAAGTACAGAACGCTTCCTACCAGGTTGCCGCTTATCTGGCGGATGAAATCGCCAAACTGGGGCCGTATGAGTTCATCTGTAC
>NZ_PTRU01000115.1:0-543 GCF_002965245.1 Escherichia sp. MOD1-EC6021 | reverse complement strand
GCGGACTCCCGTCGCTTCAGGGCATTAATCGCCTTAAGCTGGAGAAGGACTTTTCTGTCAAACTGGTACAGTTCAAAAAGGCGGGGATCAGCCTGTAACTGAACAATATCCCGTTCAGTATCGTAGTAGGCTGACTGTACCAGATGGGTGATGTATTCCCGGGTGTACTTATCATCGGTACGGGAAAACGAAATTACGGTACCGGCAATGCGCTTCAGGGAAGGGCTGATGCGCTCACGCAGCCTGCGGGATGACTGGCTTGAAGGTATACCACACAGTTTTGCAAACTCGACAAAAGGCAGTTCAACTTTGTCACCAGTCACGTTATGGCGGGCAAAGGAATGAATGATCCCCACCCAGGTCTTGAAATCGTTATCCATATCCAGGCGGGGGCCGGTGATCTCAACTTTATCGAATCCCTCTGCACGGGCCAGGGAAAGACGTGTCAGCTCTTCCGTGGCATCAGTATGTCAACGCCACGATGTTTGACCGTTATTTGCCATTTTCATGCCCGCTAAATACTTTCGTTACTGATGCTGTCCG
>NZ_PTRU01000114.1:0-547 GCF_002965245.1 Escherichia sp. MOD1-EC6021 | reverse complement strand
AAAGCGACCAGTAAAACATCTCTGGATTTTAGCTCATATATTATTGAGGCTATAAGAGAGAAGCTTGAACGTGATGGTGCAATAGGTCAATAAACTATCGGATACCTTAGGGGTATTTGATGTGTGTCTTTTAAATGAGTTATGGGGATTCTTCACGTACCTAAAGAGTCCCCATTAGACATCTCTCTGTTTATGGTGACATGATTCGTCACTGCTTTCCTTTCCTCTCAGTTTCACCATTTCATTCCTTTTCCCTTAACCTGAACCATGATGTCAAAAATGTTTTTATATTGCATTTATGTATCACATATAACCTTCATAATTTTTTGTATCTATGATTTTCTCTGGTCTTAAAGTTATGTGTACAATGTACATGCAGCTTATCGTGTTTTTATGTTGCTCTTCTCCTTTCAGAAAGACCATTTTACCATTATAATTGAATATACATTGCATGTATGAAGCATGTTTGTTTTTTTCTATTTGTTTATGAGCAACGGAGACTGGTTATGAAAATCTTTATTGATGATGGTTCTACCAACATTAAACT
>NZ_PTRU01000113.1:0-547 GCF_002965245.1 Escherichia sp. MOD1-EC6021 | reverse complement strand
AAAGCGACCAGTAAAACATCTCTGGATTTTAGCTCATATATTATTGAGGCTATAAGAGAGAAGCTTGAACGTGATGGCGCAATAGGTCAATAAGCTATCGGATACCTTAAGGGTATCTAATGTGTGTCTTTTAAATGCGTTATGGGGATTCTTAGTGTACCTAAAGAGTCCCCATTAGACATCTTTCTGTATATGGTGACATGATTCGTCACCGCTTTCCTTTCCTCTCAGTTTCACCATTTCATTCCCTTCCCTTAACCTGAACCATGATGTCAAAGATATTTTTATATTGCATTTATGTATCACATATAACACTCATAATGTTTTTTGTATCTATGATTTTCTCTGGTCTTAAGGTTGTACGTGCGATATACATGCAGTTTATTGTGTTTTTATGTTGCTTGCACCCTTTCAGAAAGACCATCTTTCCATTATAATTGAATATAAATTGCATGTATGAAGCATATTTGTTTTTTCTATTTGTTTATGAGCAACGGAGACTGGTTATGAAAATCTTTATTGATGATGGTTCTACCAACATTAAACT
>NZ_PTRU01000112.1:0-595 GCF_002965245.1 Escherichia sp. MOD1-EC6021 | reverse complement strand
ATTAATATTTTGACGAATGATAAGGTATTCAAGGCAGGGTTAAGACGTAAGATGCGAAAAGCAGCCATGGACAGAAAGTATCTGGCGTCAGTCCTTGCGGGGAGCGGGCTTTCGTAATCTTGCCCTGATGCCACGGCAAAAGGCGGTCCGATAGTCCAGGGGTCAGCGGGGGTACTGATAGGCGCGCCCACCGGCGTGGCGTGCTCGGTGTGTCCGGGCGGGATGACCTCGGGCCATCCGGTAAATCCGCTGCTGGGGGCGAAGGTGCTGCCCGGCGAGACGGACCTTGCCCTGCCCGGCCCGCTGCCGTTCATGCACTCCCGCACCTACAGCAGCTACCGGACGAGGACGCCTGCCCCGGTGGGCGTTTTCGGCCCCGGCTGGAAAGCGCCTTCGGATATCCGCTTACAGCTACGTGATGACGGACTGATACTCAACGACAACGGGGGGCGGAGCATTCACTTTGAGCCGCTGCTGCCGGGGGAGACGGTGTACAGCCGCAGCGAGTCAATGTGGCAGGTGCGCCACTGGCGCGGTACACGTATACGGAAGCCGGTGAACTGCTGGCGGTATATGACCGCAGCAATACGCAGGT
>NZ_PTRU01000111.1:0-619 GCF_002965245.1 Escherichia sp. MOD1-EC6021 | reverse complement strand
CGATTACGGTTTTCTGCCGTCAGCGCGACCACACCGGAAAACTGTGGCCATTGCTTTGTTGCCCACTGTGCACTTTTAGCCAGCGTTTTTGTAGGCGCAATGCCCTCCCCCATGGTGAGTCCTGTCCAGCTCTTTACCTGTTCCCTGAGCTGATGACCAAAAAACTCCGGAGAGATGCAATGATTTATCCCCCGCAAATCAATGAACATTTCATCAATTGAGTAGGGCTCAACTGCGGGAGAAAGCGACTCCAGAACAGCCATAACCCGTTGGCTCATGCTGTGGTACAGCGCATAATTGCTGGAAAATACATGTATTTTCTTCTCCAGGCGCATTTGTCTCACCTGAAACCAGGGCTGCCCCATTCTGATACCAAGGGCTTTTGCCTCCGGGCTGCGCGCGATCACACAGCCATCGTTATTGCTGAGTACGATGACCGGTTCGTTGCGAAGGTTCGGGCGGAAAACTTTTTCACATGAGGCGTAGAAACTGTTGATATCAGCCAGTGCAAACATCAGCGTAACTCCCGCGTCCTGTGTATCACGTGAGTGACAACACCAAAAATACAGATGTTTTCCGGATACAGTGTGCGGAACTCCGGGCTGTCTGAAACCGGCTC
>NZ_PTRU01000110.1:0-628 GCF_002965245.1 Escherichia sp. MOD1-EC6021 | reverse complement strand
GCATTTTCCGGCCTGGCCGGCGGTGTGGCTGGAACGCGATGATGACACTGGCTTTCAGCAGGTGCTGGAACGTGCTGGCTATCTGGCGAAGGAGCATACCAAAGCTCGCGGCACCGGTGAGCGCAACTTTGGCTGCTGTCGTGGCTGAGCCCGACAGACGACTTATCTGACCTTAGTGTGATGACGCGTTCACAGCGACCACACTGATTTTCCCTTCTGAGACTGAACTGAAAACCGCTATTCACACCTGACCACGCTGCCCGTACCGGGACGGCTGTTGCCTGCGTGTCGTCTGGCGGCTGAGGAATATGACGATGTACGCAAAATCCTTTCTCGCACTTGATGGCAACGGGCGTCTGACTGGTGCCCGTACCGCACAGACTGCACCTTACGATCGCTACACTTGCCACCTTTGCGGCAGTGCACTCAGATACCACCCGCAATACGACACTGAACGTCCCTGGTTTGAACACACTGACGACGGGCTGACTAAGCACGGTCATGAGTGCCCTTATGTCAGACCGGAACGCAGGGAGGTACGCTTGATTAAGCGTCTGCAGCAATTCGTACCGGATGCCTTACCCGTGGTGCGTAAAGCCAGCTGGCACTGCAGACAATGTCACCACGA
>NZ_PTRU01000010.1:0-183569 GCF_002965245.1 Escherichia sp. MOD1-EC6021 | reverse complement strand
GCGCTGGCACAGGCGGCACTGACTTACCGTTATGGTGACGAACATCAGCCCGTCACCACCGCCGACATTCTGACGCCACGACGCCGGGAGGATTACGGTAAGGACCTGTGGAGTGCTTATCAGACCATTCAGGAGAATATGCTGAAAGGCGGAATTTCAGGTCGTAGCGCTAAAGGAAAACGTATCCATACCCGTGCCATTCACAGCATTGACACTGACATTAAGCTCAACCGCGCATTGTGGGTGATGGCGGAAACGCTGCTGGAGAGCCTGCGCTGATTCAGCCATTACCCTGAAAACCACGCATTTATTTGTCCTTTAAGGAGTCATTTCATGAAAACCATTTCACATAATTCCACCACATCTTCTGTTTCCGTAACCGCTGCATCAGGGAATGACCAGCCTCAGCTGGTTGCCACCATAGTCCCTGATGAACAGCGCATCAGCTTCTGGCCGCAGCATTTTGGCCTCATTCCACAGTGGGTGACCCTGGAGCCCCGTATCTTCGGCTGGATGGACCGTCTTTGCGAAGACTACTGCGGTGGTATCTGGAATCTGTACACACTGAACAACGGTGGCGCATTTATAGCGCCCGAACCGGATGACGATGATGGCGAAACATGGGTACTGTTCAATGCCATGAACGGTAACCGCGCTGAAATGAGCCCGGAAGCCGCCGGCATTGCTGCCTGTCTGATGACGTACAGTCATCACGCCTGTCGTACGGAGTATTATGCCATGACGGTCCATTATTACCGGCTGCGGGATTACGCCCTGCAGCATCCGGAATGCAGCGCCATTATGCGCATCATCGACTGAATGGAGGCAGGGACAATGCAGCAGCTTTCCTTTCTGCCCGGAGAAATGACGCCCGGCGAGCGCAGTCTCATTCTGCGGGCTCTGAAAACCCTGGACCGCCATCTTCATGAACCCGGTGTGGCCTTCACCTCCACCCGTGCGGCACGGGAATGGCTGATTCTGAACATGGCGGGACTGGAGCGTGAAGAGTTCCGGGTGCTGTATCTGAACAACCAGAATCAGCTGATTGCCGGTGAAACCCTCTTCACCGGCACCATCAACCGCACGGAAGTCCATCCCCGTGAAGTGATTAAACGCGCCCTGTATCACAATGCCGCTGCTGTGGTGCTGGCACACAATCACCCGTCCGGTGAAGTCACACCCAGCAAGGCAGACCGCCTTATCACGGAACGTCTGGTACAGGCACTGGGCCTGGTGGATATCCGGGTGCCGGACCATCTGATAGTCGGTGGCAGCCAGGTTTTCTCCTTTGCCGAACATGGTCTGCTTTAACCCGTCACAACCACATCACACCTGTTTTCACTTTTATCTTCTGTCTTCAGAGGTATCCCACTATGAAAATCATCACCCGTGGCGAAGCCATGCGTATTCACCGTCAGCATCCGGCATCCCGTCTTTTTCCGTTCTGTACCGGCAAATACCGCTGGCACGGCAGTGCTGAAGCGTATACCGGTCGTGAAGTGCAGGATATTCCCGGTGTGCTGGCCGTGTTTGCAGAACGCCGTAAGGACAGTTTTGGTCCGTATGTCCGGCTGATGAGCGTCACCCTGAACTGATGTTCCGTCACCCGGAAAACGAGTACGACTGGCTGAGCTCAGACGCCGCTGTGGATGAGGTCCTGCTCATCAACGAATACACCTTTACCGAAGCCGGTCTGCGCGCCGGCTGACCCGTCATCGTTAAACTATCATTCACCGATTTTCTGTGAGGATTTTATCGTGTCAGACACACTTTCCGGGACAACGCATCCCGATGACAATGACGACCATCCCTGGTGGGGACTACCCTGCACAGTGACGCCCTGTTTCGGCGCCCGTCTGGTGCAGGAGGGTAACCGGTTGCATTACCTTGCCGACCGTGCCGGTATCAGAGGCCGGTTCAGCGATGCAGATGCGTACCACCTGGACCAGGCCTTTCCGCTGCTGATGAAACAACTGGAACTCATGCTCACCAGCGGTGAACTGAATCCCCGCCATCAGCATACCGTCACGCTGTATGCAAAAGGTCTGACCTGCAAAGCTGACACTCTCGGTAGCGGTGGTTACGTTTATCTGGCTGTTTATCCGACGCCCGAAACGAAAAAGTAAACCACCGGAATAACCTTCTGCTCCGGCCTGGTGCTTTCACCACGCCACTTTTCCATTTTTCATCTCTGCATATCAGGAAAACCTTCAGTATGAAAACATTACCCGATACACACGTACGGGAGGCATCGAGCTGCCCGTCTCCCGTCACCATCTGGCAGACTCTGCTCTCCCGACTACTGGGCCAGCATTACGGCCTTACACTGAATGACACACCGTTCGCCGATGAACGTGTGATTGAGCAGCATATTGAAGCTGGCATTTCACTGTGCGATGCAGTGAACTTTCTTGTTGAAAAATACGCACTGGTGCGTACCGACCAGCCGGAATTCAGTGCCTGTACCCGCTCTCAGTTAATAAACAGCATCGATATCCTCCGGGCTCGCCGGGCGACTGGCCTGATGACCCGCGACAATTACCGAACGGTAAATAACATTACCCTGGGTAAGTATCAGGAGGCGAAACGATGAAACTGGCCCTGACGCTGGAAGCTGACAGCGTTAACGTGCAGGCACTGAACATGGGGCGCATTGTCGTTGACGTCGATGGTGTTAATCTCACTGAACTGATTAATAACGTCGCTGAAAACGGTTATTCACTCCGTGTGGTGGAGGAATCCGACCAACAGTCAACCTGCACACCTCCGCCATTTGCAACCCTTGCCGGCATACGCTGCAGTACCGCACATATCACGGAAACGGACAACGCCTGGTTGTACTCGCTGTCACACCAGACCAGGGACGTTGGTGAATCAGAATGGATTCATTTTACAGGTACCGGTTATCTGTTACGTACTGATGCGTGGTCGTACCCGGTTCTGCGGCTTAAGCGCCTGGGCCTGTCAAAAACGTTCCGTCGTCTGGTTGTCACACTTACCCGACGTTATGGCGTCAGTCTCATTCATCTGGATGCCAACGCTGAATGCCTGCCGGGTTTACCCACTTTCGACTGGTAACCAGAAACAACATGAAATCATTAACCACGGAAACAGCGCTGGATATTCTGATTGCGTGGCTGCAGGACAATATCGACTGCGAATCGGGAATTATCTTTGACAACAATGAGGATAAAACGGATTCAGCAGCACTGTTGCCCTGTATCGAACAGGCCAGAGAGGATATCCGTACCCTGCGCCAACTGCAGCTTCAGCACCAGAACCGGTGAGTCTCACTCATCATCTCACTCACCAGACTTCATTCCACTGACGCCAGCCTGAACACGGCTGGCGTTTTCATTTATCTGCAAAAAGGAATATCGATTATGTCTGAAATCACAGTCTCCCGTCCGGAAGTGGTCAACGAGAATACGGACGTTATCTGCTCCACCTCAGTCAGGTCCAGGTCACTGGAATATGATAATTTTCCGGAAATCAGCGAAGCGAACATTCTGAGCACATTTGAACAACTGCACCAGAACAAAGATGAAGTGTTTGAACGGGGAGTGATCAACGTCTTCAAAGGGCTGAGCTGGGATTACAAAACCAACTCACCCTGTAAATTTGGCAGTAAAATTATCGTCAACAATCTGGTGAGATGGGACCAGTGGGGATTTCATCTTATCAGTGGAATGCAGGCAGATCGCCTGGCTGACCTGGAAAGAATGTTGCATCTGCTCAGCGGTAAACCGATCCCCGACAACCGAGGGAATATCACCATTAATCTGGATGACCACATACAGTCCGTTCAGGGTAAAGGACGCTATGAAGATGAGATGTTCATCATTAAATACTTTATAAGAAGGGTGGATCTGCACACATCACTTTCAAAAGGCTGGAGCTGATTGACAGAATTAACGATATAATAGCCAGGCACTTTCCTTCTGTGCTCTCAGCCTGACCCCGAGTTTGATTCCCTTTCGATATCAAAAGGGACTGCGGGTACAAAAGAGGGTACATATTTCACCAAACCAAACAAAATAAAATAATATCAACATGATAGAAGCATTCTTCGATTCCGAGTCCGGCACCACTATTCTAAAGAACCCGCCCACAAGGCGGGTTTTTGCTTTTGGATCTGGCAATAACCTTCACGAAAAAACTTAGCTTATAAGGGCTGGGGGAATTACTCTCGCCACGTTAACGAGAGTAATTTTATTGATATTAATCTCCTGATACTTACCCCCCTCCAAACTCCAGCCGCTGCACATTCACCATCCCAGGCTTCTCAGCAGCACTGACATCAATTTGTGTCACCCGCAGCGCATATTTTTCATCCAGTGCGTTTAACCATTTCAGAAGGTCATTAAACACCACAGGTTCTATCCAGACCTGGATATTCTCCCCGCGCTCGGCTATCCGCTTAATGACCACTGAATGCGCCGAAGCACTGTCGCTGATGACCCGCGATACCTGTGCTTGCGTTGTTGTGGCGGATTTTCGCGCCGCAATAATATCCGGCGCGGAGCTCTTCAGTCGCGCGTTCATCGCCACCAGCTGCTGCAACATCGTCTCCTGTTGCTCAATCCGTTCGCTCAACGGCTGCCAGATGAGAACGTAATATCCGGCGCTAAACAGGAACACTACCGCTGCCAGTAACATGCCTTTTTCACGCGGAGAACGCCCCGCCAGGTGTTGTGTCAGCCAGTGTTCGCCACGGCTTAACTGGCGTTCACGCCATTGCTGAAAATAGTGAATAAATTTATCGCGTAACATGTTATTTCCTCCGCAACGTTACGCCGCCGGAAACCGCATCACCCTCTTTCTGTAACGCGTCCTGTTGCACAACATAATCTGCCGCCAGCGCGCTACGCAGTTTGTCGAAACTGGCAAAGTTTGCGGCCCGCAACTGGAGATGAAGCGTCTGGCGTTTTTGATCAAAGGTGAAACCACGCATCTCTATGTCGGAAAGTGACGCTGATTTCAGGGTGCTGGCTATCGCTGACAACTCTGCGAGCAGCTGGGTATCGTCAGTCTGTGGGCGATATTTTTTCAACGCCATCGTCACCTGAGAGCGTAAATTCACAATCCGTTTTTGCTCCGGGAACAGCGTTAAGAACTGTTTCTCCGCCTGGGCGCGGCTTTGCGCCACCTGTTCGCTGACACTCCATAACGTCACGCCCCGTTCCACTGCCAGCGCAACCAGAATCAGCAATATCGGCAGAATCATCACCCGCCAGCGCGCCCACTGTTTTCGGTAGCTGACACGAGGATGCCACGGCCCTGTTAGCAGGTTCCCTTCAGGTTCGCCATAAGTGGTAACGGCTGGCAGGGCCGTCACTGTCAGACGTTCAGCGTCTGGGCCAGCCCATGCAGATAGCTCTTCCGGCGCGATTCCGACTACGGTCAGCGAAAGCGGTGACGCCTGCTCATTGAGCTGTGCGCGGAACATGACCGGGGCCAGCGCCCGCCCGGCGCTCCATCCACGACATTCATCGATGCGGCAAATAATTCGCTGTTCATCGCCAGCCATATAACCACAAGGAATGGACATCCAGTCCGGTGTAACGGTGGCGCGAGTAATGCCGTTTTCCTGCAACCACTGCGCAATGTTGCGCATATGCTGCTGGTGAATCACAGCTACGGTTGCCAGTTGCTGGTCGATTTTCAACGGGGCGAAATGCAGTTCATCGATATCCTGGTTCAGCTCTTCTTCCAGCAAGGCGGGCAGAATCGTCGGTATCTGCTTGCGAGGCACATCAGGCAGTTCAACCTGCCAGACGCTGATCCATTCGCCAGGAATGTAGAGTCGAATCGCATCAGTTTGCAGCCATTGCTGGAGCTGTTCGTTAGCAACGTCAGACCAGATACCGTGCTCCACGTCGGGTGTACGGCGCTGCCAACGGATGGGATCAGCGGCGCAAAGCGGGAAAAAAATCTCAAGGATGGAACTCACTCACTTTCTCCTGTCTGATGCCTGAGAACAGAAAAGTGTTGTGGGCCCATGCGGACAATTAACGAATTCATCGTCAGTTCAATCTCATTCACGGTGATATCTGAACGCAGCCAGAAGTAATTGCTGTCCACGCTCAGGACGGTTTTTAGCTGTTTTTTAGTACGCTCATCGACGTCAGCGAGTAGCGGCTGTGCGAGAAACTGATCGACATCTTCCCAGCCCTTCGCCGGACGTTGTTGTAATAACGCCCGCGCCTGAACAGGGCTTAACCACGGGTCAAACAGCGCCTCAAGAATCACACTTTGCGTGACGTCCAGGGTGTTGATGTTGATTTGCTGGCGGGTCATCGGCAGCGCACAGACCAGCGGTTTCAGTCTTTGATAAAGTCCGGCGTCCATTCCCTGTACCACGCGCATTTCGCTGATATCGGCCAGCGGTTGATTCGCGGCGTAGAACGGTACCGAACGGGCGAGATACTCGCTGTCTTCACGGCCCAGACGCGTCTGCACGCTGCGGTCCTCGTCAATAAATTCCCACAGGCTTTCGGCTATCAGTTCGGCCCGATAAGCAGGCACATCCAGGCGCGAGATCAGGGCAATCAGTTGTTGTACCGCGAGCGGACGCGACGCCGTTGTTGGTTGAGCAAGGGCATTCAGGTTAAAGCAGGCCTGAGCGTCACGCAGAGTGACGGCAATTTGCCCCTGCGGCAGTGGCAACAAACGAGGGCCGGAAGCCCACGGCTGCGCCAGATGCACGCGCTTTTCATTTTTCAGGCTCAGACTGAGTGCGCTCAGCGCGAGGCTTTCTGCACTGGCGCTATACCACAGCGCCTGCTGGTACTCCTGCTGGCTGCGCGTTCGCCCAAGTTGTTGCTGCATCCGCCCGGAAAGCGTGATGGTTACCAGCATCATGACCGCCAGCAATACCAGCACCACGACCAGTGCCATTCCGCGTTTTGGTGGTGAGGTGATCATGATAATTGCGGCCCGCGTAACAACCAGATGCGTTCAATCTCGCCCCATTGCGGCGAATGCAGAGTCATGCGCACTGCCACAGGGATCGCCTGCACTGATGACCAGGTTTCCTGCCAGCGAGTGCCGTCGTAAAACTGCAAACGAAGTGAATCCGCCGGAATCAACTTTTGCGTTGTTGGCTTCACGCTGCCTGCGGCATCTGTCAGCGGCCAGGCTAACCGTTCGAGATAACCGTCATGAATGCGGTAACCGACGGTGAGCAGATTACTGCGCGGCAGACGCATCAATGGATTAACCACACCGCCGCGCACAAAGCGTATTCCTTCACTCTCAGAGGCCAGCACGCCAGCGCCCGCCAGTAACGCAGGTTCTCGCTGACCCTGATCGCCTCTTACCGGACGCGGCATCATTTGTGTCAGATCGTGGGTCAGAAAACTCATCGTTTGCTGCATGAGGTTCAGTTTTTGATCGTGTCCGGCGACGGCGCTATTCACGCGTGTGACGCCGTTTGTCACCTGCTGTGCCATCAGTGCCAGCGAGGCAAAAATGGCGATTGCCACCAGCATTTCCAGTAACGTGAAACCAGCGCGAGTCCTTCTCACTGTTGGCCTCCCACAGCGCTAAACCAGGCGCGTCGTGACTGAATCACCGACGAAAAGTCTTCGTGACGGCTGACTTCAATATCCACCGCCTGGAGTAGCGCGTTACCTGTATTCAGAGGGATCGTTCGCCAGTACCAGCGGCTTCCTGCCATATCGCTCTCGCCCTGATGCCTGACCGCCCGTTGTTCGCGGGTCATCAGGTAAAGCAGCGCGGTCTGGTTTTCAGCTACCCAGCCCGCAACCGTTTTTTCCTCAAGAACGTGCTGATTACTCAGCGCGCCGCTGGCAATCTGTAACACCGCCGTGGCAGCCAGCGCAAAAATCGCCAGTGCGATCATCACTTCCAGCAAGGTAAATCCGCGCTTCATGGCATCCTCTCATCACATTGATTGAGGGATAACGCACCATCGTGCGCCAGTTTTACCGCCCAACATGCGTTTTGCGCCGCCGAGTAGAAGCGCAGCGTAAACGGCGCGGCGGGTTCAAAAGGCGAAAAACGGATCTGCGGCGTCTTCTTTTTCGCCTCTTTTTGCAGCTCCAGTTCAATATCGTGCAGCGTCAGGCGACGGCGTTGCAGCTCCAGCGCATACTCCTTCTGCCAGATATCACTTCCGGGTTGTAACAGCATTTGCACCTGTTTCGCCACCGTAACCTGTGCCGATAAGCGGGTCGCGGAAACGGGCAACCACTGCCCGTGACGACGCTGCATAAACTGATAACCAGGCGGGTCGATTAGCACACCGAGTGTTTGCCCTTCGATCACTGCCCTGTCCTTAAACTGCGCAAAGCGGGCCAGGAAATCCTGCGCCGCTTTTTTCGCAGGCGGCTCTGAAGCGGTCGCAAACGTCTGTACCACGCCCGCACTGGCAAGGCCGATAAGGAAAATCACCAGCATGATTTCCAGAAGTGTGAATCCGCGTTTGGGCACTGATTACTGAAACTCCTGCAAATTCCAGTTACCGATATCTGCGCCAGCACCTTCCCCGTTTTCCTGACCATCCGCCCCTAAGGTGTAAACATCAAACAGTCCTTTTTCACCCGGGCTGAGATACTGATAATCATTGCCCCACGGATCCTTTGGCAGCCGTTTGATGTATCCACCAGGACGGTAGTTGCGGGAGTCCGCCATATTGGCCGGTTGCTGGATCAGCGCCTCAAGCCCCTGTTCGGTGGTCGGATAACGCCCGTTATCCAGTCGATACATATCCAGCGCGTTCTCCAGCGCCACGATATCGCTGATGGCTTTTTGCCGATCTGCTTTCTCTTTGTTGCCCAAAAGGTTAGGCACCACCAGACTTGCCAGGACGCCAAGAATAACAATCACCACCATCACTTCCAGCAGGGTAAAACCTGCCCGTGGTTTTTGTGTGCGGGATAACGAATTCATGTGATAACTCCGTAAATTACATTCCAACCATATTGTTCAGTTGCAGCATCGGCTCGAGGATGGCGATGACGATAAACAGCACCACACCCGCCATCATCACCACCAGAGCAGGCTCAAACAGCCCCAACGCCAGCCCTACCTGGGTATCAAATTCCCGTTCCTGGTTGACTGCGGCCTGTTCAAGCATGGTTTCCAGCTCGCCACTCTGTTCGCCGGAGGCGATCATGTACAGCATCATCGGCGGAAACAGGCGCAACTCCGCTAGCGCAGCGCGTAGACTGCTTCCTTCGCGGACGCGATCTGCCGCCAGCAGCAGTTGTTGCTCGACATAGCGATTTGCCGACACGGCAGCGGCGGTCTGAATGCCTTCCAGTAGCGGAACAGTGCTGGCGGTGAGGATGCTTAACGTGCGGGAAAAACGCGCCGTATTCAGTCCGCGCGCAACACGCCCCGTCACGGGCAGGCGCAGCAAGGTTTTATCCCAGCGCAGGCGCATAGCAGGATTTTTGAGTAGCCGTTGTACCAGCACCAGAAATCCCAGAAGACCCGCCAGCCAGAAAACGCCGCTGGTCTGCAACGCGTCGCTCATGGCGATAAGAGCGCGGGTGGAGGCAGGCAGCGCGTGTCCGAGATGATCAAACTGTTCGATAATTTTCGGCACCACCGCAGTCAGCAAAATAGTGACCACGCCCGTTGCCACCACCAGCAGTACCAGCGGATAGAGCATGGCCTGCAGCAGGCGTGATTTCAGGCGCTGTCGCTGTTCGGTGTAATCCGCCAGGCGATTGAGTACCACGTCGAGATGCCCGGATTTTTCTCCGGCAGCCACCATCGAACAAAACAGGGAGTCAAAGACGCGGGGATGTTCGCGCAGGCTGTCCGACAGGGTGTAACCTTCCTGAATCCGGCTGCGTAGCGCCATTCCGAGGCTTTTTACATGCAGTTTTTCACTTTGCTCACTGACCGCCTGTAAGCAGGTTTCCAGCGGCATTGCTGCCTGCACCAGCGTTGCCAGTTGGCGAGTGAACAGCGCCAGATCTGCCGCCGCCACACGACGATGTGCGTGTCGCCGATGCTGCAACATTCCCCCTGACGAAGCATTCATCCGGGCTTCAATGTGCACGGGGATAAGCTTTTTACCGCGCAACAACTGGCGGGCATGACGCGCGGAATCCGCCTCAATCATGCCTTTGGTTTTGCGACCATTACGCTGTAACGCCTGATAGTAAAACAGTGCCATTACGCCTCCATCGTTACCCGCAGCACTTCATCGAGAGAGGTTTCTCCGGCAAGCACTTTCTCAATGCCGTTGCTGCGGATACCCGCAGAGTGTTGCCGGACATAACGTTCCAGCTCCAGTTCCCCGGCCTGACGGTGGATCAAATCACGCAATGTGGCGTCTACCACGATCAGCTCATGGATGGCAGTACGCCCGCGAAAACCTTTGTGATTACAGGCGGGGCAGCCCTGCGGATGGTACAGCGTGACGGCATGCGCATCGGTAATCCCCAGCAGGCGTTTTTCTTCATCAGTGGCAGGCGCGGGCTGGCGGCAGTCGGTGCACAGTGTGCGAACAAGTCGCTGCGCCATCACGCCCGTCAGGCTGGAAGAGAGCAGGAAAGGCTCAACGCCCATATCCTGCAAACGCGTGATCGCCCCCACCGCCGTGTTGGTATGCAGCGTGGAAAGTACCAGGTGTCCGGTCAATGACGCCTGGACGGCGATTTCTGCGGTTTCGGTATCGCGGATTTCACCGACCATCACCACATCCGGGTCCTGACGCAAAATCGCGCGCAGGCCACGGGCGAAGGTCATGCCGACGCGGGTGTTAACCTGTGTCTGACCGATCCCTTCAATCATGTATTCGATGGGGTCTTCAACCGTGAGAATGTTGCGCGAGTGGTTGTTCAGCTCCTGCAATCCGGCGTACAGCGTGGTGCTTTTGCCGGAACCTGTCGGCCCCGTCACAAGAAAGATGCCGTGCGGTTTGTGCAGTAGCTGGCGCAACTGCGCGGTCAGTTCATGGCTCAACCCCAGACGTTCCAGCGTCAGGCGGGCCTGGTTTTTGTCCAGCAGTCGCAGCACCACGCGCTCGCCCCAGGCGGAAGGCATGGTGGAGACACGCACGTCAATCGCCCGACCGCCCAGCAGCAGCGCAATGCGCCCATCCTGCGGTACGCGTTTTTCGGCGATATCCAGCCGTGCCATCACCTTAATACGCGATACCAGCAGCGAGGCCAGTTTGCGCCCCGGACGCAGCATTTCATGTAATGTGCCGTCAACGCGAAAACGGATCACCAGACTCTTTTCAAACGTCTCGATGTGGATATCCGAAGCGCCTTCTTTAATCGCCTCTGCCAGCATGGCGTTGATCAGTTTGATGATCGGCGCATCGTCGTCACTTTCCAGCAGATCTTCCGTTTCCGGCAGTTCTTCAGCGAGGGTAAAAAAGTCCTCGGCGGAACCGAGATCTTCCATCAGCTGGCGAGCTTCGGAAGAGTCCCGCTGCCAGACCGCATTCAGCCGCTGTTCAAATTCGGCTTCGTCGATTTGCCGCAGCGTAAAGGGCGCGTTCAGCCCCCGTTGCAGCTCCTGCAAAACAGAGAGCGACAACGGATGCACATGGAGGATCTCCAGCGACGCTTCGCACCATGCCACCAGGCTAAACCGGCGGCTGAAACTGTAGGGCAGACGCACGGTGTTAGCAGTGGTTTCCTGTGCTACAGGCACCATTAACGCGTTCTCCCGGCATTAAGGAACGCGCGAACTTCTGGCGGTAAGGCCTGATTTTGCGCTGGCAATATCGGCTGCGCGGTGTGCGGCATCAGGCTTAAGCCTTGCTCATCGCGATAGATCTGCTCGGCGCGCATATAGTTATATTTGCGCTGCGACACGCCGTCTGCAGCCATACCATCACGCAGAATGGTCGGGCGGATAAACACCATCAGGTTACGTTTTTCTTTTTTATCCGCCGTCGATTTAAACAGGTTACCAATCAATGGAATATCGCCCAGCAGCGGCACTTTCGCCACGCTTTCTCCCGCCTGGTCGTCCATCAAACCGCCAAGCACGATCAGCTCACCATCGTTAGCCAGCACGGTGGTTTTCAGTTTGCGCTCACCAAACACGACGTCGAGGCTGGTCTGTCCTTCCACCTTCGAGACTTCCTGCTCAATCACCATCTGTACCGCGTTTCCTTCGTTAATCTGCGGCGTGACTTTCAGCATGATGCCGACTTTTTTCCTTTCTACTGTATTGAAAGGATTGCTGTTATTGGAGCCAACGGTAGAGCCGGTTAATACCGGAACATCCTGACCCACCATGAAGAAGGCTTCCTGGTTGTCCAGCGTGGTGATGCTCGGCGTGGAGAGAACGTTCGAGCTGGAGTCGTTTTTAACCGCCTGTACCAGCGCCATCCAGTCGCCTTTCACCACACCAACCGCCGTACCGCTAAAGCCAGAAAGAAGCTGGGCGAGCGTGGAGAGATCGCCGTTGGTGTCCGGATTAATGGTGGTGGCGCCGTTTTCGCTGATCACCGTTGAACCTTTCTGTGGCTTCGCTGCAGAAATCGCCGCCCCCAGCGTGCCGATAGGGATCTGCGTACCGTTGGCAAACTGCATTAACCCGGCATCTTTTGACGCCCACTGCACACCGAAGTTGATATTGCTGCCTTCGGCAACTTCCACGATCAACGCCTCGACATGCACCTGAGCACGGCGAATATCCAGTTGTTCAATCACGCTTTGCAGCGACTGCATAATGTCCTGCGGCGCGGTGACAATCAGGGCATTACTGTGTTTACTGGCGGCAATGGAGACAACCTCACGCCCGCTACCAACCGTGCCTTCCGCCTCTTCTTTAGCCGCCGTGAGCGTGCCGCTGACCTGCTTCAGTACATCGACCAGATCTTCGGCTTTGCTGTATTTGAGATAGAACACCTGGCTGTTGCCGCTGCGCTCCATTTCTGAGTCCAGCCGACGGATCAGGCGGCGCATTTTGTCTCGCGTGGCAGGGTCACCACTGACAATCACGCTGTTGGTGCGTTCGTCGGCGACAATTTGAGATTTCAGCGTCGCAGGCTGGTTCTCGCCGCTGTTTTTAGTCAGGCTTTCCAGCACGCGGGCAATTTCCGAGGCCGAGGCGTTATCCAGCGGGATCACCTCTTCAGTGCGATTTCCCGCATGATCCACGCGCTGGATCACTTCTGTCAGCCGTTCCACGACGGAGGCGCGCCCGGTGAGCATAATCACGTTGGAGGGATCGTAATTAACAACGTTGCCTGAGCCTGCGCTGTCGATCATCTGGCGCAAAATCGGTGCCAGTTCGCGGACCGACACATTACGTACCGGCACTACTTTGGTGACCATTTCATCTCCCGCGTAGTTGTCGCTGCCTTCACCGACCAGCGGCAGCGGCTCAACTTTTGCGGCGCTGGATTTCACCACCTTCAGCACGTCGTTTTCCATCGGTACGACGGCATACCCCTGCGCTTCCAGCAGGTTAAGGAATAACTGGTAATACTGGCGTTCATTGAGCGGCGTCATAGTGCGAATACTCACTTTCCCCTGAACGCCCGGCCCCATAATGATGGTTTTATTAAGGTTAGCGCCGACGGTTTCGATGAACGATTTCAGGTCGGTATCTTTAAAATTAGCGGTGAAAGTGGCTTCTTCCGCCCAGACCGGTGAACTGCATAATACCGCTGCCAGCACCAGCGGCAGTAAACGCTTTTTTGTTTTGAGGCCAGTTGTCTTCTTACGCCAGACCGACAACGTAATATCACGCCAAAACACGATGAATGATTCTCCTGGATTAAATGCGGTTAGCGCAGCGCGATGGAAATGTCGTAGCGCGCACCCTTGCGTAAAACCGTAAGTTGAATGGAATCCATTGAAGGTAACTGCCGCATCAGAGCAATCATTGCTCGTGGATCAGTGAAATCCTGCTGATTGAGCGCAATGGCGATATCGCCTTCCTTGAAACCGCTGGCATCGAACAGAGAACGATCTGCCCCCGGCTTCACTGCATAACCGACAATTCCCTCCTTACGCACAGGCGTAAGCTGGATATAGTTAAAAATTTTCTGCGGATCTTTCGCCAGTGCCTGACGCACGGCAGCCGGGATCTCAACGGGCGCACTGGCAGCAGGCTCAGCAACAGCTTGCTTTGCTTCGTCACTGACGGCTTTTTTGTTGGTCACGGCTACGGTGGAACGCTCCTCTTCTGCCAGACTGAGCCGCTCTATTTTTCCCTGATAGCGCAGCATCACATGGTCGCGGTTGATTTCCTCAATCACTGCGTTGTGAGAGCCAAGCCGTTCACCCTGCAAATAGACCTGCTGTTTGCCACCTTCTTCAATAACCGCGCCGGGTCTGGCACCAAAGGCGATCCCGCGCAGCACCACATTAAGACGCGTTTCTGCTACAGGTTCAGGTTGCTTTACCGGTGTGGCGACGCGCTGATATTTACCAAACCAGTTTTGCTGGCTGATTAATTGCACATCTTTTTTATCGAACGTTTTTACATCCGCATGGGGCTGTTTATTCACCCATTGAGAAACCGCCGTATATTCCGCAGAAAAGGAGAAATAGCGCCAGAGTGAATACGCCATTTTTGCAGAAATAATAAGCAGCATCAGCCAGAACATCGCGCGTACAATTTTGCGAAGATGCTCTTTGTTTGTATTAAGAGATTGTCTCTGGTTAAGAGTGTGACGAATTTTAGTCAGCCATTGAATGAGATAAATTCGTGCGTCACGAAAAACAACCCGCGCCAATTTATATACCCGACGTTATGCTTTGACTATTCCACAAGTAGTGCGATCCAGTTTCCGCTGATACTGGTTACCTGTACGTGTATCATTAATCGTTATGCTGTAATTAATTCCCTCGGTGATCATTAATTTCACCGTTGGGTCAGCACACATTTGTCGTTGGTAGCTGGTTAAAAAGGCATCAGGCGTCTGCGTGGTCTGAGTACCCGCTTCGCTGATAATGGTCATTTTTACCGTCGTGCCGCTACTTTGTGCCAGCACTAAGGTATAACCCGCAGATTTAATCGGCAGGTTTTGGCTGATATTTTGCGCCTGTTTTTTCGCCAGTAAACTGGCATTTTCATTATGGCTGACGCAGCCACTTAATAATCCTGTAACGCTCAACAATAGCGATATTAATACCCTCCCTGGCATCTGTTTTATCGACATGGTTAATAATCTCTAAGGTTATTAATAAGAGTAAAAATGTCACTTCGATAATGACGTGTTTATCATTAAAACAATGCCTGTAGATAAAGTGTTGCTATACCGCCCAGACTTAAACACGGTCCAAAAGGCAGTGTGGTTGATCCTCTTTTTGTAATAACGGCATATATCAGGCCGCAGCATGAGGCAATTAAAGCCACATTGGGCAGCGACAACGCGCCCACCCAGCCACCTAACGCGGCGAAGAGTAATACATCGCCCATGCCTAATGCTTCTTTACGCAGAACTATTCCGGCTATCCAGCGCAGGGAGTAAAAAGTGATAAATCCCACCAGGACGCCGGTAACTGAGTCTTGTAGCGTTAACGGACTCTGTTGCGCCCATGCCGCAATCAGTCCTGTCCACAATACGCCCTGAGTAAAAACATCGGGCAGCCATTGGTTATCAAGGTCGATGATGCTCGCGGCAATAAGCCAGGCGGATAATATCATCACCGCCAGCCCCCATCCACTTTCCGGCCAGACCAGACTCGCCAGCAAAAAAGCGAGTGCTGTCAATAACTCCACCAGCGGATAACGCTTGCTGATTTTCGCCTGACAATCACGGCAGCGCCCTTTGAGCATCAGCCAGGAGAGCAGCGGAATATTGTCACGTATCCGGATGGTCTGCTGACAATGTGGGCAGTGCGAGCGCGGTAGCGCAAGGCTTATTTTTGACTGCGTACTCGGCATTTCACCGTGAAACTCCGCCATTTGTTGGCGCAGCATGATGGGGTAACGCCAAATCACCACATTCAAAAAACTGCCGATGATCAATCCTCCGACGGTTGCCAGTATGGGCATCGCCGCAGGGTATTGCTGAAAAACATCAAAAAGCATGGTTAAAGGTTGTTTGTTGTAACTTGCCGGATGTGGGCCTGCAGGTGTATGCCATACGGCTTTCCTCCAGGCCCGATAAGCTTGCGCATCGGGCATATGTGTTGACCCGGTGCGCCTTATATCATGCCGGATGCGGCGCGAGCGCCTTATCCGGCCTACGGGCTTACTCGGCAGACATCTTATGCTCGGTAACCTGATTAATGGTTTCCGGCCCTTGTTCCGGTTTCGGCAGGTGCAGCGCTGCGAGCGTGTTGTAAGCCGACTGGCTCACTCCGCCCTCGAAGCTCATCTCGCTTGCCCCCGGAAGCTGGTAAGCATTCGCACCCGGATTCCACTTCTTAAAGAACTCCGAAAGATCCGTCTGGGCGACCCAGGATGCACACAGCATCAGCGTGTCCGCTGCGTTACCGTTGGATTCAGCACAGTAATTTCTTTCGCCAAACTTGGTGTTACCAACCTCATCGCCGCGCGCTTTACGGTGCATCAACTGGAACAGGTTCCAGCCTTTCATCCCTTCACGATCGCTGTAGAACTTAGGCAGGTCACCTTCTGGATACCACTGTTTGATATCAAAGTTTTTCTCTGCCCACTCCTTCAGCTGCGCGTACATCAGCAGACGGTCACCCGCACCGCCGCGTGCCCATGCCTGGTTGTTGCTCTCCTCCAGATATTCCGGTGCGACGGTAATATCGTCAGCGACACGGTTCATCTTGCCGCGATAGCGATCCTGCATGTACAGCGCCAGCACGTTGTTCGCCACTTCGGTCGCGCCCGGTACAGTCAACGGCGTTTCGGCGGCGTTATGCCCTACTTCATGCCAGATCAACCAGTCGTTCAGCGGCGTCGTCGGCAGCGTGGTGCTGTTCGTCGAGAAGCTGCTGTTCATTACCGGATAACCCGAATGCGCATCACCGATGGAGATCTGCACATCGTTGGCGAAACGATGTTTATGCCCCGTCAAGTTTTTATAGGTAAACATCCGGTGGTTACCGCTTTCGCTATCACGGCCATAGAAGTCATTCATCGAGCTGGCAAAGGTATCCAGATCTTTAGCGAATTGCTCCAGTCCGCCAGTGTAATTGCTGGCATTCAGATTCTTCTTCGGCGTGGTGTAGATGAAAGCGTCTGACTCCAGCTCGCCCAGCGGCGCAGGGGAGTTCAGATCGTGTTGCCACTTACCGTCTTTATAGAACGGCGCTTTTACTACACCAGTAAAGGTGAAGGTGGCAGATTCATTGTCGTTGCTGTCGCCTTTGATATAAATCAGGCCACCGTAAGGCACCTTGAACGTCAATTCACCGTTAGCCGCCAGAGAATAGGTTTTAGTGACTCTTGGCGGACGGTTCAGCGCAACTTCATGCTTCTCACGTCCGGTCAGGTCGTCAGCCAGTGCCACGGTAACAGTCACTGGGACTGACGCCGAAGACTTAATGGTGACCTCTTTCTGAGCCGGAGCCCACAGACCAGTAGACTGCATGTTACCCGCAAACCATTTGGTCGGGTTCGAGTACAGGCTGATGGTTTCAGTAACGTTCTGCCCCTCTTCCGATACGGCTCCCGGGTACTTCTCGACATCAACTTTAATGTTCAGATCCCACCAGGAACGGCCCAGCATCAGGCGCGTCAGCGGTTTTTCCATATAGTTGAGCGGGTAGCTCGGGTTCATCATGCCCGCTTTGGCAGTATTATCTCCGTAGATCATCTTGTTATCGATCAGCGATTGTTTCAGCTCTGCGGAGCACTGCGTGCCACCATCGTAAGCATCGTTAGCGTAGCAGTTCAGGAACTCGGTGAACGTTTTAAAGCCCAGCTCGTCATTTTTGCCTTCTTCATAACGATAAGCCGTATCGTTCCACAGCCAGACTGACATGTTCTGGTACAGACGCTCCAGATCGACGCTGTTCAGACGCTCACCTTTACTGCCTTTAGTACGGAAATAAAGCTCATGCTGATACAGGCGCTGAATGTTGGTGCCTAAATCCGCAGCCTGCACCATCGCTTTCGCCGTGTTGGCGTCAAGATTCAGTTGCGTATAGCGCGGAACATACATGCCACCAGTAACCGGAACCCCCGTGCCAGGACGATATTCCAGGCAGTTGACCTCATAGTGGTATGCCGAGTCCTTACACTCCTGTAATCCAGGAAACTTCTCAAAGATTTTTGCCTTTGCAGCCTCCAGAGACTCTTTGGTTTTAAACTCCGCCTCATCAATAAAGGCATAGCGCGTTTCCTGTTTGCCATCTACATCTTCCAGCCAGCTGGCAACTTCCAGTTTCGGTTTGTCATCAGGTTTGTTATCTACCTGATATTTCCACTTAACTTCCCCTGTCTCGCTATCGATGGAGTATGGCAACGCACCGTCTACGGCAGGATAACGTTCATAGACCCAAATGCCCGTTGCGCGCTGCTGACGAACGCGGTTCGGATACCCTTGAGGATCATTATTCACCACCGACTTGTTCAGTGCCATTGACAGGCCTGCGGCATCAAGCAGGCGCACAAAGCCAGACGCGCTCTCTTCCTTAAGATTGCTCATCACGTTTTCCATGATCAGCACCGAACCGCCTTTGTCCAGATAGGCTATCAGATCGGTCACATCCTGCTGGCTCAGCTTCGGTTTGCTGGTATCTGCACGTAGAGGCACTGCATAGGGATCACCAGACCACTGAGTCACATATTCAAAGCCGTTGAGGATCAGCAACGGAACTTCTTCCGGATTCAGATCGCCATAGCTGGTCAAATGTTTAACAGAAATACCTGCGAAATCCGGATGGAAGCCAAACGCAGCACGGCTCCCCGTAACCTGGCCATGATTTTTGAAATAAACGTTTTCCAGGTTCGTACCCACGGTCATTGTGCTCTTGGTATTTGGCTGCCAGATGTCGTTTGACAGATAGCGCAGTACGTTCTGCATGAAGTGCTTCATGTCATCTGAATCACCGCTGAGCGTACACTCACCTTTATCATTAACACCACCGGCCCAGCTGTAACCATTCGGGCAACGCAAAATGCTGTTGTAGTGCGGGTTACCGATAACCATCAGTTTGCCCTCACCGACTTGCCCCAGCGAAATAAACGGCAGATTGAAGGTGGCGGTATCGCGCGTAACGTTCTCTGGCTGCACAATGGAAGGCGCTTCCGTAATGTACGCCAGCTCGTTTTTATCCCAGGCGCGTTTTTCGCCAAACGCCAGCCAGTAGTTTTTATCATTACGCGCCATCAGAATCGGGAATGCCGCGTTGGAGATATTCACCACCGCCTGACCGCGCGCATTTCCCGTGCTGCCATAGAAGTTGGTAGAGTCATGGAATACATGGAACTTGCTGACAGACTGGTAGTTCGTATCCACGCCCCACAGCTTGTTGATAACGCCCTGAATCTGGCCGTCATTAACATTGCGCGTCGTCAGCGAGAACCAGCGAGCCTCGTTACAACCGTCGGTTTTCGCACAAATCGCGGTATCGATCTCTTTGGCCTGACCCGTCTTAAACTGCTCGATAAATTCGTTAGGCAGCACAACGTTTTGATCGCCTTCATCCAGCGTCGCGCCATTGGATAACGAGAGATTGATAATCTCGTTGATGACGTTGGGATATTCGGCAAAGATCTTGCGTACATCGTCCGGAACAACACGGGTATTATTTTGTCCGGCTTTCGAATAGCGGTGGATAAGCTGATCAACATTCGCGCCGTGAACTTCATCACCCAATTCAGTCAGCGCAATAGTCGACTTATTGCCGCGTACTGAGCCCAGTTCAAAGGTATCGATACCAAAGGAGATGGTTTCGCCCCAGCTAAAGGAGAATTTACCGTTTTCGTCAGTTACGCCACGGCCTGAATTGGTGTAGTAGTCTACGCCAGCAACACCGTTCCCCAGGCTATCCACCAGATGGCCTTCGGAAAGAATGATTTCAGTTGGTTGATACTGATAAAACTGTTCCGCGTTAGCCGACACGAAGGACGCGTTCAGATCCGGTTTTGTTCCCTCTGTCGTGACTGGCACTACCGTTGAGGTATGGGTGGACGGCGCTTTATCAGTCGCAGCATTGTTTTCCACCTCTTCATTGACCAGCTTGCTGAAATCGTTTGTTGCCAGATCAATTTGCTTATACAGTTTTTCAAAACGCGCGCGATCAACCACTGACGAGAAAGTAAGACAAAGCTGTTCTGCATCTGCGGGGCAACTGTCGCTGGACGTCACCAGAGAGATGGCGTTGGTTTTCTTATTTGCAGAATCCGCCAGCTCCTGCGCGTCCTCAAGGCTAAACGACACTTTGTCAACCGCACGCAGGCTACGCGCAGTCTCTGACTGGGTGTTGAATGTTGCAATGGTCGTACTGCCCACCACACAACTCACGGTATTGCCTGGCGTAAAGGTAAAGCCGTCGCTGGATTCACCATTACAGGTAGCACCAGTTACCCGCTGGCTTCCGCCCAGGGTCAGATACCCCGTTTTCGTAGGAACAGGTTCTGGCTCCGGTTCTGGTGTCGGCTCTGGATCGGGTGTCGGGTCTGGTGTAGGTTCTGGGTCCGGCGTCGGCTCAGGTGTCGGTTCCGGGGTTGGTATTGGATCGGGTTTCACTTCCGGCAAAGTCCCTGCTCCAGAATCTACAGACGGCGTATCGGAGGACGATCCTGAACCACCGCCATCACAACCGGTTAATAAGGTTGCGCTTAAAATAGCCGCTAAAAGCGATTTTTTATATTTAAATTTCTTATTCATTAATAACGCAAGTGACAAAATAAAATTAAAGAATTTGTAACTGGGAAAATAGTTTTATGCTTTATTTTCTCTAATAACTTCCTCCATTCTTAAGAAAACGGCATCATTTATAGAAAAACAGGTGAAATCTATAAGAATATCCCCTATACGATATCTGTCAGGTTATTTTTACGAAATTTCAACAAACAAAAAATCAACAACTTTTCACAGCGTAACCATATAAATTCGTTGATAGTTTTAACGATTTAGATTGCAAAAGCAACAGATAGAACGGTGTTTGCTCATCAAGCGAACATAATTAATACAGACTTGTTTTGCGTGATAAAAAAACAGATGTTCTCACACCCTTAATTATTTAGTATGTTATCTGAATGCAATACATTATTACTGTATAGATAATAAAGCGGGAAATGATTTTAAATTAATAAGACAGAATAATGTAATGAACAAAGAATGAAGCCGGATGATATTAACGATCATCCGGCTTTATTGATTTACGAGACTAACATTCCGGTAAACACATACGCCTGCAGCAGCGTGATAATGCCGATAACGCTGGCAAAAATCAGACTGTGCTTCACGGTGTAGCGGAACAGTTCAGATTCTCGGCCCACCATGCCCGTCGCGGCGCAGGCCACGGCGATAGATTGCGGGGAGATCATCTTGCCAGTTACGCCGCCGCTGGTGTTTGCTGCCACCAGCAGAGTGTCAGAGACGTTGATTTGCTGCGCCGTCGTTGATTGCAGTGAACCAAACAGGGCGTTAGAAGACGTATCCGAACCCGTGAGAAATACACCCAACCAGCCAAGGAACGGTGAGAAGAACGGGAACATCACGCCTGTGCCCGCCAGCACCAGCGCCAGCGTGGTGGACATGCCGGAATAGTTGGTGACAAAAGCAAATGCCAGCACCATGCCAATCGACAGTATCGGCCACTTCAGACTAATTAGCGTTTCGGCAAAGACACCAATACCTTTCTTGATCCCCACGCCGAGGATGAAGATCGAGATAATCGCCGCAATAAAAATAGCGGTGCCGCCAGCAGAGAGAGGGTCGAATTTAAACACCGCATCCATTGGCGTTGGCTGAGCGACAATGGGTGCCGCTTTCAAGACTTGTTGATGCAAATGAGGGATCTGGAAATTAATCACCAGCGAATAAAACGCACCGCCCGGAGCAAATAACGCTTTAAATGGTTTCATCGTCCAGATGGTAACCAGTACCGTTAAGATTAAAAACGGTGACCATGCACGAATGATTTGCCCCAGACTATATTCTGAAGGCACGGGACCGCCAGAAGATGGCTTATTTACCACCATCGCACCTGCGGATTGCCCCATGCTGATTGCCGTTTCGGTATTCTTCGGCCGCCAGACTTTAAGGAATAAAGCGAGTGAGACAATACTCACCAGCGCCGAAGTAATATCCGGCAGTTCCGGACCAATGTAGTTAGAGGTAAAGAACTGCGTGACAGCGAAGCTTCCCCCTGCAACCAGCGCCGCTGGCCAGGTCTCTTTCACCCCTTTCCAACCGTCCATCATTGCCACCAGCCAGAATGGCACAAGAACCGACAGGAACGGTAACTGACGTCCCGCCATTGCGCCAATATCAAACGGATCGATTCCCGTTACCTGACCGGCGACCAGAATTGGCACACCCAACGCACCAAACGCCACCGGCGCAGTGTTGGCAATCAGACACAACCCCGCCGCATATAACGGTTTGAAGCCCAGCCCCACCAGCAGAGCGCCTGTAATCGCCACCGGCGCGCCAAAGCCAGCCGCTCCTTCCAGCAGTGCGCCAAAGGAGAAACCAATCAGTAACACCTGCAAACGCTGATCGTCGGTGATGGAGATAACCGAACTGCGGATAATATCAAACTGCCCGCTGGCAACGGTTAATTTATACAGGAATACCGCCGCGACAATAATCCACGCAATAGGCCATAATCCATAAATAAAGCCATAGCCCGCAGCAGCAAATGCCATATCAATTGGCATTTTAAAGGCGAATATCGCAATCAGGATAGATAATATAAGGGTTATTGCTCCAGCAACATGCCCTTTCAGACGTAATACCGCGAGTGCAACGAAGAAGAATATTATCGGGATCAGGGCGACCAGAGCGGATAGCCCCAATCCTCCCATCGGCATATACATTTGGGTCCAGGTAACCATATTGTTCAGTCTCTTATTATCTTTATATACTTGATATATTTAAGGTTTGTAATAAGCAAAAGAGGACTGAACTGTAAAATATAGGCGTTATACTTTACAGCAACAGCACGCCGCTAACGCAATTGCTACCTCTGGCATAACAAGTATATCGGGTAAGGGTTTCTGTTCCGCACACACAGGCGCAGAGTATCGTAAAGATGTCCATAATGTTGTTTTAATCCCGCTAGTGATGCGCTACGGGTATTTAATATTGTTAAACCCTGATAATCGCTCCGGTTATTTCCGGGATAAATATACTACCGCAGTTACTATCATAGCCCCGACAATAAAACTTGCCGGGGCTTTTTTGATGCTATTAATGACTTTCTTTTTCACGTAAACGCCAGGCGTGTAATAACGGTTCGGTATAACCGTTTGGCTGTTTCACGCCGAGGAAGATCAAATCGCTGGCAGCTTTAAAGGCACACGAGTTAGCGAAATTCCCGACCATCGGACGATATGCCGGATCGCCAGCATTTTGCTGATCCACCACTTTCGCCATGTTCTCCAGCGACGCATGCACCTGATCTTTGGTCAGAATACCGTGACGTAACCAGTTGGCGATATGCTGGCTGGAGATACGCAACGTTGCACGGTCCTCCATCAGCGCCACGTTGTGAATATCGGGTACTTTTGAACAACCAATCCCCTGCTCCACCCAGCGCACCACGTAACCCAGAATCCCCTGCACGTTGTTATCCAGCTCTTGTTGGATCTCTTGTGCCGACCAGTTAGCGTTTTCAGCAACCGGAATGGTCAGCAGATCGTCCAGCAGCGGTTCAAATTCAGCATTGAACTCGGTCTGGGCAATGTTGGCTTGCACACTCTGTACGTTGGTTTGATGGTAGTGCAGCGCATGGAGTGTAGCGGCAGTTGGCGACGGAACCCAGGCCGTGTTCGCCCCGGCACGTAACTGATCGCCCTTCTGGCTGTACATGTCTGCCATCAGGTCCGGCATTGCCCACATCCCTTTACCGATTTGCGCTTTACCGCGCAGCCCGCAGAACAGGCCGGAAAGCACGTTGTTGCGCTCGTAGGCTTTGATCCACGGCGTCGATTTCATCTGGTTTTTACGCAACATTGGGCCCGCTTCCATCACCGAATGCATCTCATCGCCAGTACGGTCAAGGAAACCGGTATTGATAAACGCCACGCGGTTGCTCGCCTGAGCGATACAACTACGCAAGTTCAGCGAGGTCCGGCGTTCTTCATCCATAATGCCCATTTTCAGGGTATTCGGTTTCATACCAAGCATTGTCTCAATGCGGGTAAACAGTTTGTTGGCAAAAGCCACTTCCTGTGGACCGTGCATTTTCGGTTTCACAATATAAACGCTGCCGGTACGCGAGTTTTTCTGCACTTTTAAATCATAGAGGGCAATCGCGCCAGTCATGACGCCATCAAGAATACCTTCCGGAATTTCATTACCTTCGCTGTCCCAAATCACAGGAATGGTCATCAAATGACCTACGTTGCGGATAAACAGCAGCGAACGTCCGTGCAGAGAAATTTCAGATCCATCGGCGGCAGTGTACTGACGATCGTCATTCAGTTTACGCACGATTTGCCGACCGTTCTTCTCCATTTTCTCTTGCAGAGTCCCCTGCATCAGGCCCAGCAGGTTGCGATACAGCAGGATTTTATCTTCCGCATCAACCGCCGCGACCGAATCTTCGCAATCGAGAATGGTACTGATGGCCGCTTCGACGATAACATCGTTGATGTGCGCCGGATCGTCTTTGCCAATCCGCCCGTTGGCATCGATTTGTAGCTCGATATGCAGGCCGTTATTTTTCAGCAAAATGCAGGTTGGCGCAGCGGCATCGCCACGGTAACCGACAAACTGTGCCGGTGTACGTAACGTGCTTTCTTGACCATTTTTCAACTGGATACGTAATTGTTTATCGACCACGCTAAACGCCACGACATCCTGATAGCTGCCATTTTCCAGCGGCAGTGATTCATCGAGGAAACGTCGAACCCAGGCGATAACCTGCGCACCGCGCTGCGGATCGTAGCCGCTGACCATCGCCCCTTCCTGCGGGATGATGTCACTGCCGTATAGCGCGTCGTACAGCGATCCCCAGCGCGCGTTCGCCGCGTTCAGCGCGTAGCGGGCATTCATTGCCGGAACCACCAGCTGTGGCCCCGCCTGGCTGGTGATTTCGCTATCAATGCCCGTGGTTTCCACCGTCACGTGCTCCGGTTGCGGCACCAGGTAGCCCAGTTCACGCAGGAAAGATTTATAGGCCGCTTTATCTTTTACCGGCCCCGGATTGCTGCGATGCCACTCATCAAGCGCCGCCTGAATGCGATCGCGCTCTGCCAGCAACTGACGATTTTCTGGTGCCAGATCGTGAACGATGTCATCAACATTGTGCCAGAACGCGGCAGCATCCAGTTCCACGCCAGGCAAAACTTCTTCATCCACAAAACGTTTAAAATTGGCGTCAATGCGTAAACGGCCCTGGGTTATGGTTTGACTCATTGTTTATCTCCTCGTTTTCGCTTATTTCGCCAACACCGCTGCTGCCGCTTTCGCGACCTGCGCATCCTGTGCTCCGGTTAAACCAGAAACGCCCACGGCACCAATAATTTGCCCATCCACAACAACCGGTACGCCACCTTCCAGCGACGTCAGTAACGGCGCAGTCACGAACGCGGTACGTCCGTTGTTCACCATCTCTTCATAGCCCTTAGTTTCACGACGCCCCAGCGCGGCGGTACGCGCTTTCTCCTGGGAGATGTAAGCCGCAATCGGCGCGCAATCGTCCATGCGACTTAACGCCAGCAGATGACCGCCGTCATCGGCAACAGCAATGGAAACAGACCAGTTATTTTTCTGCGCCTCTTCCTGACCTGCGGCAATAATTGCACTCGCCATTTGCTGGCTAAGAATGACTTTAGTTTTCATTTTGTTATTCCTTTTCAAGGGCTTGTTCTACAATTTCAATCCAGTGACGCACAGAGGTACGACCGGCACTCGCCAGATGCATCTGGCAACCAATGTTGGCGGTGACGATCATTTCCGGTTTGCCGCTTTCCAGCGCATTCATTTTGTTATCCCGCAGCTGGCGCGCCAGATCGGGATGCGTTAATGCATACGTTCCCGCCGACCCGCAGCACAGATGGCTGTCGGGAACGTCCGTTAAGGTAAATCCAAGACGAAGTAACACTTTTTCTACTTCGCCGTTCAGCTTTTGCGCATGTTGTAGGGTACACGGGCAGTGGAAAGCCAGTTTTTTATCGCCGCGAATTGCCAGTTTTTCCAGCGGTTCCTCGCGCAGAAGTTCGACTAAATCGACCGCCAGTTCACTGACCTGACGCGCTTTATCGGCATACAACGCATCGTTTTTCAGCATCTGCCCATACTCTTTGACGAACGCGCCGCAACCACTGGCTGTTTGCAATATTGCCTCGGCACCTGCTTCAATCGCGGGCCACCAGGCATCAATATTATTTCGCGCCCGCGCCAGCCCTTTCTCTTGCGCATTAAGATGATAGTCCACCGCGCCACAACAGCCTGCTTCGTTAGCTGGCATGACGCTGATCCCCAGACGATCCAACACACGAGCAGTTGCCGCGTTGGTATTGGGCGAAAGCGTAGGTTGGGCGCAGCCTTCCAGCATTAAAACCCGGCGCTTATGGCGCAGCGGCGGACGCGGTTTGGCTTTCATGGTTCCAGCGGGCAATTTTGCTCTGACTTGCTCTGGTAACAATGGTCGCAGCACCAGCCCTACCTGCGTCAGCGCACGGAAGACCGCCGGACGCGGCACAACCTGGCGCAACCCTTCGCGCAGCATTCGTTCTGGCAGTGGGCGTTTCACTTTCTGCTCGACAATATCACGCCCGATATCCAGCAAATTGTGATAGCGCACACCAGAAGGACAGGTGGTTTCACAATTGCGACAAGTGAGACAGCGATCGAGATGCTCCTGCGTTTTAAGCGTGACTTCGTTGCCCTCCAGCACCTGTTTAATCAGATAGATGCGCCCGCGCGGCCCGTCCAGTTCATCGCCTAAAAGCTGATAAGTTGGGCAGGTTGCAGTACAAAATCCACAGTGAACACAGGCGCGCAGGATGCTGTCGGCTTCCAGCGCACGCGCGTTCTGAAGCATCTCTTCAGTTAACCGGGTTTGCATAGCCTGCTCCTTAAAGTTCCACGTACATGCGACCGGGGTTAAACACGCCGCAAGGGTCGAGCTGCTGTTTAAGCTGCTGGTGATAGCGGAATAAAGGAGCCGGTAGCGGGGCAAAGCCACCATCTCCGGCACTAAAGCGGGTCGCATGACCGCCTGCGTTGTGGGCAATGCGATGGATTTGATTGTCATCGGCTGTCGATTTCAGCCAACGCAACGCACCGCCCCAGTCGATCAATTGCTCGCCGGGTAAATCCATCATCGGCGCATCGGTGGGTAAGGAAATACGCCATAAAGTGCCCGGTAATGAGAAGAACGGCAGTTGTTGTTCACGCAATTGCTGCCAGAACTGACCCGCAACCTCTTCGCCACCCAGCAGTTCACGTGCTGCTTTTACCGATCCTTCACCGCCTTCAAGGCGGATCCACAACGCATTGTCGAAGTAACATAAGCCACTAATGGGTAATGGCTGGAGTTGCCACTGGGCGATTTCACTCATGGCTTCTTGCAGGCTTATTTCCCGACACAAGCTCAGTGTGGCGCGCGGTCGCGGCAACACTTTCATCGAGATTTCAGTGAGCACGCCAAGACAGCCGTAGCTTCCGGCCATTAACCGCGAGAGATCGTATCCGGCAACGTTTTTCATCACTTCGCCACCAAAGCGCAGATGTTTTCCAGTGCCGGTAATAATGCGCGTACCGAGGACAAAATCGCGTACTGAACCACTCCACGGGCGACGCGGCCCTGCCAGCCCGCAGGCGACCATCCCGCCCCAGGTGGCTTCTTCACCATAATGCGGTGGCTCGCAGGGGAGCATTTGCCCCGCGCTCTCCAGCGCCGCTTCAATCGCCACCAGCGGTGTTCCGGCACGCGCGGTAATCACCAGCTCGGTCGGGTCGTAATTAACAATGCCGCGATGGCAACGCACATCCAGCGTTTGCCCGATGACAGGACGACCTAAAAAGGCTTTGCTATTGCTTCCCTGAATCGCCAGCGGCGTTTTATCGCTAATTGCCTGATTCACCTGCTCCAGCAGTACCTGGCTGTAATCACACTCGCGTAGCATCAGAAACGCTCCAGTTCAGGGAAAGGTAAATGACCGTGATGCACGTGCATGGCACCAAATTCAGCGCAGCGGTGCAGTGTGGGGATGTTTTTCCCAGGGTTCAGCAAACCATCAGGATCAAACGCCGCCTTGACTGCATGAAAGGTAGTAATTTCATCACTGTTGAACTGGGCGCACATCTGATTGATTTTTTCGCGCCCGATGCCATGTTCCCCACTGATACTGCCGCCTACTTCAACACAGAGTTCAAGGATCTTCCCACCCAATTCTTCCGCACGGGCGAATTCACCGGGTTCGTTGGCATCGAAAAGGATTAACGGGTGCATATTGCCGTCTCCGGCATGAAAGACGTTGGCAACGCGTAAATCATATTGCTGCGATAAACGGGCAATGCCTTCCAGTACGCCAGGCAACGCGCGGCGCGGGATGGTGCCGTCCATGCAGTAGTAATCCGGGGAGATACGTCCTACCGCCGGAAAAGCATTTTTGCGGCCGGCCCAGAAACGCACGCGCTCCGCTTCATCCTGCGCCAGACGGACGTCAGTCGCGCCCGCTTTCAGTAAGATGTCGTTAACTCGCTCGCAGTCTTCCTGTACATCAGATTCCACGCCGTCCAACTCACACAATAAAATTGCTTCGGCATCGACGGGATAACCGGCATGAATAAAATCTTCCGCCGCGCGGATCGACAGGTTATCCATCATCTCCAGCCCGCCGGGGATAATGCCATTAGCGATGATGTCGCCAACCGCAAGTCCGGCTTTTTCTACCGAGTCAAAGCTGGCTAACAGAACTCGTGCCACAGGGGGCTTCGGCAGCAGTTTTACCGTCACTTCGGTGGTCACGCCGAGCATGCCTTCCGATCCGGTGAACAGCGCCAGTAGGTCAAAACCGGGTGAATCCAGCGCGTCCGATCCCAGCGTTAGTGCCTCGCCATCCAGCGTTTGCACTTCAATTTTCAGCAGGTTATGTACGGTCAGACCATATTTCAGACAGTGGACGCCCCCGGCGTTTTCCGCCACGTTGCCGCCAATGGAACAGGCGATTTGTGAGGAAGGATCCGGCGCGTAATAGAGATTATGCGACGCAACAGCCTGGGAGATCGCCAGGTTACGCACGCCCGGCTGCACACGCGCACGGCGACCAACGGGGTTAATGTCGAGGATTTCTTTAAAGCGCGCCATCACCAACAACACACCTTTTTCCAGCGGCAGCGCACCGCCAGAAAGTCCGGTGCCTGCGCCACGGGTCACTACCGGTACATGCAAACGGTGGCAGACAGCGAGAATCGCCGTCACCTGTTCCATCTGCTTAGGCAGAACAACCAGTAATGGACGCGTACGATACGCGCTCAACCCGTCACACTCGTAAGGAATAATCTCCTCATCGGTATGCAGGATCTCAAGTCCAGGGACATGCTCACGCAGTGCCATCAGTACCGATGTACGGTCGACATCGGGTAAAGCGCCATCAAGACGCTCTTCGTACAAGATGCTCATGAGTAGGGTTCGCTTTGTTGTGTTGTGTGGCAGCTGATTTTTGCGCGCTGCTTCTGTGAACAGTTATTAAGCGGGCTTTTCGTTTTCGTCTATCTCTTTAGCTACCGGTCAGACCATTTTTTTTCCAGCTCTGTGACCTTGCCTTGGTTAACTTAATGTTAAATTGATGTAACATAATCACTTACGTGATGTGCGTGTTTTGCGAATCAAGAACAGAAAAATTGGTCCTACCTGTGCACGAGGTCCGGGAATGAAAGATGAACGTCGCCCTATTTGCGAAGTGGTTGCAGAGAGTATCGAACGGTTAATTATCGACGGCGTGCTGAAGGTCGGTCAGCCGCTTCCTTCGGAGCGTCGACTGTGTGAAAAGCTCGGCTTCTCGCGTTCCGCACTGCGTGAAGGGCTGACCGTGCTGCGCGGACGCGGGATTATTGAAACAGCACAGGGGCGCGATTCTCGTGTAGCACGCCTTAATCGCGTGCAGGACACCAGCCCGCTGATCCATCTGTTCAGTACACAGCCGCGAACGCTATACGATCTACTCGACGTTCGCGCATTGCTGGAAGGCGAATCGGCAAGGTTGGCAGCTACGCTGGGAACCCAGGCGGATTTTGTTTTGATAACCCGCTGTTATGAAAAAATGCTCGCCGCCAGTGAAAACAACAAAGAAATTTCGCTGATCGAACACGCGCAGCTGGATCATGCTTTCCATCTTGCCATTTGTCAGGCTTCCCACAATCAGGTGCTAGTTTTTACGCTGCAATCATTGACCGATCTGATGTTTAATTCAGTGTTTGCCAGCGTAAATAATCTCTACCATCGACCACAGCAAAAAAAGCAGATCGATCGCCAACATGCGCGGATCTACAACGCGGTGTTGCAGCGACTGCCGCACGTCGCCCAGCGCGCCGCACGTGATCATGTGCGGACCGTGAAAAAGAATCTCCACGATATCGAACTGGAAGGCCACCATTTGATTCGCTCGGCGGTGCCGCTGGAGATGAAGCAGGGGGGAATGTGAGCCGAGTTTTCCCCCTCACCCTAACCCTCTCCCTGAGGGGCGAGGGGACCGCCCCTGCGCTTAATAGGATCTGATGTTAAATCTGTTCATCTATACACTCTCCCGAATGACCGTCCGTGCGCTTAATGGGATCTGGTATTAAATCTGCTTTTCATACAATCGGTAACGCTTGTACGGCTCCGCTCCAATGCGTTCCAGCATGTTATTCATGCCTGTATTGGTTTCGAGGATCCATGACATTTCCAGCGCATCGATCTTCCGGCGAGCAAACGGATCGCGTAAGGCTTCAATCAATAACAGCGCAATCACCGGGCCGATGCGGCTGAACTGATACTCGTCACGCACGCCCATCAGCGGCACTCGCGCAGTTCGCACACCGCTGACTTTTAAGCGCCATAGCAATTTTGCCCAGCCGAAGGGAAAGAGCGATCCGTTCAGATCGGCAATCGCCTCGTTGATGTTCGGCAAGCCGACTATAAACGCGCAGGGAGCAGAATCAATCTCGGCGACGTAGATCATATCGTCCGGTACCAGATACTTTAGTTGATCGCCCATGGTAGCGAATTCATGTTCGGTAAACGGCACAAATCCCCAGTTGTGCTGCCAGCCAGAGTTGAAAATCTCACGCAGGATCTGCATCTCTTCAGCAAACCGCTGACGATTGATGCAACGAATGGTCACCTTTTTGCGTACCTGATTCATCAGTTTTTTTAGCGCCGGAGAGAAAGTGAGATCGGTTCGTTGCATCCACCACGCCAGTAAATCAATACCTTTGTGATAACCCAATTGTTCAATATACGCGGCATACCACGGTTTACCGTGCGGCATCATCGCACAGGGCGGAGTGTCGAAACCTTCAATCAGTAATCCGCTTTCCTGATTGATATTCAGGCTGAAAGGCCCGCTGATCATACTGGCACCTTGTAACTTCAACCATGCTTCCGCTGCGCCAAACAAAGCGGCAAAAACCTGCGGATCATCAATGGCGTCAATCATGCCAAAATGACCGGTATCGTCACCGTAACGCTCGCGGTGCAAGGTATCGATTTGCGCGGTAATCCGCCCGACTATCTGCCCCGCTTTTTTTGCTACCCACGCCTGCCAGATAATATGGTCCGTCCCCGGATTCTTCGCCGACAAATGCTCGCTGCGTTCAATGAACAAAGGGGGTATCCAGTTTGGATCATCGGGATAAAGTGATGACGGAAAAGCGATAAATGCCTTAAGGTCATTTTTATTAATTACTTTTTCAATTTTAATCATCAGCAGATCGCATTCCATATCTCTGTGGATAACAAATAATTAACGGTGACAAACAGATTGCAACAGCAACGAACGGCATCTTAATAATCAACCCAATGAATACAAACAAAGAATAAATAGTATTTATTAATAATTAAGATAAGGTCAGAGACTACACAGAAGCGCCTCAATGCCTTTTGTCGATTTAAGGCAACCAAACAAGGCTTCTTCTTAATATATTCATAAATTAAATATCATTCACAATAAAAACAACAAAGCCAAACCTATTATTTAAATCAATGTTCAATATCGCACCGATGAAAATACTATCTCATTTATCTTTTATGCCTATATAATCCACCGCATTATTGTCATTTTATTTCTGATATCCAATTTTTTTCGTGGTGTATATGTCTAATAACATCTTTACGCATTCCCTACCTATGCGCTATGCCGATTTTCCAACGCTGGTTGATGCTTTGGACTACGCCGCTCTGAGTAGCGCCGGAATGAATTTTTATGACAGACGTTGCCAACTTGAAGATCAACTGGAATATCAGACGTTAAAAGCGCGTGCCGAAGCTGGTGCGAAGCGGTTGTTATCACTGAATCTGAAAAAAGGCGATCGCGTGGCGCTGATTGCCGAAACGAGTAGCGGGTTTGTAGAGGCTTTTTTTGCCTGCCAGTATGCCGGCTTAGTCGCCGTCCCGTTGGCAATTCCAATGGGCGTCGGTCAGCGGGATTCCTGGAGCGCCAAACTGCAGGGTTTACTGGCAAGTTGCCAGCCCGCAGCCATTATCACTGGTGATGAGTGGTTGCCACTGGTCAATGCTGCTACGCATAACAACCCCGAATTACATGTTTTAAGCCACGCCTGGTTTAAGGCATTACCGGAAGCCGATGTTGTACTCCAGCGTCCAGTTCCGAACGATATCGCCTACCTCCAGTACACCTCCGGCAGCACCCGTTTTCCCCGTGGCGTCATTATCACCCATCGCGAAGTGATGGCTAATCTACGTGCTATAAGCCACGATGGCATTAAATTACGCCCTGGCGACCGCTGCGTCTCCTGGCTGCCTTTCTACCATGATATGGGACTGGTCGGCTTTCTCCTGACCCCCGTCGCCACGCAGCTCTCAGTAGATTATTTGCGCACTCAGGATTTTGCCATGCGTCCTCTGCAATGGCTTAAATTGATCAGTAAAAATCGCGGCACCGTTTCCGTTGCGCCGCCGTTTGGCTATGAATTGTGCCAGCGCCGCGTGAATGAAAAAGATCTCGCTGAACTGGATCTTTCCTGCTGGCGCGTTGCTGGTATTGGTGCTGAGCCGATCTCCGCAGAACAACTCCATCAATTCGCTGAATGTTTCCGTCAGGTTAACTTTGACGATAAAACTTTCATGCCGTGCTACGGACTGGCAGAAAATGCGCTGGCTGTCAGCTTCTCTGATGAAGCCTCCGGGGTTGTGGTTAACGAAGTGGATCGCGACATCCTTGAATATCAGGGCAAAGCCGTCGCGCCGGGTGCTGAAACACGCGCCGTATCGACTTTCGTCAACTGCGGTAAAGCGTTGCCGGAACATGGCATTGAAATCCGCAATGAAGCAGGTATGCCGGTCGCGGAACGTGTGGTAGGCCATATTTGCATCTCCGGCCCCAGCCTGATGAGCGGTTACTTTGGCGACCAGGTTTCGCAAGACGAGATTGCCGCGACGGGCTGGTTAGATACCGGCGACCTCGGTTATCTGCTGGACGGTTATCTGTATGTCACCGGGCGCATTAAAGATCTGATTATTATTCGTGGCCGTAATATCTGGCCGCAGGATATTGAATATATTGCGGAACAGGAACCGGAAATTCATTCTGGCGATGCGATTGCTTTTGTTACCGCCCAGGAAAAAATCATTTTGCAGATCCAGTGTAGGATCAGCGACGAAGAACGTCGTGGGCAGCTTATCCACGCACTGGCAGCACGGATCCAAAGCGAATTTGGCGTAACAGCGGCTATCGATCTGTTGCCGCCCCACAGTATTCCCCGAACGTCCTCCGGCAAGCCTGCCCGTGCGGAAGCGAAAAAACGTTATGCTGCAAGCCTTCATGTGCAGGAATCCATGGCATGAATCAAACTGTCGCGGTGACGGGCGCTACCGGGTTTATCGGTAAATATATTATCGATAACCTGCTCGCCCGCGGCTTTCACGTTCGCGCATTGACGCGTACTGCCCGCGCTCACGTCAATGATAATCTCATCTGGGTGCGCGGTTCGCTGGAAGATACACATTCGCTTAGGGAACTGGTTGCCGGAGCCAGCGCGGTAGTCCATTGCGCCGGGCAAGTGCGCGGACACAAAGAAGAGATTTTTACCCGCTGTAACGTTGACGGCAGCCTGCGCCTGATGCAAGCGGCAAAAGAGAGCGGCTTTTGCCAACGTTTTCTGTTTATCTCTTCGCTGGCGGCGCGCCATCCCGAACTCTCCTGGTACGCAAATTCCAAACACGTCGCCGAACAACGACTGACCGCAATGGCTGACGAAATTACGCTGGGCATTTTTCGCCCGACAGCCGTGTATGGTCCCGGCGATAAAGAGTTAAAACCGCTGTTTGACTGGATGCTGCGCGGCCTGCTGCCACGACTTGGTGCGCCAGATACACAGCTCTCTTTCCTGCACGTCACCGATTTCGCGCAAGCCGTGGGGCAGTGGTTAAGCGCCGAAACTGCACAGACGCAAACCTATGAATTATGCGATGGCGTCGCCGGCGGCTATGACTGGCAACGCGTACAGCAACTTGCCGCCGACGCCCGTTGCGGTTCCGTTCGAATGGTTGGTATTCCTCTGTCGGTACTCACCTGCCTTGCGGATATCAGTACCGCGTTGAGTCGCCTGGCAGGTAAAGAACCTATGCTGACCCGCTCGAAAATCCGTGAATTAACCCACGCCGACTGGTCAGCAAATAATAACCGTATTTCTGAAGATATTAATTGGTTTCCCGGGATTAGCCTGGAACACGCATTACGCAACGGGCTATTTTGATTGTCTTGTTTAAAGGTGTGTCAACGTTTCTATGGTAAATCGTGAAATAGTAATGGATTACATCCTTTCCTGTTTACAGGATTTGGTCGAAAACGGTGTGGAAATTAAGCCCGACAGCGATCTCGTCAACGATCTTGGCCTGGAGTCGATCAAAGTGATGGATCTCTTAATGATGCTGGAAGACAGATTCGATATTTCCATTCCTATTAATATTCTGCTGGATGTCAAAACCCCTGCGCAATTAATGGAAACTCTACTTCCATGGCTGGAGAATAAATAATGGGGCTATACGATAAATATGCGCGCCTTGCTGGCGAGCGACTGCATTTTAGTGACAACGGGTTAACGCCGTTTGGTACCTGTATTGATGAAGTGTATTCCGCCACCGAAGGCCGGATCGGCGATAAAAACGTGATCCTGGCCGGGACCAATAATTATTTCGGTTTAACCTTCAATCATGATGCCATCGCCGAAGGTCAGGCAGCGTTAGCGGCCCAAGGCACCGGCACCACCGGTTCTCGTATGGCAAACGGCAGTTATGCGCCGCATCTGGCGTTAGAGAAAGAGATTGCCGAGTTTTTCAAGCGCCCTTCCGCTATCGTTTTTTCAACCGGTTATACCGCGAATTTAGGCGTCATCAGCGCGCTTGCCGACCATAACGCCGTAGTGTTACTGGATGCCGACAGCCACGCCAGTATTTATGACGCCTGTTCTCTCGGTGGAGCGGAAATTATTCGTTTCCGCCATAACGATGCTAAAGATCTGGAACGGCGCATGGTTCGCCTCGGTGAACGGGCAAAAGAGGCGATTATCATCGTTGAAGGCATCTACAGTATGCTCGGTGACGTTGCGCCGCTGGCGGAAATTGTTGATATCAAACGTCGTCTCGGTGGTTATTTGATTGTCGATGAAGCGCATTCGTTTGGCGTGTTAGGCGCAACAGGGCGCGGACTGGCTGAAGCCGTTGGCGTTGAAGATGATGTGGATATTATCGTTGGTACTTTCAGTAAAAGTCTGGCCTCGATTGGCGGTTTTGCTGTCGGTTCGGAAGCGATGGAAGTGCTGCGCTACGGCAGCCGCCCGTATATTTTTACCGCCTCTCCTTCTCCGTCCTGCATTGCGACCGTGCGCTCGTCGTTAAGAACTATTGCCTCACAACCAGAGTTGCGGCAAAAGCTGATGGATAACGCCAACCATCTGTATGACGGTCTGCAAAAACTGGGTTACGAGTTAAGTTCACATATTAGCCCGGTAGTGCCAGTAATAATCGGTTCGAAAGAGGAAGGTTTACGCATCTGGCGCGAGCTTATTTCGCTGGGCGTTTATGTGAATCTTATCCTGCCACCTGCCGCGCCTGCAGGCATCACACTGCTGCGCTGTAGCGTAAACGCTGCCCACACTCGTGAGCAAATCGATGCCATCATTCAGGCATTTGCTACTCTGAAGCAGTAATGTGAGCCCGCTGTGGTACTGCGCCACGGCGGGTTTAATGTTGACTGTCATACCAATACACCAGGCTCAACGCCACCAGCATAAACGCTATCGGTAAACCGAGCGCGGTAACAGGTGCGCTCAACGCAAATAGCAATCCCAGATTGACCATAATTTGATAGCTGATCCAGGTGAGTAAGCCCACGATGACGCCTACAGCGAGACGGCTACCCATCCCAGGCGAACGCGGGGCACTAAAGGTAAACGGCACAGCCAGCAAAATCATCGCCAGGGTCAAGATGGGTTGTCCCAGTTTTTCCCACAGTGCAAGGCGGTATTCGTTGCTGGGTTGTCCAGTTTCCTGCAAATAATGGATGTAATGATTAAGTTGACGGCCAGAAAAAGTATTTCCCGGCATCGATAACTCTTCAAGATTCATACTGATGAAGGCCGATTGCCAGGCAAGATTATCAGATGTTTCCAGCGTTTCTTTGCCATTCAGCCATTTTTTATGATTCACACCATGCAGGATCCACGTTTTGTCGTCTTCAATGGTGGCACTGCGTGCATAAATGTAGGATTCGAGCGAGAGATCGTCGCGGTAATGAAATATCTCCACGCCCACCGGCTGGCCCTGCTCGTTCAGCGATTTCACCGTCACAAATTCATTACCACGCCTGGCCCACAGCATATTGCCGGTAATGTCATCGTCCTCCCCCAACGCAGTGGCAGTCGATTTGATTTGCAGCGCCTGTTGCTGCAATGGCGACGCCACCCACTCATCTATCGTGCCTAATGAAACAGTCCACAATATCCCGGCAACCAGCGCCACCAGTGCAATACGGAAGATAGAAAACCCCGTGCTGCGAATGGCGGTAAGCTCACTGTTTTTCGATAACTGCCCCAGGCCGACAATCCCTCCCAATAAGGCGATAAACGGCGAAAGTTCGACCAGTGTGCGCGGTAAGGTCATCAGCACCACCAGCACCGCCTGAGTCCAGCGATAACCACCCGGGCTGACATCATCCAGTTCGTTAATCAGGTTGAAGGTGGTAAAGAGCGGCAGCAATAGCCCTGCGGCGGCGGCAAAACCGAGAAAGAGATGACGGATTAAATAGCGACTGAAAACATTCATCGGGAAAATTTCTGCAGCAAAGAGAAGTCGCGTGCGACCAGCATCAGCAGGCCCATTAGCATGAGTCCGGGTACTAACCACAAACCAGGAATGAGGGGAATCGCGCCGTTAGCCACCAGCATACGGCAGACGTCGCCGCCATAAAAAATGGCAACAAACAGCAACGTCAGTGGCAATAACGTTGAAAATCGCCCTTGCCGCGGTTTTACCCGACTTAATGAAATGGCCAGCAGCGCCATCAACAATGCTGTCAGGCCACGGCTTTGTCGCCATTGCAGTTCGGCATGATCGGCAGGAAAGGCGGAGCGCGCCAGCTCCGTGACCGATTTTGCTTTGCGTTTGACGTTAGGGCTTTGATCCAGCGGATTCAGATGCAATTGCAGATTACGGTAGATCTGTTCGTTGTCGTCACGCCCCTGATGATCGAGAAGATAGGCGGTCCCGTTATGCAACATAACGGTCGGTTTCTCGGGTGATGGGTCAACTACATCAACCGAACGGGCGCGGAAAATACGGGTTCGATTGGCAGTAGAAGTATAAATCAGCACGTCAGTCAGGCGATTATTATCCTGATCAACCGTCTGCGAAAGGATCATTCGTCCGTTATCGTTAGTGTTAAATTTCTTTGCCCGCAACTGGCGAACATCCAGCTCCGACTGCGACTGTTGCTCCAGTTGATAAATCTGCGCATAAGCCCACGGACGACCATACATCGACAGAAGGGTGACAAAAATACTTAGCGGTATCGCCAGATAAAGAACGGCTTTGTACAAGCGTCCCGGACTCCCCCCCGCCGCAGAAATAGCGGTAATTTCCGAGTCGGTATACATCTGCCCTAGCGTCACGCCAACTGACACATACAGTCCAACAGGTAACAACATCTCCAGTGCAATCAGCACCTTGTAGAAAACAATATCCAGCACAACATCAAGAGCTAATGTCCCATTTGCCGCTTCGGTCAGATAACGCTGTGCGGAGTAGCTGGCGAAAATAAAGATCAGAAAACCGACGATAATCAGCACCAGACGGCGCGTACCACGCATGATGTAGTGTTCAACCAGCTTCATCTCACTAACGCCCTCAATCCTTTGAATTTTTATTCATTGATCAGCTTCTGCGCCAGCGCAATGACATGATCTACCTCTTCCGGCGTCAGGCTGCCGTCCTTTGCCCACTGAATTTGCCCGGCTTTATTCAGCACCAGAATGGTTGAACTCTGCTCCGGCAACCGCCAGACAACGCGTCCCTGTCCATTGCCGTCAATAACGAATTGCGCCCACGGATAGCGGCGTTTATTTTTTTCGATTTTGCCAACGACAAAATAGCCAGTACCAAAGATGGCATCATCGGTGTTCACAATGGTGGTGGGCTGAAAACGATCCTGCGGAAAGTTTGCCGCTTCAACCGCTTTAATTAACAGTGAGTTCTTTTTCTTCGCCGACTTACGCCCGGCGATATACTGAATAATGCGGACTTTTCCCGCCAGCTGTGTGCTGTTCCACTTTTGGTAGTGAATTTCGTCGTCGCTATTCAGAAGCAGCTCGCCGCCTTCCTGGATATAAACAGGGGTAACCGTTTTACCCGTGACGAAATTGTGCGCCTGCACACCCGGGGCTAAGAGCATGATAATCAGCGCAATAATCAAACGAGATGACATCATTGCTCCGGTTATAGCGGAAAACGCGAAATCAGCAGTTCTAAGCGCTGACGAATATCGCTATCCAGCGCCATCGGTGCATCATACGACTGGCGGTTTTCCATATCATCCGCCACCATGTCGTCGTGTTTATCCCCCATCAGGCCATTAATGGCGGCGAGGAAGCGGGAAATCTGTAACGCTTCTTTATTTTCAGGATCAAGCGATCTTAGGGTGTCGTAATAAGAAACCTGCTGGCTGATGATTTTTCGCACATCATGAAATTCCCTGCCGGTTAGTCGCGGTTTGGCAATTATCTCTTTCAGAATATGCATTTGCTTTTGCCGATAGGCAATAAAACCGCTTACGCTTTCTAACTGGCTATGGCGTAATGAATAGTTCACCAACGACCAGACCGGAGAGCTTAAATAAATCCGTAACAGGTTGCCGTAATACGACACAATATTTTTTTTACCGTTACGGAAACCATCCTGAAAATGGCCCAGACATACCGTCGTTTTGCCGAATAAAAATCCTGCCTGGTGTTTTTTCAGATACAGTCGCTGAGCGAAACGCAGATGCTTATAGCGCGCCCGCATATATTTAAACTGTTTACGCTCGTCAGCCGTAAGCCCCTCGCCTTTGGCTTGTTTGTGGATTAAACGCAGTAATTCCTGACGATCAACGCCATTCAGCCAGAATTGCAGGCATAACGCGTAATTATCATGAATGATTTCGGTGGTACAACCTGTTGCGATAGTCGGCGGTAAACTGACCTGCGCATCAACGACATCATCTTCTTCAACTGCAATAAATAGACGCTCGCTCGCCTCAAGCGGGAAATATTTTCTCATCATCAGGATTTCTCTCCGGCTGCGTTATAAAGCAAGGAATGGCGCTGAAAAAATGCCTTTAAGGTTGGAATTAACGAGAGCACCACATCCAGACATTGCCCACCGAAGTAAGCAAATGCAGCCCCCAGCACGCCAAACAGATGACAGAACATGAACAGCAATACGATGTAGCCGATTGAGGCGATGGTTTGCGCCACGAGAAAAGCGCGCTGTTTTCCCGCCATCAATAGCAATGACTCCTGTGGGAAGCCCAGCATCGAAATCACAATTGCGCCAAGCATCACCTGAATCAGGTCATACGCTTCGAGATACTTAACGCCAAACACCAGCGAAATGAGCGGCTTGCCGACGATCAACACCGCGAGCGCCACCAGAATACCGATTCCGCCCGCCAGTAAACCGGACTTCACGCCTAACAACCACGGTCTGGTGGTGCGCGGATCTAAACGCATCACCTCTGGGTAAAAACTTTTGCCCAGTAAACCCGCTGGCGTTCCGGCGGCATCGAAGAATGTCATGGCGATTTTAAATAACCCGGCGGCAGCGGGTCCTAACACGATCCCCACCAACACTGTGCTGCACGAGTTACGTGCCGACCAGATGGAGTGGGCAATGTTGGTTGACCAGACAAAACTCCACGCGCCTTTAATGTGTCGGGCAGACTCAAACAGATTCAATTTGAAGGCGTTATGGATATTTCTGCGGCGTAATTCGCGCGCGGCAAACCACCAGTACATGGTGCCGCCAACCAGATTCGATGCATACCAGGCAATAACAAAACCCGCAAAACCAAAATCAAAATACCAGGCTACGACGCTCCCCGCTGCGCGCAGAAAAGGTTTCGTCGCCTGCTGTACAGCAATCAAATCGAAGCGATCTACCGCACGCAGAATGCCGGTCGGTGTGGAGGAAGCCATTGAAGGAATGAGCGTGCAATACAGCGCTGCCAGCCAAAAGCTTTGGTCATCCAGACCTAATGAATGGGAAAGAAAAGGGAGTAAGGCAATGCCGCCGACAATCGCCACCGCGCCGCTGACGATATCCAACGAGAAGGAAAATGAGACGACATTGCGAAATTGCTGCGGATTATTATTGGTCAAGGCTGGCGTTCCGTACTGAACCACCAGCTGCCATGTCTGAAACTTAATAAAATCGCTGATCGACTTGGCGTACGATTGCACAATCACCAGTACGCCAAACATGGCGGGCGTCATCCCTTTACCGGCACACGAGAGCGCCAACAGACCCAGCAAAGCGCTCACGACATTACTGGAGCCTAACCAGGCGCTATTGCGAATAATGGTGCGAAACGCGCCATCTGCAAACCAATGTTTGATGTTAAACCCCGCCAATTCAGCCTGACCTTATCGTTGATAGTAAAAAGTATCCCGCCAACCTTAAGTTAAACTTCGGCGGTCAGAAACGATTGCAACCAGAGAAACCGCCTTCTGTGCCTGTTCCAGCACTTCGCTGTAGGGCGCTCTGGAATCAATCTCAAGAATTTTTGTGCCGTTATAGCCAATCGTCGACATGACACCGATTTTGTCCTGCAGCTCGGCATAGTCATGGTCAGGCTTGCGGGAGATGGCAGTATCAATATCAATCCCCAAACGAATAATTAATTCAGGACGGTATTGCGCCATTTTTTGGTATAAACGCCGTTCGCGCTGTGCCAGAAACATGCTGATTTTCCCGGTCGCACGCTCGACGCCAATCCCCGGTCCGTCATAATAAAAGCCCGAAATTTCAGCCTGCGGGAAGCGATCGCTGACCACCAGAACGCCACTTTGCGCCAGTCGCTGAACCTTGCGTAGATTCGCCATTCTTCGCAGCGAGAAGCAGTACATAATCACCGCCGCCCATAGCGCCGGAGATTTGGTTTTCATGCTTTGGGTTTTCGAGGATTTGGCCGCCAGTCGCCGTTCCAGCCAGACGCCAACGAGCGGCAACCGTTTGATTTTGTCGCCGTCTTCGCCGGAGAGCAGCCCCAGATAGCGGCGCTCGGTTTGCCAGTGTTGTTGCAGCGATTTCACCAGGTCAGTGGTCAGTGTGGATTTACCGGTGCCATCACACCCGACCACCGCAATCAGCCCCGGAATGTAGTTGGGCTGCGGCGCGGTTGTACTATTAACAGTTTGTGTTTGTAGTGCATCCATTCGTTAAATCATCCCCTATCCATTTGGTGATCAGGAAAGCGCGGCGTGAATTGCGCGTAGTGACGCTTGCAGAATTTCATCGGCTGGTTGCCGACCATCCAGTTCAAGGATCTTTGCGCCATTGAATGTCAGTTGCGGCGTAACAGCGATTTTTTCCTGTAACGCCGCCAGTTGGTGGTCAGGTTTACGCGCAAACGCGGTTTGTTCATCAATGCCAAGACGAATCAACAATACGGGCAAATAAGACGCCATCCATTGGTAAAGTTTGAGCTCGCGCTGTCTTAACATTTTTATCCAGCCGTTACCGCCCGTGTTTTTTGCCAGTTGCGGGCCATCAAAGCGAAAACCCGGCACTTCAACCTGCGGGTAGCGGTCGGTGATGAGCAGATAGCCTTGCTGGCTTTTACACAACATTTTGCGAAACTTATACGCCCGCCAGCAGGAAAGCAGATAAATAACCAGCGCAGTAATATTGCCAGGCGGTGTGGAGGGCTTTTCGTGCACATGTGCCGCTTTACTTCGCAGATAACGCCCAAAAGGTGCGCCAATAACAGGGAGCTGTGAAATCCATTCGCCAATTCGCCCGGACGATTGCCCGAGATAAATGTGTTCTGTTGGCATTGTTGCTGCCAGTTCATTTACCAGGCTTGCCGTGAGGGTCGATTTACCTGAACCATCACATCCTACAATGGCAATAACACGCACTGGCGTGGAATTAATTATTGACATATTACGTTGATTCACGAAAAACCCGGCAGCAAATAATGTATTGAATATTACGTGGTCCGTGCTCAGAATATCCGTTCAACCTTATTGTGACAATGGTTAATTGTGACATTGACCTGAATTACGCTTTCATAAAAACATATTAACCAAATAAATATTTTGGATGGATATTTAAATTTAAGGATATATTCATGCAGTCAATAATTCCTCCATTAATTGCCGTTATTGGTAGCGATGGTTCAGGCAAGTCCACGGTGTGTGAACATCTTATTACCGTTGTCGAAAAATATGGTGCTGCCGAAAGAGTTCATTTAGGAAAACAGGCCGGAAATGTCGGTCGTGCAGTGACAAAATTACCGTTGATGGGAAAGTCTCTGCACAAGACTATTGAAAAAAATGAAGTAAAAACGGCAAAAAAATTGCCTGGCCCAGTTCCGGCGTTGGTGATTACTGCATTTGTCGCCCGTCGCGTACTGCGCTTTCGTCATATGCTCGCCTGTCGTCGTCGCGGGTTAATTGTTTTGACCGACCGTTATCCACAGGACCAAATTCCTGGCGCTTACGATGGTACGGTGTTCCCACCTAACGTTGAAGGCGGCCGGTTTGTCTCATGGCTGGCAAGCCAGGAACGTAAAGCGTTTCACTGGATGGCGAGCCATAAGCCTGATCTGGTCATCAAACTCAATGTTGACCTTGAAGTTGCCTGCGCGCGTAAACCCGACCATAAACGGGAATCGCTGGCGAGAAAGATTGCCATAACGCCACAGTTAACCTTTGGTGGTGCACAACTGGTTGATATCGACGCCAATCAGCCACTGGAAAAGGTGCTGGTTGATGCAGAAAAAGCGATTACGGATTTTATGACCGCGTGTGGTTATCACTAGTCAAAAATGGAAATGCCCGATCGCCAGGACCGGGCATTTTCAGGAAGGTTAAATCCACTGCAATGCTATCCAGTACAACCCACCAGACAGAAAAATCGCCGCCGGTAAAGTAAACACCCACGCCATCAGGATGCTGGTTACCGTTTTACGCTGTAACCCACCGCCGTCCACCACCATCGTCCCTGCTACCGCAGACGAGAGGACGTGCGTTGTGGAGACGGGCATCCCAATATAACTGGCAAGGCCGATAGACACTGCCGCCGTCATTTGTGCCGCCATGCCTTGCGCATACGTCATGCCGCGCTTACCAATCTTCTCACCGATGGTCATCGCTACACGACGCCAGCCAATCATGGTGCCAATGCCGAGCGCCAGTGCTACCGCCATGATGATCCACACCGGAGCGTACTCAATGGTGCTTAACATATCACTGCGCAGTTTTTTCAGCAGGTTCTGATCTTCTTTACTGACGCCTGGCAGTTTCGCCAGCTTCGCAGAGGTATCAGAGATGCACAGCATAATGCGGCGCAGCTGGCTGCGCTGACTCACGCTTAACGGCTCGTAGCTTTCCATATTACCTGGCAACATCGTTTTAACGCGCGCAATCGCATCAAAGGTATTTGCCGGATGACAATGAAACTCCGTTACTTGCGTGCCATCAGTCGATGCCGCAGGCAATGGAGGTTCCATCGCAATCAACTTCTGCGGCAGTTCAGGATGCTGTTGCAGATAGTGTTCAAAGTTGGTGACGGCATCGCGGGTACGGGTAATTTCATAGCCGGACGCATTCATATTGACGACGAAACCAGCAGGAGCAATCCCCACCAGTACCAGCATCACCAGTCCGATCCCTTTCTGCCCGTCGTTCGCGCCGTGCGAAAACGCCACGCCCGCAGCGGAAACAATCAGCGCAATACGCGTCCAGAATGGTGGCTTACGTTTGCCTTTTTTCTTTTTGCGATCTTCCGGAATGCGGTGAATACGGTCACGCTTTTTCGTCCCGCTCCAGTAGCGGCGCAGCAGGAATATCAGGCCTCCCGCAATGACCAGACCGACGATAGGGGAAACAATCAGCGAGGAGAAAATTTTGGTCACTTCACGCAGGTTTAACGCATCCATCACCGATGAGCCGGTTAACAGCGCGTTGGTTAAACCGATGCCGATAATCGCACCAATCAAGGTATGCGAACTGGAGGCCGGTAAACCAAAGAACCACGTTCCCAGGTTCCAGATAATCGCCGCCAGCAGCATGGAAAAGACCATCGCCAGGCCGTGAGTTGACCCCATATTCAGCAACAAATCGGTTGGCAACATATGGACAATGGCATAGGCAACGCTAAGTCCGCCTAGCAATACGCCAAAAAAGTTAAAAAATGCCGCCATCACCACGGCAAGCTGTGGCTGCATGGCACGAGTATAAATAACGGTTGCCACCGCATTCGCCGTGTCATGAAAACCATTGATTGCTTCGTAGAACAACACAAATGCCAGAGCAAGTAATAACAAAAGCCCTGTGTATATATCAAGGCCAACAAATAAATTTAGCATATATTAGATTACGCCATTTTGAATTTACGAACGGACGCATTATCAGTGACTTTCACGGCGTGGGCAAAGTGAAATATCATCTTTTAACGATAAAAAGAGTGTTATTTCTTGTGTATCAGACAATAAGCATTCATTCAAAATATTTAAAAATAATTAGAACACAGGTATTCTGCTGGTTAATATATTCACATATGAAATGAATAAATATTGAAATATATAAATATTGAATATTTTGATTAATCCCCGCACTGATTATTCTTCATAATCAGTACGGGGCTGCTACAACATCTATTACTCTTTCACGACAATTAACGGTTCAATATCACTCTCTTTTTTGATGACCAGTGATTCATCACCGCGCAAACACGTCCCACCGTAGTTGCCGCCAACGGTGAAGGTACATACCTGAATATATTTACCGTCCACTTTCGGCAAACACCACAGTTGCTGATAGATGTTTTTCTGCTCGGCAAATTTACCGCTGGTTTTATCCAGCACCTCTTCATGATGGCTGACGAGGTCGATGTTACTGCCACAGCGACCGGCGATCGGTTTCACTGCGTAACCTGTTTTTACCAGTTCATCATTAACAGTGAAATCGGTATCCAGTAGGTAACGATGGTGCGGGAACAGCGACCAGAGGATCGGCAGAATCGCTTTGTTGCCGGGGATCACCGTCCACAGCGGCTCAAAGACCAGCACTTCCGGGCGCAGCAATACGTCAATTAAACGCACTTCATTTTGCGGATGACCGGTACGGATCGGCACCGCAGCAAACTCACGGTCGCTAACTTCACGAATCTGATCAAACGCGGTTTCCCACGCCCAGGTTTTCCACACGCAGTTAACCAGTCGCCCTTCCCCATCAATCAGTTGCCCGGCAGCATCCCAGCCCAGTTCATCCAACCCACGCAAGATACGCGTTTCAAAGCCCGCCTGGTGCAGCGCCTGCTCCATAAACTGCGCGTGATAGTTTTCCTCGATATCTTTGTCCTGCATGATATGGACAAACGGACGTGCACGACTGTGTTTCCAGGCACCAGCCAGTTCGTTAATCAGCCCTTCCGCAGGATTGAAGCCGTTGCCTTTATAGCCCTGCTCCGCCCAACGTTCGAGGATCAAGCCCGCTTCGGTATGACAGGAGGCGGAATCGGCGTTGTATTCGTAGACCTTCAGGCCACGTTCGTCCATACAGAAATCCATACGACCGGTGATCATATGGTGACGGCGACGCTGCCAGGAGAGACGCAAACGTGGCCAGAGGATTTTCGGAATGTCGAACAGCGCCAGCAGGTTGTCATCTTTTAGCACCTTGTCGGTTGCGTGAAGATACATCAGGTGCAGCTCGTTGGTAGCTTTAATCAACTCCTGCTCTGCGCTCTCGGTAATGGTGTAGTAATGATACGGATCCTGATTGATCACCTGACCGTTGGCCTGCACGTAGGCATTTTGTAGCGGATCTTTTTCATCCAGCCATTTACCGTCAAACTGACCTTTGTTTTCCAGACGCGCTCCGCTGATTTTCAGCAGCTCGCCAGCAATTTCCGGCTGCGGTAAGCTGTATTCGGTATCTTCCGTCTGGATCATCCAGCCCAGAATGGTGGTGTCATCAAACGTGTCTTTAAGGGTATAGCAGCCGTTTTCGACCACCATCTCCAGCTCGCGTGTCCACTGTTGCCCTTGCGGTAACGGGGAATGAATCACGTTCTGTTCCGCAATACGGACTTTGTTGCCATGCAATTGGGTAATGATGGCGACATGGCCAGTGTCTTTAAATTCACCGCCTTTATCCCAGATAAGAAGCGCACCCGCGACCGGCGCACGCGGCGAGCCGTTAGGAAATGCCTGCAATGGCAGGATGTTGTCATTAACCACTTCACGCAGGAAGCGCAGCGAGAAAATCTCCCACGCCATACCCACGTCAGTGAAGACCACACCGTAATTCAGAAAGAGAAAACGGCGAGCAAATTCAACGCATTGCCATTTGTGGCCCATATATTCGTCGTCGATATAGCTACGGAATACGGCGTCATCTTCGTATTCCTGCGGATCGAGAGAACTGTAATCTGAAGAGTAGATTGCTACCCCACCTGGGGCGTAGCCCAATAATGTCCCGAACGGGGCATCCTGGCTGGTCGTTCCTTTGCTCATCACTTTACCTTTAACAATACAACCTAAGCAGTTGGCGTAATTGTTGTGCTCTGATTACCTGCTCAGCGACATTAACCGGACAGAGGTCAGACTAATCATACACCTCATCGCAGCGGCTGGCGCAAAGGGTTAAAAAATTCACATTCTGTACAGCAAGTGACCTGCTACACTGCTTCAACACTACCACTCAGAAGGCAACTCACTATGACAGACAATACTTATCAGCCCGCGAAAGTCTGGACGTGGGAGAAATCCGCAGGCGGCGCGTTCGCCAATATCAATCGCCCGGTTTCTGGTCCAACGCATGAGAAAACGCTGCCGGTGGGCAAGCACCCGTTGCAGCTCTATTCTCTGGGCACGCCAAACGGTCAGAAAGTGACAATTATGCTTGAAGAGCTGCTGGCGCTGGGCGTTACTGGTGCAGAGTACGACGCCTGGCTGATTCGTATTAGCGATGGCGATCAATTCTCCAGCGGCTTTGTCGAAGTGAACCCGAATTCGAAGATTCCGGCGCTGCGCGATCATACTCATAATCCGCCACTCCGCGTGTTTGAGTCAGGCTCGATTCTGCTTTATCTGGCGGAGAAATTTGGCTACTTCCTGCCGCAGGATCTGGCAAAACGGACCGAAACGCTGAACTGGCTGTTCTGGTTACAGGGTGCCGCGCCGTTCCTCGGCGGTGGTTTTGGTCACTTTTACCATTACGCGCCGGTGAAAATTGAATACGCCATCAACCGCTTTACCATGGAAGCCAAGCGCCTGCTCGACGTGCTGGATAAGCAACTGGCGCAGCATAAGTTTGTTGCGGGCGATGAGTACACCATTGCGGATATGGCGATCTGGCCGTGGTTTGGCAACGTGGTGTTAGGTGGTGTGTATGATGCCGCAGAGTTTCTTGATGCGGGCAGTTATAAACACGTGCAACGCTGGGCGAAAGAAGTGGGCGAACGTCCGGCGGTGAAGCGTGGGCGTATTGTTAACCGCACCAACGGGCCGCTGAACGAGCAGTTGCACGAGCGCCATGACGCCAGTGATTTTGAGACAAATACGGAAGATAAGCGTCAGGGGTAAGGGTTGGTGTTCGTCGCAGCAAGCCATCCAGGCCGGATAAGGCGTTCACGCCGCATCCGGCAATCATGCACAATGCCTGATGCGACGCTGTCGCGTCTTATCAGGCCGACGAAAGCTAATCATCACGCGCTGGTAATGTCGTAATCCATTTGGCGCAGTGCGTCTAATGTCGCTTTGGCTTCGTCTTCGTCGATGATGCTCATGGCAAATCCGACGTGCACAAGTACCCACTGGCCCAGCAGATCGGCAGGATTACCTTCACAAATCAGGGCGATATTCACGTCGCGCTTGATACCACATACTTCAACCTGCGCAAGCTGGTGAATATCTTCACCGACAGCCAGCACCTGGCCTGGAACGCCAATACACATTGTTAACTCCGGTTATTCAACTTCAATACTTTTGACGATCAGCGAATCGCCGGTATCGACACGCAACCGCTCACCATGACAGAGCGGGCATTGCGCATCGTGCTGATGAATCTCCACTACCTGGCTGCAATCCCAGCACCAGGCTTGGGCGGGTTTATAGACGATATGTAAATCGCACCCTTGCGCCACCGTTCCGTGGCAGACAATTTCAAAACTAAAACGGACGGCGCTCTCCTCAACGCAGGAGAGCGCGCCAATTTCCAGCCACACGGCGGTGACGCGCTTAACATCATGCTGCTCCGCCTGCCGTTGGATAATTTCAACGGCGCTCTGGCAAAGCGACAACTCATGCATTTTCGCCACTCCTGCGGCCAAATAGCAGGGCACGACGCCCTGCGTGTGGTACATCCGGATTGGTGACCGGCAGCGAAAGGATCATCCGCGCGCAGTCATCCGTCAGCCGTTGGCCCTCTTCAATCGACATGCTATGCGAAAGCGGCGACATCAGCGAGCAGGAGAGGTATTGCGAAACACCGTCCAGTTCGCCAACGGTAAAGGTCATGGTGCCATACGGCAGTTGCAGACCAATTTTTTCACTGACTTTGCGCAGTGGCCAGAGTTGATCCGGGCCGGGGAAGATAACTGCACTCAGCATCCACGGGGTGATTACACACCCCGTCCACTGACCTTCGAACAGCGTAAAGTCAGAAACATACACTGGCATTGAAGGATGCAGAAAAGAGAGATCGTGCATCGAACGCCGGGCAATTTCTTCAAACGCTGCCTGTACTTGCGCCTTCGGGGAGGTCTGAAAACCTGCTATCTCTTCATTCATGAGTCGCCTCCCGTGGGATGGCTTCCACGCCTGATTCGCGCAGCGCAACCAGAACCTGCTCAAGCGCAGGTTCAATCATCGCTTCGACCGTCGGCGTCAAACCGATGTGCGGCTCCAGCGATTCCGGGATCACGCCGACCAGGGTCAGCTTTTTCGGAAACTCGCCGGTGAAGCGCAGGGCCGACAATACGTCGGCCAGGCCAAGCTGATGCGGAGAGATTTTGTTGGTAAACAACGCCGGAACTTCTTCATCCCGCAGGATCATCATCGTTCCCGGCGCGTTCTTTTTCGACACAATGGCATCGGCGATAATCAGATGATCGCGATTTGCCATGTCGCCAAGCAGCTCCATTCCCGCCGTGCCGCCATCGAGGATCTCAACATAATCCGGCAGAATGTATCGTTGCTCTAACGCTTCGACAATCCGCACACCGATGGCTTCATCGGTCAGCAAAATATTGCCAACCCCTAAGACTAAAATACGCATTACAGTACCTTCACTGAAACCACTTCGTTGCCGTCGGCATCCACTACGTGTACCGCACAGGCCATGCACGGGTCGAAGGAGTGAATGGTTCGCACGACTTCCAGCGGTTTATTCGGATCGGCAACCGGCGTGCCCACCAGCGACTGTTCGTAAGGACCAACGTCGTCATTGAAGTTACGCGGGCCAGAGTTCCAGGTTGATGGAACAACTGCCTGGTAGTTACTGATAATACCGTCTTTGATCACCATCCAGTGAGAGAGCATACCGCGCGGTGCTTCAAGGAAGCCAACGCCTTTGAACTCACCTGTAGCCGGAATGTTCGGCTTCACAAAGGTGGTGTGATCGCCTTTGCCGATATTGGTAATCAGTGCACTGTATTGATTTTGCAGGATATCCTGCAATTCGCAGCAGTGAACGGTACGACCAATAATACGGCCCAGCGTGGAGTGCAGCTGCGCCACTTCCAGCGTGTTGCCTGTCAGTTTCTGATAAATCGCAACGATTTCATTCAGTTTGTTTTGGGTAGATTCGCGACCTGCCGCCAGTTTCACCAGCATGTTAGCCAGCGGACCCACTTCTACCGTTTTGCCGTAGAAAGTCGGTGATTTCACCCAGGAATATTTACCGTCGTCAGACCAACCGTCGTAAGCCGGAATGGTGGTACCTTCCCACGGTGCCTGCGGCGCTTCGTCTTTATACCAGGAGTGCTTCGCACTTTCCTGAATCCCTTTGATCAGATATTCATCGGAATGAGAAGTGATCGGACGATACGAGGACAGATCCGCATTCTCAATGTAGCCGCCCGGGAACAGGAAGCTACCATTTTTGCTGTCGGTCGGAAATTCCGGCACGCTCAGGTAGTTCACCGCACCTTTACCACGCTCCAGCCATTCCGGATAGAACGCGGCGATAACCGCGGTATCAACCTTGTAAACCTGCTCAACAAAGTCGCTCAGTTTGTCGATGAAAGACTTGATGTACATCAGGCGCTCAAGGTTCAGCACACCCAGACCGTCGAGGTTGATCGGGTTCGCGACACCACCTACCGCCAGGTTCTGAATGTGCGGCGTTTTACCGCCCAGCAGCGCCACGACGCGGTTAGCGTCACGCTGGCACTCCAGCGCTTGCAGGTAGTGCGCTACCGCAATCAGGTTCACTTCCGGCGGCAGTTTCATCGCCGGGTGACCCCAGTAGCCATTGGCGAAAATACCCAACTGACCGCTGGCAACCAGATCTTTGATCTTGTTCTGAACTTTGGTGAACTCTTCCGGGCTGTTCAGATGCCAGGTCGAAACGCCTTTCAGCATTTCGGAGGCTTTGGTTGGGTCAGCTTGCAGTGCAGAAGTGATGTCCACCCAGTCCAGCGCCGAAAGCTGATAGAAATGAACGATATGGTCATGCGTGGTGTGCGCAGCCAGAATGATGTTACGGATGTATTGCGCGTTAACCGGAACGTCGATATTCAGCGCACTCTCTGCCGCACGAACGGAAGATAGCGCATGAGTGGTGGTGCATACGCCACAGATACGTTGCACAATCATCCATGCATCGCGCGGATCGCGGTTTTTCACGATCTCTTCCATGCCGCGCCACATGGTACCGGAAGCCCATGCTTTCGAAACGACGCCATTTTCGATTTCGCAATCGATTCGTAAATGCCCCTCAATACGGGTTACCGGATCAATAGTAATTCTCTGGCTCATGCTTTGCTCGCCTCATGACGATTATGATCGTTTTGTTTTAAAGGAGGAAGTATCGGCAGTAGACGAATGAGTACGATGTAAGCGCAAATCTCAATAGCCACAAAACCAATAGAAATCAACAGTTCTTCCCAGGTCGGGAAGTAGGCGTAACCGCCGCCCGGGTTGAATGCCACCAGCGAATAGGTCAGACGCCAGGTTGCACAACCTAACAGTGCGCTCAGTGCTGACAGGAACAGCATGCGGGAATCATTACGCAGCTTCGCCACACGCAGAACGACCAGTGGGAAGAGCATCAGCAGGACTTCAATCCAGAACATCACGGAGTAGAAGTCACCGGCAAACGCTAACGACAGCTTGTCGCGATAGATCAGCTCGCCAAAGCGCAGCACGATGAAAATCGCCAGCAACACACTGATGGTGTTGGTCAGTTTGACGAACAGGCTCTTTTCATCCGGACCGTTGCCACGCAGACCCGCCTGCACCAGCGAACCTTCAAAGATGACAATCGAGAAGCCCATGATGAACGCCGTCAACAGCGAGAACAGCGGCAACATTTCATAGCTTTGCCACAGCGGATGCACCTTGTAGCCCGCCGAGATCATCAGCGACCCCATTGAAGACTGGTGCATAGTTGGCAGCAGCGCACCGAGCGCGATGATGAAGAACATCACCTTATTCAGACGTTTGAGCGACACCTTCCAGCCCAGACGTTCAAACAGTGCCGGAGCAAATTCCAGTGCCATCACGCCGATGTAGATAGTCATACAGACCGCCGTCTCGAACAGTACCGAGTTCACGTTGAAGTGACCCGGAATGTAGAAGTACGGCAGGTTCCAGTAGCGACCCACGTCGATAGTGATCGACAAGCCACCCAGTGAGTAACCAAACAGACTTGCCAACAGTGCCGGACGTACCAGCGGATGGTATTGCCCACGATTAAAGACGTATACCGCCCACGCCAGCGCCCAGCCGCCACAGGCAAAGCCGGTGCCGATCAGCAGGTCAAACGCGATCCACACGCCCCACGGGAAGCCGCCGTTCAGGTCAGAGACAGAGCCCAGACCGAACACCAGACGCTTCACAATCAGGAGCATACAGATGACGATTAACGGTCCAAAAATCATGACCGGTTTACTGATGATTTTGCCGCCCAGCGGTTGTGGATCATGACTCATGATCGTCTCCTCCGTCGTGATGGTCGTTTTTGGTGTTGCGACGAACCAGCACGGTTAAGCCCGCCAGCACAGCCAGTGGTAGCATCATGCCTTTATACAGGGTGTGTTGAACATGTTCGGAACGCGCACCAGTAGAAAGATCGTCCAGTTTCGGCAGGTCGAGATTTTCATAAGGCACACCCGTCAGTACCAGTACCTGAGTACCGCCGCCCTCTTTCTCGCCGTACAGATGCGGATAATATTTCGGCACCGTATGCAGGTAAGTGTCGCCAGATTTCAGCGTCTGACGCGGATAGTGGTATTCGCTGCCAGGCTTCAGCGCCAGACGTTTTTTCGCCTCCGCCATCAGCTCTTCACGCGTACCAAAAATCACCGCGCCCGCCGGGCACACTTCTACGCAGCCAGGCAGACCGCCTTTATCGAGACGTTCCACACCTTTCTGGTTGCACAGCTCGCACTTATGCAGCGCACCAAACGGGTTGTTGTAGTCGTACTTCGGCACGTTGTACGGGCAGGCGACCATGCAGTAACGGCAGCCGGTGCACACATCTTTGTCGTAATGGACAATGCCGGTTTTCGGATCTTTTTTCAGCGCGGAGACCGGGCACACGGAGACACAGTTCGGATCGACGCAGTGCATACACTGTTTCTTAATGTACGCGTAGCCGTTCTCCTCCTGGTCTTTGTTGACCCCCGTGCCGCTGGTCCACACCTGAATGATGTTATTGGTGTACGGCGACAGTTTGTCGTTGTTCGACCAGGTCTGTTCCCCTTGTGGGTTACGTTCAGGGAAGTTGATATCCTGACACTTGGTGACGCAAGCCTGGCAGCCTACGCACAAGGTCGAGTCGTACAACATCCCCAGCGATCCCGGAATTGGCGGGCGGTTTTCAGCAGCCGCATGACTGACAGATGGCAGCGCGCCCGTCAGCAATGCCCCGCAGGAGGCTGCTTTAATAAAATTACGTCTGTTCACGGTTATTCTCCCCGTGAGTCAGCGTTATCTTTCTTTTGCTGACGACCCAGTTCACGCACCGCCATCACGCTGACACCGGCAACCAGCCCAACCACACCGCCGAGCAAACCGATAGCGCCTGCAGAGACGTTGCCGCCCTCTTTAGCGTTAACATCCGGTTTCTGCGAACGCGGAGTCTGGTTTTCGACGTTGGCAAGCTGATGGATGCCTTTATGGAAGCCGATACCTTCTTCGTTACAGCCATAGCACGGGTGACCAATCGCCACCGGCCACACACCACCAACATCGCAGAATTGCAGCGTTGAGCAGTTGCCGTAAGTTTCTGGCCCTTTACAGCCGAGGTGGTACAGGCACCAGCCTTCGCGGTGGCCTTCATCACCGAACTCTTTGGCAAAACGACCAGCATCGAAGTGCGGGCGGCGTTCGCAGTGTTCGTGAATCAGACGGCCATAGGCGAAAGTCGGACGGTTTTTGTCATCCAGTTTCGGCGGTTTGCCGTAAGTGATGATGTGCGCAACGGTCGCGAGGAAGTTGTGCGGGTTCGGTGGGCAGCCCGGAATGTTGATAACGGTTTTGCCCGGCAGAACTTCTTGCAGGCTGACAGCGCCAGTTGGGTTAACTCCAGCTGCGGCAACACCGCCCCACGCAGAGCAGGAACCGATAGCGATAATGGCTGCTGCGCCTTCCGCCGCTTTGCGGATGTGATCCACAATCGGCTCACCAGCAACCATGCAATAAATACCATTATCTTTTAATGGGATGGAACCATCCACCACTAACACATACTGCCCTTTGTACTTCTCGAGAGCGTTATGTTTGTTCTCTTCGACCTGATGACCGAAGGCGGCGGAAAGCACTTCGTGATACTCGAGAGAGATCGTCTCCAGCACGAGGTTTTCTACCGTTGGATGCGTTGCACGAAGCAGAGATTCCGTACAACCGGTGCACTCCTGCGCGCCAATCCAGATAACTGGCGGACGCTGCGGATTAGTAACCGATTCGGCCATCTCTGCAGCGGCTTTGCTACTTAACCCCATGGTGGCGGCTAATGCTGCACAAAGCTTCATGAAATCACGACGGTTAATGCCGTGAGAATGGATGAGGGTGTTATCTCCAGTCATTTATAGTTATTCCGTTGCGAAGACCTGGCATATATTTTGCCTCAATCGCAAAATCAATAATGCGATCGATGCGCCATTTACCACACATTTATTATGGTTATCGATATCATGATACTGCGGCGGGGCACTAAAACGAAGGGAATAAGCATTAGTGTAATTAATTAAAGCAAGATAATACGTATGTTTGATCAATTTTCGAGGCGATAACCGGCCATAAAAAAGCGCAACGTAGAACAGGAATTATTCTCACGAAAGAAATCCATTACCATCTCTTTATCCAGTCCATAGCGGCGCGTCAGAATCCCCGCTTCCCAGGCGCTAAGCTGGCGATCTCCGGTCTTTTCGTACATCCGGTGTGAGTAGCCTAATACAAAACCGCGTTTATAATCGGCACAGTATTTTGTCACATTAACCGCACTGTCGGCATGCGTTGCTTTTAATCCCGCCATTAAGCCTTTACCAAAATGGTTATTCATCGTTCACCTCATTCGATATATATTGTCATATATAGCGATATTTTAGGCAAAGAACGACTTTTGCGCACGCTATTTTTTCATGCTTGTTTAAGACGTAATCCCGTAAGAGATAAACCTATCAGGAGAGATATTTATCGAACCATTTCAGCGTCCTTTGCCAGGCAAGATCGGCGGCAGATTTGTCATAACGGGGCGTGGAATCATTATGGAATCCGTGATTAACCCCCGGATAGATATACGCCTCATAGACCTTATTATTGGCTTTCAACGCCGCCTCGTAAGCGGGCCAGCCCTCGTTGATTCGGGTATCCAGTTCCGCGTAGTGGAGCAGTAAAGGCGCTTCAATCTTCGCCACATCGGCAGTGGGTGCCTGACGACCATAAAACGGCACCGCGCAGGCCAGTTCCGGATACGCGACAGCCGCCGCGTTCGATACACCACCGCCATAGCAAAATCCGGTAATACCCACTTTGCCTGTCGCTTGCGGATAGCGTTGCATAAACTCAATTGCGGCAAAGAAATCATTCATCAGTTTGGTTGGATCAACCTGCTGTTGCAGCTCACGACCTTTATCATCATTACCCGGATAACCTCCAACGGAACTTAAGCCGTCAGGTGCCAGGGCGATATACCCCGCCTTCGCCACTCGCCGTGCCACATCTTCGATATACGGATTCAGTCCACGATTCTCATGCGCCACCACCACGGCTGGCGTTTTGCCGCTCATCTTTGCGGGCTTCACCAGATAACCCCGTACCTCGCCGTGACCATTTGGCGAAGAATACGTGATGTACTCAGCAACAATTTCCGGGTCGGTAAACTCTACCTGAGTCGCCAGCGCATAATTTGGCTTGAGCAAATCAAACAACGCTAATGCCGTCATCCCGCCCACCGCATACTTCGCCGCAAGGTTGAGGAACTCACGTTTCGAAATTTTCCCGTGAGCGTAATAGTCGTAGTAATCCAGCAACTCTTGTGGGAAATCTTTAGCGGTCAGACGCGGCATCATTGCACTCCTCAATTGGTGTTTTTTTAAGCAAAGCATAAGCACGTGTTTTTGCCCAATTTTTCGTCACACTGTGAGCGATGCTACGGGATCCCCCCTGGTAAATCGCTAAACTGGAAACATTGTTTCGAAATTGAATGGTGGAAAGGAGAGGTCATGGTCTGGTTAGCGAATCCCGAACGTTACGGGCAGATGCAATACCGCTATTGCGGAAAAAGCGGTTTACGCCTGCCCGCGTTATCGCTCGGTTTATGGCACAATTTCGGTCACGTTAACGCACTGGAATCACAGCGTGCGATCCTGCGCAAAGCGTTTGATTTGGGCATTACGCACTTTGATTTAGCCAACAATTACGGGCCGCCTCCAGGAAGCGCAGAAGAGAACTTTGGTCGCCTGCTGCGGGAGGATTTTGCCGCTTATCGCGATGAACTGATTATCTCTACCAAAGCCGGATACGATATGTGGCCCGGCCCGTACGGCTCTGGCGGCTCACGTAAATACCTGCTCGCCAGCCTCGACCAAAGCCTGAAGCGGATGGGGCTTGAGTATGTCGATATCTTTTACTCTCATCGCGTCGATGAAAATACGCCGATGGAAGAAACCGCCTCTGCGCTGGCTCATGCGGTACAAAGCGGTAAGGCGCTTTATGTCGGGATCTCCTCTTACTCGCCAGAGCGGACGCAAAAAATGGTCGAGTTGCTGCGCGAGTGGAAAATTCCGCTGTTAATTCATCAACCTTCGTACAATTTGCTGAACCGCTGGGTGGATAAAAGCGGCCTGCTGAATACCCTGCAACATAACGGCGTGGGCTGCATTGCCTTTACTCCTCTGGCTCAGGGATTGCTGACCGGAAAATATCTCAACGGTATTCCGCAAGATTCACGGATGCATCGTGAAGGGAATAAAGTTCGTGGCCTGACGCCGAAAATGCTCACCGAAGCCAACCTCAACAGCCTGCGGTTATTGAATGAAATGGCACAGCAGCGTGGACAATCAATGGCACAAATGGCGTTAAGCTGGTTGCTGAAAGATGAGCGAGTGACGTCGGTATTGATCGGTGCCAGCCGTGCAGAGCAACTGGAAGAGAATGTCCAGGCGCTGAATAATCTGACATTTAGCACCGAGGAGCTGGCGCAGATTGATCAGCATATCGCCGATGGCGAGCTGAATCTGTGGCAGGCGTCTTCCGATAAATGACCTGTTAATAACGGGCGCGAGAACCGCGCCCGAATCAGATCAGTGATTATGACGAGTCAGTCGGTCAAGATAGCCCATCACAAATGCAGAGAGCACAAACGTCAGATGGATAATGACGTACCACATCAGTTTGTTATCAGGGACATTTTTCGCATCCATAAAGACGCGCAGTAAGTGAATGGAAGAAATTGCCACAATCGACGCTGCTACTTTGTTTTTCAGCGACGTTGCGTCCATTTTCCCCAGCCAGTTCAGCTTCTCTTTGTTCTCGGAGATATCCAGCTGCGAGACGAAATTCTCATAACCGGAAAACATCACCATCACCAGCAAACCGCCAACCAGCGTCATATCCACCAGCGACAGCAACACGAGGATCAAATCTGATTCCGCCATCGAGAAGATATTCGGCAGTACGTGAATAATCTCCTGGAAGAACTTCAGCGCCAGAGCAACTAACGCCAGCGAAAGGCCAAAGTACACGGGGGCAAGCAGCCAGCGAGAAGCATACATTGCATTTTCAAGAAAACGTTCCATACATTCCTGTCGTGTAGTTAAAACGGGCAACAGTATATCGCAATTGAGTAAACATCGCGCAACAGCAAATCAACATATCCGTTAAACCTTTGTCGCATAAATCCGAGGTTTAGGGATCTTCCTGGTTCCCTTATCAACGCACCGAGAGCGTCTACCCTTAAAGGACGTTGAACCTGAAGGGAGAAAAGCGATGTCTCATTTAAAAGACCCGACCACGCAGTATTACACTGGTGAATATCCCAAACAGAAACAACCGACGCCAGGCATCCAGGCGAAGATGACACCAGTGCCGGATTGCGGCGAGAAAACCTATGTTGGTAGCGGTCGCCTGAAAGATCGCAAAGCACTGGTGACAGGGGGCGATTCCGGAATCGGTCGTGCTGCCGCCATCGCTTACGCGCGTGAAGGAGCTGACGTAGCGATCAGTTATCTTCCCGTAGAAGAAGAAGACGCTCAGGATGTGAAAAAGATCATTGAAGAATGCGGACGCAAAGCCGTCCTGCTGCCAGGCGATTTAAGCGATGAGAAATTCGCCCGTTCGCTGGTTCACGAAGCGCACAAGGCGTTAGGCGGGCTGGATATTATGGCGCTGGTCGCCGGGAAACAGGTTGCCATTCCTGATATTGCAGACCTCACCAGCGAACAGTTTCAAAAGACCTTTGCCATTAACGTTTTCGCGCTGTTCTGGCTAACCCAGGAAGCGATCCCCCTGCTACCGAAAGGTGCCAGTATCATCACCACTTCGTCAATCCAGGCATACCAGCCAAGCCCGCATTTACTGGACTATGCGGCTACGAAGGCGGCGATTCTGAACTACAGCCGAGGCCTGGCAAAACAGGTCGCGGAGAAAGGTATTCGGGTGAATATTGTTGCGCCAGGCCCGATCTGGACAGCACTGCAAATTTCCGGCGGACAGACGCAGGATAAGATCCCGCAGTTTGGTCAGAAAACGCCGATGAAGCGTGCGGGGCAACCGGCGGAACTGGCCCCAGTATATGTTTATCTGGCAAGTCAGGAGTCGAGCTATGTCACCGCAGAAGTGCACGGCGTGTGCGGCGGCGAGCATTTAGGCTAAAAAAATGCCCGGTTGTATAAAGCCACCGGGCATCATCGTACTTTATAACTCTTGCCGGATGCGGCGTGAACGCCTTATCCGGCCTACAAATTCATGAAAATTCAATACGTTGCGATAGATTTTGTAGGCCTGATAAGCGTAGCGCATCAGGCAATTGTCTTTACTTCGCTTTGGCGGTTTCTTCGCCGACCAGACCTATCTTCAGGTAACCCGCCTGATGCAGCGTATCCATTACCTTCATCAACGTCTCGTAATCGACGGTTTTATCCGCACGGAAGAAGATGGTGGTGTCTTTCTTACCTTCGGTTAACGCATTCAGCGCCGTAACCATTGTTTCATCGGTGACCGGATCGTTACCGATAAACATCGAGTTGTCCGCCTTCACCGACAGATAAACCGGTTTTTCCGGGCGCGGCTGCGGCGTGCTGGTAGAAGCAGGCAAGTTCACCTTCACATCTACCGTCGCTAACGGCGCTGCCACCATAAAGATAATCAGCAGAACCAACATCACGTCGATAAACGGCGTCACGTTGATATCATGCATTTCGCCGTTATCGTCGAGGTTTTCGTTAAGATGCATTGCCATCGAACATTATCCTGCGCGTAATTTTTGGGCGACACGAACCGGATGCGCAGCGGCGCTGGCTTCCAGATCCAGGTCACGACTTTGCAGCAATAATACCTGCGCTGCGACATCACCCAGCATCGCTTTAAAGCCGCCAATCTGACGTGCAAATACGTTATAGATAACGACCGCCGGAATCGCTGCCACGAGGCCGATTGCCGTTGCTAACAGAGCTTCTGCGATACCCGGCGCAACGACAGCCAGATTAGTGGTCTGCGTTTGCGCAATACCGATAAAGCTGTTCATGATGCCCCAGACCGTACCAAAGAGGCCCACAAACGGCGAAATCGCGCCGATGGTTGCAAGGTAGCCGTTACCGCGGCCCATTTGACGCCCCACGGCGGCGACCCGACGCTCCAGACGGAAGCTGGTACGTTCTTTAATACCTTCGTTATCGTCGCTGCCTTCTGACAGTTCCAGCTCATCCTGCGCTTCATTGAGCAAATGCAGGCTTAAGCTTTTGCTACCAAAATCAGCGGCGATATCGTTGGCCTGGTTCAAGGAACGCGCTTGGGCCAGCAGTTGCTGTTCGCGTTTCAGGCGACGCTTCTGATTGAAGAACTCAACGCTCTTACTGAAGAAGATTGCCCAGGTGACTACGGACGCCAAAATAAGCCCAATCATCACGCACTTAACGACAATATCGGCGTGCTGATACATACCCCAGACGGAAAGATCCGTCTGCATTAAATTATTACCCACTGTGTATCTCCAGGACGCAAATCACAAAATCTGCGCATAATAATATCAAAACGACGTCGAATTGATAGTCGTTCTCATTACTATTTGCATACTGCCGTACCTTTGTTTTCTTTTCCTTGCGTTTACGCAGTAAAAAAGTCACCAGCACGCCATTTGCGAAAATTTTCTGCTTTATGCTAATTCTTCAGGATGCGCCCGCGAATATTCATGCTAGTTTAGACATCCAGACGTATAAAAACAGGAATCCCGAGATGGCGGACAAAAAGCTTGATACTCAACTGGTGAACGCAGGACGCAGCAAAAAATACACTCTCGGCGCGGTAAATAGCGTGATTCAGCGCGCTTCTTCGCTGGTCTTTGACAGTGTGGAAGCCAAAAAACACGCGACGCGCAATCGCGCCAATGGCGAGTTGTTTTATGGACGGCGCGGAACGTTAACCCATTTCTCCTTACAAGAAGCGATGTGCGAACTGGAAGGTGGCGCAGGCTGCGTGCTGTTCCCCTGCGGGGCGGCGGCGGTTGCTAATTCTATTCTTGCTTTTGTCGAACAGGGCGATCATGTGTTGATGACCAACACCGCCTATGAACCGAGTCAGGATTTCTGTAGCAAAATCCTCAGCAAACTGGGCGTAACGACATCGTGGTTTGATCCGCTGATTGGCGCAAATATCGTTAAACATGTGCAGCCAAACACTAAAATCGTGTTTCTGGAATCCCCAGGCTCCATCACCATGGAAGTCCACGACGTTCCAGCGATTGTTGCCGCCGTGCGCAGTGTGGTGCCGGATGCCATCATTATGATCGATAACACCTGGGCGGCCGGTGTGCTGTTTAAGGCGCTGGATTTTGGCATCGATGTTTCCATTCAGGCCGCTACCAAATATCTGGTGGGGCATTCAGATGCGATGATTGGCACTGCCGTGTGCAATGCCCGTTGCTGGGAGCAGCTGCGGGAGAATGCCTATCTGATGGGCCAGATGGTTGATGCCGATACCGCCTATATAACCAGCCGTGGCCTGCGCACTTTGGGTGTTCGCCTGCGTCAACATCATGAAAGCAGTCTGAAAGTGGCTGAATGGCTGGCAGAACATCCGCAAGTAGCGCGAGTTAACCACCCTGCTCTGCCTGGCAGTAAAGGCCACGAATTCTGGAAACGAGACTTTACAGGTAGCAGCGGACTATTTTCCTTTGTGCTTAAGAAAAAACTCAATGCTGAAGAGCTGGCGAACTATCTGGATAACTTCAGTTTATTCAGCATGGCCTACTCGTGGGGCGGGTATGAATCGTTGATCCTGGCAAATCAACCAGAACATATCGCCGCCATTCGCCCGCAAGGCGAGATCGATTTTAGCGGGACCTTGATTCGCCTGCATATTGGTCTGGAAGATGTCGATGATTTGATTGCCGATCTGGACGCCGGTTTTGCGCGAATTGTGTAATGTTGCCAGTTTGGACAAATTTGCAGACATTTAATTGTGAAAAGTCTTAAATTGTTGCGTCCGGGATCAAGGCGTCCCGGGTGATTCAGGAGTACAATAGGCAGATAAAGGCTTAAACGCTGTTCCACAGGAAAGTCCATGGCTGTTATTCAAGATATCATCGCTGCGCTCTGGCAACACGACTTTGCCGCGCTGGCGGATCCTCATATTGTTAGCGTTGTTTACTTTGTCATGTTTGCCACGCTGTTTTTAGAAAACGGCCTGCTGCCCGCCTCATTTTTGCCAGGCGACAGCTTGTTGATACTGGCAGGCGCATTGATTGCCCAGGGGGTTATGGATTTTCTGCCAACGATTGCGATTCTGACCGCCGCAGCAAGTTTGGGCTGCTGGTTAAGTTATATTCAGGGGCGCTGGTTAGGGAATACTAAAACGGTGAAAGGCTGGCTGGCACAGCTTCCTGCCAAATATCACCAGCGCGCCACCTGCATGTTTGACCGTCACGGTCTGCTGGCGCTGCTGGCTGGACGTTTTCTCGCATTTGTCCGTACGCTGTTGCCAACCATGGCGGGTATTTCCGGTCTGCCAAACCGCCGCTTCCAGTTTTTCAACTGGCTAAGCGGATTGCTGTGGGTCAGCGTAGTAACCAGTTTCGGCTATGCCTTAAGCATGATTCCGTTCGTTAAACGGCATGAAGATCAGGTAATGACATTCCTGATGATCCTGCCGATTGCCTTGTTAACTGCAGGCTTGTTAGGCACGCTGTTTGTGGTGATTAAAAAGAAATACTGTAACGCCTGACAATTTCCCCCGTTCCCGGTTGCGGTACCGGGAACGCATTTAACTCCCCTGCATCGCCCGCATTCTTGCCGCATCCTCCCCCGGTGTCACACCAAAGTAACGTTTAAACTCACGGCTAAATTGCGACGCGCTTTCGTAGCCGACGCGCATCGCTGCTGCACTGGCCTTCATGCCGTCGTGGATAATCATCATCCGCGCCTTATGCAGACGGTAATTCTTCAAATACTGCAACGGCGAGGTGCTAGTGACAGACTTAAAATTATGGTGGAACGCCGATACGCTCATGTTGGCTTCTGCCGCCAGTTGCTCGACGCTCAGGTTTTCGGTGTATTTATTCTCAATTCGTTTCAGCACGCGACTAATCAGGCTGAAGTGGGTCTGACGGCTGACCAGCGCCAGTAACGCGCCACCGCAAGGTCCGGTCAGCACGTAGTACAGAATTTCGCGGATGATCTGTTTGCCGAGAATACGCGCATCCAGCGGTCGCTCCATCACATCGAGTAACCGCTCCGCCGCACATAAAATCTCTTCTGATAACGTGGCAGAGTTAATCCCGCTGGCTGCCATCGACGGCCGAAAATGCTCATCTTCGCCAATGTCCATCAACAGCTCTTGTAACTGCAAAACATCGACATTGAGACGCACCCCTGCCAGCGGTACCTCTGACGTGGCATAAGTTTCGCACTCAAACGGCAACGGCACCGTCAGCAGCAGATATTCATTGGCATCATAACGAAACACGCGTTCATTGATATAACCGATTTTATGCCCGGAAAAGAGAATTATGATGCCGGGCTCGTACATCACCGGCGTACGTGCGAAAGGCGTCTCGCCATACAACAAACGCACATCGGGCAATAGCTCTGACAAACTATTTTCTTTATTTTTCAGTTTATTAATTTTACCCGCCAGCAAGCGGCAAATCTCTTCACGTTTCATATCGCGTAATTTCTTAGGAATAATGCGGCAATTTGATTGTGCGCAATTTTGTAGCATTTCTCCAGCACTCTGGAGAAATAGGCAAGACATTGGCAGAAATGAGCATTGAGAGGTACGGCGCTGGCGACCACAATGAAAAACATCAGGCAGACCGATCTCTGCCCTCATATTGACCCAGCAAAGGGAGCAAGTAATGAACCACTTTAATCTGCACACCCCAACCCGCATTCTGTTTGGTAAAGGCGCAATCGCTGGTTTACGCGAGCAAATTCCTCACGATGCACGCGTATTGATTACCTACGGCGGCGGCAGCGTGAAAAAAACCGGCGTTCTCGATCAAGTTCTGGATGCCCTGAAAGGCATGGACGTGCTGGAATTTGGCGGTATTGAGCCAAACCCGGCTTATGAAACGCTGATGAATGCCGTGAAACTGGTTCGCGAACAAAAAGTGACTTTCCTGCTGGCGGTTGGCGGCGGTTCTGTACTGGACGGCACCAAATTTATCGCCGCAGCGGCTAATTATCCGGAAAATATCGATCCGTGGCACATTCTACAAACGGGCGGTAAAGAGATTAAAAGCGCCATCCCGATGGGCTGTATGCTGACGCTGCCAGCAACCGGTTCAGAATCCAACGCAGGTGCGGTCATCTCCCGTAAAACTACAGGCGACAAGCAGGCGTTCCATTCTGCCCATGTTCAGCCGGTATTTGCCGTGCTCGATCCGGTTTATACCTACACTCTGCCGCCGCGTCAGGTGGCTAACGGTGTAGTGGATGCCTTTGTGCACACCGTGGAACAGTATGTTACCAAACCGGTTGATGCCAAAATTCAGGACCGTTTCGCAGAAGGCATTTTGCTGACGCTGATCGAAGATGGTCCGAAAGCCCTGAAAGAGCCAGAAAACTACGATGTACGCGCCAACGTTATGTGGGCGGCGACTCAGGCGCTGAACGGTTTAATTGGCGCAGGTGTACCCCAGGATTGGGCAACGCATATGCTGGGCCACGAACTGACTGCGATGCACGGTCTGGATCACGCGCAAACGCTGGCTATCGTCCTGCCTGCACTGTGGAATGAAAAACGCGACACTAAACGCGCTAAGCTGCTGCAATATGCTGAACGCGTCTGGAACATCACAGAAGGTTCTGACGATGAGCGTATTGACGCCGCGATTGCCGCAACCCGCAATTTCTTTGAGCAATTAGGCGTGCCGACCCACCTCTCCGACTACGGTCTGGACGGCAGCTCCATCCCGGCTTTGTTGAAAAAACTGGAAGAGCACGGTATGACCCAACTGGGCGAAAATCATGACATTACGCTGGATGTCAGCCGCCGCATATACGAAGCCGCCCGCTAAGCTTTTTACGCCTCAAACTTTCGTTTTCGGGCATTTCGTCCAGACTTAAGTTCACAACACCTCACCGGAGCCTGCTCCGGTGAGTTCATATAAAGGAGGAACGTATGGCTAATCCAACCGTTATTAAGCTACAGGATGGCAATGTCATGCCCCAGTTGGGACTGGGCGTCTGGCAAGCAAGTAATGAGGAAGTAATCACCGCCATTCAAAAAGCGTTAGACGTGGGTTATCGCTCGATTGATACCGCCGCGGCCTATAAGAACGAAGAAGGTGTCGGCAAAGCCCTGAAAAATGCCTCAGTTAACAGAGAAGAACTGTTCATCACCACTAAACTGTGGAACGACGACCACAAGCGCCCCCGCGAAGCCCTGCTCGACAGCCTGAAAAAACTCCAGCTTGATTATGTCGACCTTTACTTAATGCACTGGCCCGTTCCTGCTATCGACCATTATGTCGAAGCATGGAAGGGCATGATCGAATTGCAAAAAGAGGGCTTAATCAAAAGCATCGGCGTGTGCAACTTCCAGATCCACCACCTGCAACGCCTGATTGATGAAACTGGCGTGACGCCGGTGATAAACCAGATTGAACTCCACCCGCTGATGCAGCAACGCCAGCTTCACGCCTGGAACGCGACACACAAAATCCAGACCGAATCCTGGAGCCCATTAGCGCAAGGTGGGAAAGGCGTTTTCGATCAGAAAGTCATTCGCGATCTGGCAGATAAATACGGCAAAACCCCGGCGCAGATTGTTATCCGCTGGCATCTGGATAGCGGCCTGGTGGTGATCCCGAAATCGGTCACACCTTCACGTATTGCCGAAAACTTTGATGTCTGGGATTTCCGTCTCGACAAAGACGAGCTAGGTGAAATTGCCAAACTCGACCAGGGCAAACGCCTCGGCCCCGATCCTGACCAGTTCGGCGGCTAACGCGCAAATTCTCCCGGTGGCGGTAATGTTCCGCTACCGGACTTTTCAGAAATCATTTATTCCCCTCGCGTCACGCCCATTGTTACTCTTCCTTGTTCAGGAACGCCAAATATAAGGGCATCATCATGCAGAGCCGGAAGCTCTTAAAGGAACAACTCATTTACATCCGGGATGAACGCAACGGAGAGGTGAAAAACAGATGAAAATAATACTTCTGTTTTTAGCAGCCCTGGCAAGTTTTACCGTACACGCGCAGCCTCCTTCACAGACCGTAGAACAAACAGTCCGGCAGATTTATCAGAACTATAAATCAGATGCCAGTACGCCTTATTTTGGTGAAACCGGAGAGCGAGCGATAACTTCTGCGCGTATTCAACAGGCGCTTACCCTGAACGACAATCTTACGCTGCCGGGCAATATTGGCTGGCTGGATTATGATCCGGTTTGTGATTGTCAGGATTTTGGCGATCTGGTGTTAGAAAGCGTAGCGATAACCCAACCTGACGCCGATCATGCCGATGCCGTTGTGCGCTTTCGTATCTTTAAAGACGATAAAGAAAAGACCACGCAGACACTGAAAATGGTGGCGGAAAATGGTCGTTGGGTCATTGACGATATTGTCAGCAATCATGGCAGCGTCTTACAAGCAGTTAATAGCGAGAATGAAAAAACGCTGGCCGCTGTAGCTTCGTTGCAAAAAGAACAGCCGGAAGCCTTTGTTGCCGAACTCTTTGAACATATTGCTGATTATAGCTGGCCGTGGACGTGGGTGGTTTCCGACTCTTACCGCCAGGCGGTCAATGCCTTCTATAAAACCACCTTCAAGACTGCCAACAATCCCGATGAAGATATGCAAATAGAACGGCAATTTATTTACGACAATCCAATCTGTTTTGGCGATGAGTCGCTATTTTCACGTGTTGATGAAATTCGAGTCCTGGAGAAAACCGCCAATTCAGCCCGCATTCATGTTCGTTTTACGCTGACCAATGGCAACAACGAAGAGCAAGAATTGATTTTACAGCGGCGCGAAGGTAAGTGGGAAATCGCTGATTTTATCCGTCCAAACAGCGGCAGCCTACTTAAACAGATTGAGGTGAAAACCGCCGCCAGATTAAAGCAATGAGCTGAATAAAATAACAATTAGTCGGAACAATAAATAAAAGGGAATACTATATGAAAACGATTTTCACCCTGGGGGCTGTTGTTCTGGCAACCTGCTTGCTCAGTGGCTGCGTCAATGAGCAAAAGGTCAATCAGCTGGCGAGCAATGTGCAAACATTAAATGCCAAAATCGCCCGGCTTGAGCAGGATATGAAAGCATTACGCCCACAAATCTATGCTGCCAAATCCGACGCTAACAGAGCCAATACGCGCCTTGACGCCCAGGACTATTTCGATTGCCTGCGCTGCTTACGTATGTATGCGGAATGACGGTTCTGGAATTCATAATGAACAAACTTATCTTATCCATTCCGCTGGCGCTGTGTCTTGCTGGCTGTACCAGCAATGCCAAAATTGAACACCTGGAACATGATATTCAGGCATTGAATAACAAAATTAATCAACTGCAACAGGATATTGACGCCCTGCGTCCGGAAATTCAGCAAGTTAAAGACGAAACAGCAAGAGCGCATTACCGCTTAGACGTTCGTAACAGTCCTTATAAACCAAGGTTATAAATTTCCCGGCAGTATCATTGCTGCCGGGCACATTTCACTTAACGACCAACCGCCGCTTTAGGCCGTTTCTTTGCACCAGCATTCACCGGGCGAGATGGCGTAGACGACGCTTTTTTTGCCGTAGCAGGCGTCTGACGCTGGGTCGCCATCGGCGTATGTTTAGTCAACGCCGGACGGGTATTGCGGTTCTGACGGCGGGCTTCGCGCATCTCTTCGATGGTTGGCGCAGGCACTAAGCAATCACGACGGCTGCCAATCAGATGCTTTTTACCCATCGCTTCCAGCGCCTGACGGATTAACGGCCAGTTTGCCGGATCGTGGTAACGCAACAACGCTTTATGCAAACGACGCTGTTTGTCGCCCTTCGGTACGAAGACGTCTTCACTCTTGTAACCAATCTTCGCCAGCGGGTTTTTCCCGGTGTAATACATGGTGGTAGAGTTAGCCAACGGCGACGGGTAGAAGTTCTGTACCTGGTCGAGACGGAAGCGATGCTTTTTCAGCCACAGCGCCAGATTCACCATATCTTCATCACGCGTACCCGGGTGTGCGGAGATGAAATACGGGATCAGATATTGCTCTTTACCTGCCTGTTTCGAGTAGGTATCGAACAGCTCTTTAAAGCGGTCATAACTGCCCATGCCCGGCTTCATCATCTTCGATAACGGCCCTTCTTCGGTATGTTCCGGGGCAATCTTCAGATAGCCGCCAACGTGATGGGTCGCCAGCTCTTTGATATAGCGCGGATCTTCCACGGCGATGTCATAACGCACGCCGGAAGCGATCAGGATCTTTTTAATGCCTTTCAGATCACGTGCGCGGCGATAGAGGTTGATCGTCGGTTCGTGGTTAGTGTCCATATGAGGACAAATATCCGGGTAAACGCACGATAAACGGCGGCAAGTCTGCTCGGCGCGCGGCGATTTGCAGCGCAACATATACATGTTGGCAGTGGGCCCACCGAGATCGGAAATCACGCCCGTAAAGCCTGGCACGGTGTCGCGGATCGCTTCAATCTCGTTGATGATCGAATCTTCCGAACGGCTCTGAATAATGCGACCTTCATGCTCGGTAATAGAGCAGAAAGAGCAGCCGCCAAAGCAGCCGCGCATAATGTTGACAGAGAAACGGATCATTTCGTAAGCCGGAATTCGGGCATTACCGTAAGCCGGATGCGGCACGCGCTTGTACGGCAGCGCAAAGACGCTGTCCATCTCTTCGGTAGAAAGCGGGATGGCAGGCGGGTTGATCCATACATAGCGGTCGCCATGTTTTTGCATCAGCGCACGCGCGCAGCCTGGGTTGGTTTCATGGTGCAGAATACGCGAAGCATGAGCGTACAGCACTTTATCGCCCTTCACTTTCTCGAAAGAAGGCAGCAATACGTAAGTTTTTTCCCACGGTTTCGGGCGCGGTGGCTGCACGGTTACGGCTTTCGCTTCCTGCTTTTTCGGGGCCACCGGTTTGTTATCCGCGCACGGCAAATCTTCGCCATACGGATGCGGGATCGGGTCGATTTTCCCAGGAGTATCAAGACGGGTGGAATCCACACCGCTCCAGCCTGGCAACGCCTCTTTTACGATAATCGCGGTATTACGCACATCGCGGATTTCACTAATCGGCTCACCCATCGCCAGACGATGCGCCACTTCCACCAGCGGACGCTCACCGTTACCGAACATCAGCATGTCGGCTTTCGAATCCACCAGCACGGAACGGCGCACGGTATCAGACCAGTAATCATAATGCGCGGTACGACGCAAACTAGCCTCAATACCGCCGAGGATCACCGGCACATCTTTCCACGCCTCTTTACAGCGTTGGGTATAAACCAGGGTGGCGCGATCCGGGCGCTTACCCGCGACGTTATCCGGTGTGTAGGCATCGTCATGACGTAAACGGCGATCGGCGGTATAGCGGTTGATCATCGAGTCCATGTTGCCAGCAGTAACACCGAAAAACAGATTCGGTTTACCCAGACGCATGAAATCGTCTTTGCTGCTCCAGTCTGGCTGGGCGATGATCCCGACGCGAAAGCCCTGCGCTTCAAGCATACGACCGCAAATCGCCATCCCGAAGCTGGGGTGATCGACATACGCGTCGCCAGTAACCAAAATGATGTCGCAGCTATCCCAGCCAAGTTGATCCATCTCTTCACGAGACATCGGCAAAAACGGTGCCGGTCCAAAACAGGCGGCCCAGTACTGCGGCCAGGAGAACAGGTCGCGATCCGGTTGGATCAGGGAGATAGAGCTCATTTTGCTTCCAGAAATGGTAAAAAAATAATCAAAGGCCGGGGATTATAAGCCGGAACGAAAGAGAAATCGAAAAGTATTCCATACTCGCCCTCTCGGGCGAGTATGGCGATTACGGTACCGGATTGACCAACAATTGCCCAATCGAGCCACGGTCCGCCATTTCCAGCGTCTGACTGTTAAAGTAGAACGGGAAGTGCGCCCAGGAAGGCTGACCGAAATAAACAAGCAGCTCCACTTGTCCGTCAACCCAAACGGTATCTTTCCAGCCTCTGTCTTCCGGAAACGGCATCGCGCCATTCACGTTACGGATCTGGAACATCACGCCTTCAATATGGAACGCTTGCGGCTCGTCCGCGCGTACCGTCCAGCGTTCCCACGTTCCTTGCTGCGCGGTGACATCAATACGGTTGACGTCCCACAGCTGCCCATTGATACCCGGGTCATCACCCAGACTGATATCGCGACTGCGAATCGGCGAACCGGCCATGATCTCAGTTGGCAGCAAGCGCATCGGAAGACTGTCTGTGACCAGCGGCAGAAGACCGGTTGGGCGCAGCGTTAGCACCAGCGTAGAAACCAGAATGCTGGATGGCTCAAAGAAGCCACGAATACGATCAACAATGCTCGCCGCTTCGCCACAGGTGATCGACACTTCATCACCGTTGCTCATATCCACCAGAATCTCGCGGCGCTCGCCCGGTGCCAGCGAAAGTTGCTTCACCGATACAGGAGCAGGCAAGAATCCCTGATCGCCAGAAATCACATGTAACGGGCGACCATCGCTCATCTGTAGTTGATAGCGACGAGAGTTCGACGCGTTCAACAGACGCAAGCGCACCCAGCCACGCGAGACTTCAACGTACGGGCTTTGTACACCGTTGACCAGCAGCGTATCTCCAACAAAGCCGCCGCTTCCCGGTTCGTTGTATTCTGGCGTACCAAAGTTATCCAGCCGTTTATCCTGGATAATGACCGGAAAATCATCCACACCATAATGGTTGGGGATAGGCAGCGACTTGCTGACTTCATCTTCCACCAGCCACATTCCGGCAAGGCCATTATAGACCTGCTGAGCCGTGCGATTGGGGGTATTAGCGTGATACCACAATGTCGCTGCGTTCTGGCGAATGGGTAATACGGGTGCCCAGTCAGCGTTTGGCGACATCATCCGTGCCGGACCGCCCATCAGCGGGCCAGGCACCTGTAAACCAGACACCGTCATTGAGACATTTTCTGTCAGGCGGTTACTGTAGATCAGCTTAACATCATCGCCCTTCCAGACGCGGATAGTCGGCCCCAGGTAACGACCATTGATTCCCCAGACCGACGCGCGTGTCCCTGGCGTAAATGACCAGTGCGCACGTTGTACAGTCATAAACAGCGGTTGCCCACGGCGAGATTCAAGCAGCGGCGGAACGGGTAGCGGTTGCTGTTGCCCGGCTGCGCTGGCCTTCAGGGGAACAGCGCCTGCACAAAGTGCAATCCCCGATGCCTGAATGAACTGACGCCGACTGAGTGACATATTTGCTCCATGTAAAACTGGCTAAAGTAATACCGTGCAGGAAAGTGTTCCCGCAAAAATACAGATTGCCGACTTAAACTCTTCCGGCGGCTTCGCGTTCTGCGACTTCTTTATCGAGCTCAGCGATTTTTTGTTCCATTATCGAACGACAATGGGCAGCCAACTCGCGAACCTGGTCTTTACCATACTGACTCACGTCAATTGGCGGCAGCATTTCGACAATCACCAGACCGTTGTGCAGTCGATTAAGATTAATCTTATTCGAAGTTGTAGAGACGCACACGGGAATAATCGGGACGCCTGCCGCAATTGCCGCGTGAAATGCCCCGGTCTTGAACGGCAGCAGGCCGCGACCACGGCTACGGGTACCTTCCGGGAACATCCAGATGGAAATACGGCGTTTTTTGAAGTGATTCACTACTTCTGCAATGGTGCCGTGAGCTTTAGTGCGGTTATTTCTGTCGATCAATAAGTTGCCGGTTAGCCAGTACAACTGACCAAAGAAGGGGATCCACAGCAAACTCTTTTTACCTACCGTCACCGTCGGCGGTTGCACGATGTTCGATGCTGTCACCATGTCATAGTTGTTCTGGTGGTTAGCAATATAAATAGCATTGCCGTAGCTTTCAGCATCTGCAGGTTTGCGACACTCAACTTTCAGGCCGAACAGCGGCGCAAGACGACCAAACATATGCCCAAAGGTGGCTACATGTTTCGGGTTACGCGGGCTGAAAAGGCAGTAAATGGAGCCGAATACACAGACTAAGATGCTGTAAATCACGGTAATAATAAGACGAAAGATATATAGCATAACACCCTCTGAAGGTCTGAGAGACTGGCATTGTACGTCACCTGAAATCAGGTTAGGGCATTGTTAAAAGCCGCTCTCTGGAAAAGCGTATTGTTAATCGCAACGCATGAATAAACAACGGTTTCAAGGGAATTTTTATCGTTTCCGGGGGTTGAATATGCTGCCGGATGACGACTTAACGTTTCATCCGGCGTTCCTTGCAAGCGGGAGGAAGCAATACCCTCCCCGGCATACTACTCTTCGCTATCGCCGCTGCTGGCGCGGCGAGGAGAGTCGATCTCGACACGATCGATACGCTGCAAACCGCGCATCAACGTACCGCGGCGTCCACGTTCGCCAGTGACTTTCTGTAGCTCTTCCGGACGCAGTTTAATTTTGCGTTTCCCAACATGAATGGTCAGCGTGCTTTGCGGCGGCAGAACGTACAGTTGCGCCAGACCATCTTCTCCACGCGCGGCTTCTGCCGATGGAATGTTGATAATCTTGTTGCCTTTGCCCTTCGACAGCTGCGGCAGATCGCTTACCGGGAACATCAACATACGGCCTGCCTGAGTGATTGCCAGCAGCATATCAGAAGCGTCCTCAATCACCACAGGCGGCATAACATGGGCATTTTCCGGTAAAGTGATTAAGGCCTTACCTGCACGGTTACGCGCCACCAGATCGTTAAAGGTGCAGACGAAACCGTAACCCGCATCGGAAGCCATCAACAGTTTCTGATCGTCGCTTTCCATCAGCATATGGTCAACGGTCGCCCCAGGCGGCAACGTCAATTTGCCGGTGAGCGGCTCGCCCTGACCACGTGCCGACGGCAGCGTAATCGGGTCGATAGCATAGCTACGACCGGTGGAGTCAACAAACACTACCGGTTGGTTGCTCTTACCTTTCACCGCTGCTTTGAAACTATCACCCGCTTTATAATTCAGGCCCGGCGCGTCGATGTCATGGCCTTTAGCGCTGCGTACCCAGCCCATCTGCGACAGCACAATGGTGACAGGTTCAGACGGCAACATGTCGTGCTCGCTCATCGCTTTCGCTTCTTCGCGTTCCTGCAACGGCGAACGACGATCGTCACCATAAGCTTGCGCGTCTGCCTGCAGTTCTTTCTTCAGCAGGTTATTCATTTTACGCTCGGACGCCAGAATGCCTTGCAACTGGTCGCGCTCTTTTTCCAGCTCACTCTGCTCACCGCGAATCTTCATCTCTTCCAGTTTGGCGAGATGACGCAGTTTCAGTTCGAGGATCGCTTCCGCCTGAGTTTCCGTGAGGCCAAAGCGCGACATCAGCGCCGGTTTCGGTTCATCTTCATTGCGAATGATCTCAATCACTTCGTCGATATTGAGAAACGCCACCAGCAAACCTTCCAGAATATGCAGGCGCTTGAGGACTTTCTCCAGACGATAGTTCAGACGGCGGCGCACGGTATCACGGCGGAACACCAGCCATTCGGAAAGGATTTCCAGCAGGTTTTTCACCGCCGGACGCCCATCCAGACCGATCATATTGAGGTTAATACGATAGCTCTTTTCCAGATCGGTGGTTGCGAAGAGGTGGTTCATCACCTGATCCATATCCACACGGTTGGAACGCGGCACAATCACCAGACGGGTCGGATTCTCGTGGTCAGATTCATCGCGCAGATCGTCAACCATCGGCAGCTTTTTGTTGCGCATTTGCGCAGCAATTTGCTCCAGTACACGCGCACCTGAAACCTGATGCGGCAATGCGCTGATAACCACCGCGCCATCTTCTTTCTTCCACACCGCGCGCATACGCACTGAACCACGTCCGTTCTCGTAAATTTTACGGATCTCGGCGCGCGAAGTGATGATTTCCGCTTCAGTCGGATAATCCGGCCCCTGCACGATATCCAGCAGCTGGTCGAGCGTGGTTTTCGGCTGGTCGATTAATGCGATTGCCGCCTGAGCCACTTCACGCAGGTTATGCGGTGGAATATCGGTCGCCATGCCGACGGCAATACCGGTGGTGCCGTTAAGCAAAATGTTTGGCAGACGGGCAGGTAGCATTTTCGGCTCCTGCAAAGTACCGTCGAAGTTTGGCACCCAGTCAGCCGTACCCTGCCCCAGCTCGCTCAATAGCAGCTCGGAATATTTCGACAACCGGGATTCGGTGTAACGCATCGCCGCGAACGATTTCGGATCGTCCGGTGCGCCCCAGTTCCCCTGACCATCAACCAGCGGATAACGGTAAGAGAACGGCTGTGCCATCAGGACCATCGCTTCATAACAGGCGCTATCACCGTGCGGATGGTATTTACCCAGTACGTCACCGACGGTACGGGCCGATTTTTTAAATTTGGCGCTGGCATTTAGTCCCAGTTCAGACATCGCATACACAATGCGGCGCTGAACAGGTTTCAGACCATCACCAATAAACGGCAACGCACGGTCCATGATTACGTACATGGAGTAATTTAAGTAGGCGTTTTCCGTAAATTCATGTAGCGCAAGGCGCTCTGCCATATCGCTCATTAATTCTGATTCCTCAACTTATTCGCCAGCCTTCAAAGGGGCAATATTGCCGGAGATACTACATTATCTGCCGCGTCGAGTCACAGGAGATCAGCGTGAATAGCGCCGCCGGACGTGCTCCGACGGCGATAAAGGCATCAATGTGCCTTGATATACAACTCTTTGCTGTAGACATAATCCTGGGGATTATGCAGCGGAAAACCGCCAACGTAGGGTTTAAGCAGTTTGATTAACGGCTGATAGTAGATAGGAATGAGCGGTACCTGCTGGTTGATGATCACTTCTGCCTGCTGATACAACGCATTACGCTTTGTCGCATCAGTGATCTGCGTGGCCTGGTTTAGTAAGGCGTCATACTGCGCATTTTTCCAGTGACCGACGTTTTCTTCACTATCGCTTTTGAGCGTGTTCAGAAAGCTGGAAGCATCATTGTACGTCGCATCCCACGACTGCCGAGACAGCATGAAATCACCGGTTCGTCGGGCATCAAGATAGGTTTTCCACTCCATTGTGCGCAGCGTCACCTGTGCACCCAGCCATTTTTTCCATTCGGAAGACAACGCTATCGCGGTTTTTTCATGCAGATCGTACTTGTTGTAGAACAGCTCAAAGCGTAGCGGATGAGAGGCGTCGTATCCCGCCTGTTTCAGCAAGGCTTTTGCCATCGCGACACGCTCACTCATTGGCTTTTGCCATCGCGACACGCTCACTCATTGGCTTTTGCCATCGCGACACGCTCACTCATTGGCTTTTGCAGTTCATCGAACGTCGTCGCGCTAAAGCCTTTTACCTCTGGCGGCGTCAGCGTGGTTGCGGGCGTTCTCAACCCCAGTACCTTTTGCGCAATAAGCTGTCGATCAACCGTAAGATATAGCGCCCGACGCACCCGCACATCGTTAAATGGCGGTTTCTCAAGGTTAAAGTTGTAATATTCGCTGTTCAGACGCGGGATAATTCGTAGCTCGCCAGGCAGTGATTTTTCAATGGCAGGAATTTGCTGCGCCGGAACCCAGGTGAGATCGACCTCTCCCGCGCGATAGCGGTTATAGCCGGTGACCGAATTATCCAGCGCCAGATACTCAACCTGTTGCAATACCGTATGTTGCGCATCGCGGTACTTTGGATTTTTGCGTGCAGTAATCTTTTCGTTAACTACCCATTTATCAAGCACAAAGGCACCGTTGTAAACCATATGCGCAGGCTTACTCCAGCTATCGCCATATTTCGCGATTACATGATGGGGAACCGGGAACAGCGTCGGCCAGGCGAGCATCGTCGTGAACCAAGGAACCGGCTGCTCAAGCGTAACTTCAATAGTACGATCATCCATCGCTTTGACACCCAGCGATGTAACATCTGCTTTACCCGCAACAATAGCCGCGGCATTGTTAATGTGCGCCTGTGCCAGATAGCCAGCAAAAGGGCTTGCCGTTTTCGGGTCAACCGCGCGCTGCCAGCCGAGGACAAAATCCTCTGCCGTCAGAGGCTGACCGTCTGACCACTGCAAACCTCTACGCAGATGGAAAATATAGCGCTTGCCGCCGTCCAGTATCTCCCAGCGTTCAGCCTGAGCGGGCTGCACCTGGCCTTCACCGTCCATCCATACCAGACCTTCAAACAGATCCAGCACAATCTGCGCGGCAGTATTCTCCTCCACCTTTTGCGGGTCGAGCGTACCTGGGTCGCTATGATTGTTGTAACGAAAGACTTGTTGCGGGGCGAGCGGTGTGTTGGCGGGAACGTCAGCAGCGTAGAGAGGAGCCGCACTTACCAGGCTGACCAGCCATAATAAATTTCGCGTATACATGGTATTCCTTACCGGAGAAATTATAAGCCCAACAACAATACGCCTGTGGCATTGTTCGCTCAAACTTATCGCGAGTGATTTGGCTCACACTCCGGTAAAGATTCTTCATCACGCCAACGGCACATAAACATCCGTTTCCAGTCGCTGCTCTGTTACCCCTTCGGCAAGATTGGTGTAGTGAAACAGAATCGGTGCTTTACGCATTTTCTCGCCGCTTGCAGGCAGCCAGTGGCGAATGATGCCCCATACCGTATGTGAAATATCGTCCAGCTCGCCAACGTGGCGGGCCACGGCATAACGTCCACCGGTAAGTTCACCATTACTCACGCCATAACGATTATCGGGAATCGGTTCGTTAACGCTGCCGCAGATATCAAAGCGAAACGCTTCCGGTACGGTGGTGGCAGGGTCATCCCAGGCGACACCAAAAGTCTGGCTTTGGTTAACAGGAGAAAGCCCCGTTTCTTTACGCCACATGATAAATTTCGCCACGCTGTAGTTGAGCAATTCAGGGCTACAGCGATGTGGCAACATCGCCACAGGGATTGATGGGAAATCGATAATATTTACATCCAGTGTCAGGTTTTTCATTTTGCCTCCCTGCGAAATTATTCCCGGGAACGTGTCCCGGGAGCGCTAACAATTACGGATTTACTTTGCGGATCTGTTTGACGTCAATTTCAGCAGAGTTCCAGTCTTTATCGACTTCACCCTGAATCTCAACGGTATCTTTCGGGGTCACCGTCACGCCGTTCCAGCGTTTGTGGTCGATATCAACATTGATAGTACCGCTGGCATCTTTGAACACGTAGAGATCGTCAGAGATACGTTCAACGATATTGCCGCGCAGGGTGACCCAAGTGTCATCACGCAGGGATTTTGCGCTTTCTACGGTCGTTACGCTGCCATTCGGCCCCTGGAATCCTCCGGCCTGACTTTGTGTTGCCGATGGACCAGAAAAACCGCCCTGCTCTGCTGCCATCACCGGTGCACTGCACAGGGCCATTACTGCGATTACTGCTGCGAATTTTTTCATGTTTATTACTCCCTTTAATGTCTGTTTTCGAGCATTTAACAAGATAGTCCTTAACAACTTCTTAAGGGAAAAAAATAAAATTTAGTGCTGTACAGAGCGCGTTACAACACGGTTTACTGGCAGCAAATATGGTTATCGCAGGGATGAAAAAATGCGAATTTTACTGATAGAAGATGACATGCTGATTGGCGACGGCATCAAAACGGGCCTTAGTAAAATGGGTTTTAGCGTCGACTGGTTTACACAAGGTCGTCAGGGAAAAGAGGCGCTATATAGCGCACCTTATGATGCGGTGATCCTGGATTTAACCTTACCGGGCATGGATGGTCGCGATATTTTGCGCGAATGGCGAGAAAAAGGTCAGCGTGAGCCGGTATTAATCCTGACTGCGCGCGATGCGCTGGCGGAACGTGTAGAAGGGCTGCGTCTGGGAGCTGACGATTATCTGTGTAAACCTTTTGCGTTGATAGAAGTCGCCGCCAGGCTGGAAGCTCTGATGCGCCGAACCAACGGCCAGGCCAGCAACGAGCTGCGCCACGGCAACGTCATGCTCGACCCCGGCAAACGTATCGCCACGCTGGCTGGCGAACCCTTAATGCTGAAACCAAAAGAATTTGCCCTGCTGGAATTACTGATGCGTAACGCTGGTCGAGTACTGCCGCGCAAACTGATTGAAGAGAAACTGTATACCTGGGACGAAGAGGTCACCAGTAATGCCGTTGAAGTGCATGTGCATCATCTGCGACGCAAACTCGGTAGTGATTTTATTCGTACCGTGCATGGTATTGGCTACACATTAGGTGAGAAATGAAATTTACCCAACGTCTTAGTCTGCGAGTCAGGCTGACGCTAATCTTTTTAATTCTGGCCTCGGTGACCTGGCTGCTTTCCAGCTTTGTCGCCTGGAAACAAACAACGGATAACGTCGATGAGTTGTTCGACACCCAACTGATGCTGTTTGCCAAACGGTTAAGTACGCTCGATCTCAACGAAATCAACGCGGCGGATCGCATGGCACAGACGCCAAATAACTTAAAACACGGTCATGTTGATGACGATGCGCTGACCTTTGCCATCTTTACCCACGACGGCAGAATGGTGCTTAACGATGGGGATAACGGAGAAGATATTCCCTATAGCTATCAACGGGAAGGTTTTGCTGACGGGCAACTGGTGGGCGATAAAGATCCCTGGCGTTTTGTCTGGATGACCTCACCTGATGGCAAATATCGCATCGTTGTTGGTCAGGAATGGGAATACCGCGAAGACATGGCGCTGGCGATTGTTGCCGGGCAATTGATCCCGTGGCTTGTCGCACTGCCGATTATGTTAATCATCATGATGGTACTACTGGGTCGTGAACTCGCGCCGCTGAACAAACTGGCGCTGGCACTACGTATGCGTGACCCTGACTCGGAAAAACCACTAAACGCGACGGGCGTACCCAGCGAAGTGCGTCCACTGGTTGAGTCGTTGAATCAACTGTTCGCCCGCACACATGCGATGATGGTTCGTGAACGACGCTTTACCTCCGACGCAGCTCATGAACTTCGTAGCCCGTTAACGGCGCTGAAAGTGCAAACCGAAGTTGCGCAGCTCTCTGACGATGATCCGCAGGCGCGGAAAAAAGCGCTGCTCCAATTACATTCCGGGATCGATCGTGCTACTCGTCTGGTTGATCAACTGCTCACGCTATCGCGGCTGGACTCACTGGATAACCTTCAGGACGTCGCGGAGATCCCGCTTGAAGATCTCCTGCAATCGTCGGTGATGGATATTTACCACACGGCGCAGCAGGCAAAAATTGACGTGCGACTGACACTCAATGCCCACGGCATCAAACGCACCGGACAACCGCTATTGCTAAGTTTGTTGGTGCGAAATTTGCTGGATAACGCCGTGCGCTACAGTCCACAAGGTAGCGTGGTGGACGTCACGCTGAATGCCGATAATTTCATCGTGAGGGATAACGGCCCCGGTGTGACACCAGAGGCACTGGCGAGAATTGGCGAACGCTTCTATCGCCCACCCGGACAAACCGCTACCGGCAGTGGACTTGGGCTTTCAATTGTCCAGCGAATCGCCAAGCTGCATGGCATGAATGTTGAGTTTGGGAATGCGGAACAAGGTGGATTTGAGGCGAAAGTAAGCTGGTAACTTCTCTGTCTATGAGAGCCGTTAAAACGACTCTCATAGATTTTATTAATAGCAAAATATAAACCGTCCCCAAAAAAGCCACCAACCACAAACCAAACAAATAACGAGCGAGATTACATATAACCAAAACTCAAAGATTTCTCGCACAAAGAGTTTTCTTAAGATAAGAATAATAAGTGGCGTCAGAAGAAAAAATGCTGCAATCATTGTTTGCAATATACGATCTTCGCCTGAAACGGAAGGTATACTGCAAATATTGTCTCCCGACTCAAGCATCCAGTCATACTTATTGAATGCAAAAAAAGCATCTATTAACCAATAAGTAAGCACTATATATAACAGAGCTTCAAATATTGTTTGAATTTTATGCTTTAACATATGTTAGCACGCTCATAAAAATCCATTTATAATTATCAACGTGACGCGTTGATATTTTCATTTTTACTTATCCAACGCCATATTTTTAATCCCCAAAAAACCGAACCAAACCTGTAAATTAATCCGGTGCGAGTAGGAATTATGAGGAATGGCTATCAGTATTGTCATTTTCAGAAAATATTTATCCTGCATCGGTGAATCGGAGCAAGATCAGACTTTTGCTAAATTCGCAAAAGACTTTGCACATTTTGCTAATTTCACCGTACCGCTCTGTGACGTACTATAGTCGGCAAACGTCTCACCTTGAGGTTAAAAAATGAGCAACATCCTGATTATCAACGGCGCGAAAAAATTCGCCCACTCCAATGGTCAACTGAACGACACCCTGACCGAAGTCGCGGATGGCACGCTGCGCGACCTCGGGCATGATGTCCGTATTGTTCGCGCCGAGAGCGACTACGATGTCAAAGCCGAAGTACAAAACTTTCTCTGGGCTGATGTGGTGATCTGGCAGATGCCAGGCTGGTGGATGGGCGCGCCGTGGACAGTGAAAAAATATATTGATGATGTATTCACCGAAGGTCACGGGACTCTGTATGCCAGCGATGGTCGTACCCGCAAAGATCCATCAAAAAAATACGGTTCCGGCGGCCTGATACAGGGCAAAAAATATATGCTTTCCCTGACCTGGAACGCACCAATGGAAGCCTTCACCGAAAAAGATCAGTTCTTCCACGGCGTTGGTGTTGACGGTGTGTACCTGCCGTTCCATAAAGCAAACCAATTCCTCGGTATGGAACCGCTGCCGACATTTATCGCTAATGACGTGATAAAAATGCCTGATGTTCCCCGCTATACTGAAGAATATCGCAAGCATCTTGTGGAAATTTTTGGTTAACTAGAGCTCTGGCTTTAGAAGGAGTTAACCATGATTACAGTAATCGCAGAAATCCGTACTCGTCCAGGTCAACATCACCGTCAGGCAGTGTTGGATCAGTTTGCTAAAATCGTTCCAACCGTATTGAAAGAAGAAGGTTGCCACGGCTATGCGCCAATGGTGGATTGCGCTGCTGGCGTGAGTTTCCAGTCTATGGCACCGGATTCTATCGTGATGATTGAGCAGTGGGAAAGCATCGCGCACCTTGAAGCGCACCTGCAAACCCCGCACATGAAGGCGTACAGCGAAGCCGTAAAAGGCGACGTGCTGGAGATGAATATTCGTATCCTGCAACCGGGGATTTAACATTCCTGAAAAGAGGCCGGTGCTGCTACCGGTCTCAGCCCAGATTAGCCATTCTTTCTTCCCGTTTTCAGTCCTCGATGGAAATCGTTAATTCGCTTAATGGTTTTAACCGCACGCTGCGGCACTGCGGAAGCTACCGACCAGACAATCATTTCCAGACACAACAATACCGTACCATGTAGCGGCGTTTTCCCTTTTTCATCCCCGCGCGGAACATGAATCACGATACTGGCGTCTTTGCTAAAACGTGAATCCAGCGCGTTTGTCAGCAAAATAACAGGGATCCCCAGCCGCCTCGCCTCACGAAGCGTTGTCACCCCTTCCCGGTGCGCAGATTTTTGCGCCATCATGATCAGAACATCGCCACGTTGAAGCGCGATCAGTTGCTCGGCAAGGCCAATACCCGTACGGTTTAGTGCCGTGGCAGGCAAACCTATGCGGTTGAATAGTCGTGCGGTATAGTCCGCCAGAATACCCGAAGCGCCAATGCCAAAAATTGCGACTTGCCGTGCCTGCACCAACAACGCTACAGCTTGCGCAAGCGCGTGGCGGTTTTCAGGCTCTGACAGGACATTACAGGTATACAAATGCCCTTCAAGAACAAAGTCGATTGCGGTGTTAACATCGCTCGTCAAGTTACTCACCGTCGTAGACATCTTTTCGCTGGAACTAAGGGCTGGACCAAGCCACTGTTCCAGAGTGCGTTTCAGATCACGCAGCCCGGCAAACCCCAGGGCCTGTATAGCCCTGATAACTGTGGCATCGGAAGTGTTCAACGTGGCCGCAATTTCCATCGCCGTTTGCTCGAGTACCACTTCACGATGCTCATTAATGTAGCTGGCGACAGCTCTTAACCCAGGCGTTAACTGACTCGCGCGAGTGCGAAAACGCTCACCAAAAATATCAACCCGCGCTTTATCTTTCTGGATCATTTAGCCTCCGGTAGAGGTCGCCCTGCAATTTGTGATTGTATCTGCGCAGCCATCAGCCCCAGAGATGCAAAGGAGTTAGAAATTGCCTCTTCACGAGAAATCAGCACATAACGCCCGGAACGACAGGCAGTCAGAAACTGACACCATCCCGGCATGACTTTTTCCATTGCTGCCAGCTCATCCTGAGGTTTACCACCGGTGTCACCGCGCCAGGTTGCAAAAACAAAATCGGCATCCAGTTCAGGTAAACGCTCCGCGCTCACATCCATTCGCCCACCTTCAGGAATGCTCTCAATCAGCGGCGGAAAACGAAAACCAGCATCGCGTAATACCCGCCCCAGCGAATGATAGCTATGCATCACATTAATTTTTCCCTGGTTTGCCTGAATCACCGATACCGTTATTTTTTGGCTGTCCAGCGTCGCCTTCAGCGCATTGATTTGTGCCTGATAGCGGCGTTCAAGTATCGCCAGCTGCGACTGCGTTCCTGTAAGTTCTGCCAGCTTGCGATAGATTTCTGGCGCGCCCCCTTTGAGATGATCAATGCTCACCGTGGGCGCAATTTTTTCAAGTTGTTCAATGGGCGTATTACGGGTCGGTTCTGTGATGATCAGGTCAGGCTTTGCCGCCACAATCGCTTCAATATCAATATCAGCGGTACCAATAAAGGCGATCGATGAATTATCAAAGTCGACACCTGTCAATAACGCGCCAGATCGAATGAAATGGCTACCGTCAGGCCGAGTTCGCCCGTGGCTGGCGATAGGAGGTACACCGAGCTCAATCAGAGGAATAGTGATATCAAGATCGTGTAAAGAGACAATTCTCTTTGGATGAGCAGGAACAGTGACTTTGCGCCCTAAATCATCAGTAAATACCTGAACAGGTTCTGTTGCACGGGAAAAAAATGACAACAGTATCAGCAGAGAAAAAAATAAACGCATATAACTCCCGTTAAAAACTGTTCCTGCGCTGCCAGAGCAGTAGCAAAAAAAATGGTCCACCAATCAGTGAGATAATGATTCCGGCAGGCAGTTGCAAAGGCAAAAAAGCCAAACGACCAATGCTATCCGCCAGAATAACTAACAACGTCCCCGATACCGCGCTCCCCAGCAGTAATGTCGTCTGCCCGCCACGTAGAATAAAACGTGATATATGGGGTGCTATCAATCCGACAAAACCTATGTTACCAACACACGAAACGCAGACGGCTGTCAGGATTATGGGTGCGGCGACACGTAACAACGCCAGGCGAGAACTATTCACGCCTAACCCGGTTGCCACCTGATGACCAAGCAGAGCGATATCCGCCGTCCTGGCGGTGAACAGCAATAAAAGAGCGGCTGGCAACATCCAACAGGCTGAAATACCGACTAACATCCAGTTAGCTGCATGCAGGCTTCCCGATAACCACATCAATGCAGTTTGTACATCTCGAACATCTGCAGTGGTCATAAATACACCGATACCGGCGGCGAAAAACCAGGAAACACCAATACCAATCAGAACAAATCGCGGGCGGGAAATATCGCGCGCACAAAAAATCACGATTAAAGCCACCAACAGGCCGCCAGCAAGACCAGCCACTGGACGCCAGAACATTCCCAGCATTGGAAACTGGAAAATCAGCCACAGCACAGCCACGCTACATCCTTCTTTGACGCCGATTAAACCAGGATCGGCAAGGCCGTTACGTGCAATGGATTGCATTGCGGCCCCTGCCATACCTAACATGGCCCCGCATAGCAATGCCATGATGACTCTCGGCAAGCGAATATCCTGCACAATATAACGTGCGTCTGTGCTTACGTTTTCTGGAGCAAACAACGCTCGTCCTACTTCCGATGCCGGAACAGAGAAAGAACCCTGCATCAGACCGAATATCAGTATTCCAACCGCAAGCAGGAACAGCCCACCAAGCAACAGCAGATTTTTAGGGCGTACCAGTGTCGAAAACTTACCAACACGTAGTGGGCGTAGCCCGACGTTCATTATCCGACTCATTTGAACATCCTCGTCGCCATAATGACAAAAACAGGCGCACCAACTAACGCCGTCATGACACCGGTCGCTAACTCATGGGGCGTGAAAAGCGTACGGGCAATAATATCTGCCAGTAATAACAAAAGTGCGCCGACACAAGCTGAAAGAGGGAGCAGAACGCGCAGATCCGCTGATACCAGACGCCGGACAATCTGCGGTACTAGCAGGCCGACAAAACCAATGGGGCCAGCAATCGATACGGCTGCGCCACAGAGCAACGCGATCGCAAGCAGGGTGAATGTTCGCGTGCGGAATACAGAGACGCCCAGCCCCTGCGCCATGCGATCGCCCAGTGCCAACATGTTAAGGGAGGGTGCAAGGTAAAGGGCTAACACAAATCCCCCCAGAGAAAACCAGGCGGACGTACCCAGCGTCGCCCAATCCTGCCCCGCTAAATCACCTGCTAGCCATGTCCGCATCGCCAGCAGTGTTTGTTCGTCAAGAATCAGGATTGCAGCCGTTATTGAGGACACGAACGCCGATAGCGCCACGCCGCATAAAGTAACTTTCATTGGCGTTAACCCTGAACGCCCTGCGGAGGAAAGCAGCAATATCAACAGGAACAATAACGCGCCCCCCGTAGATGCCAGCAGTGGGCGTCCAATCGGAAAGGCCAGTCCAAGCGCACTGGCGGCAACGACAGCAAGAGCGGCTCCGGCATTTAAGCCTAAAATATGTGGCTCCCCCAATGGGTTACGAATGACAGCCTGCAACAAAGCACCAGCAACGCCAAGAGAAGCACCGGTAAGCAATGCTGCCGCTAAACGCGGCAAACGGAGTCTTACAATTACGTTGTGATCGAAGTTTTGCAGATCAAAATGAAGAAATGCCTGCAACACCGTTTGTGGTGCAATAAATCGGGCACCAATCCCTGGATATACCACGCATCCCACCAGCAGTAAGGCGAGGAAAATTACAGTAACCAGCCCTGTGCGCATCATACTTTTTCTACACCACGAAACGGCATGAAGAACGGCTTTCCCGTCAGAGGATTTATTGATGCGTGAACATCAACGTCAAAGACCGCTTTTACCAGCTCAGGCGTGCAATGCTCCCCCTCATTCAACACACGCACCACTTTCCCCTGGCGTAAAAATATCAACGTATCGCCATAATTGACGGCAAAATTCAGATCATGCAACACCACGACGACTGTACGCCCGTGATGACGCGTTAAATCATGTAATAACTCAAGAATTTCAACCTGATAACGTAAATCAAGCCAGGTTGTGGGTTCATCCAGCAGGATATAAGGCGTCTTTTGCGCCAACACCATCGCAATCCAGCAACGCTGGCGCTGCCCACCAGAGAGTTTTTCAACAGGTAAATGTGCAAACTCCTGCGTACCCGTTAATTTCAGGGCCTCTTCTACCGCCAGCTCATCGGCGTCGCTCCATTGACGAATGAAATTCTGCCAGGGAAAACGCCCACGCGACACCAGTTCATAAACGGTTAAGCCCTCCGGCAATAATGGCGACTGCGGCAAGATCCCAAGTCTACGGGATAACGCTTTCGTTGGTTGCTCGTGAATCGCGTTGCCATCAAGCAATATCGAACCGCCCATGGGATGCAAGATACGAGCAATGGTGCTGAGCAGCGTCGACTTTCCACAGCCGTTTGCCCCAACCAGAACGGTCATTTTTTCTGTGGGAACGGAGAAAGAAACACCATCAACAATGATTTTCTTGTGATACCCGGCAGAAACATTGTCGAGGATCAGCCCCTGCCCTTTTGCGTTATGTGCCACGTGTACGCCAACTTAATCAAAGACAAACAAAAATAAAACTCATTCTCCTTTGAGAGTTTGACGCCACAAAATGTAGTAGTCAAGCAGTTAAAAGCCACACAAAAACAAGGTAAATAACAGGTAAAATATTTTTGCACATAAAAATAAAAACATTAAATATCAATAAATTAAAAACAATTAAATTGTATAAACCTTTCATAAAAACACATGTAGCAATTTTTTGTTATTTCTCATTTACTACTACATTACCGCGTGATTGAATGATTCTCAATTACATATCCGATGGCGAAATAACAAACGGATAGTGCTTAGTGAGCAATAAGAAACAATTTTCACTCGCGACAATCCGCGAGTTTTTGGGATAACAGACTAAATGGCTATGTTCACACCTTCATTCTCAGGACTCAAAGGTCGAGCGCTCTTTTCACTGCTCTTTGCAGCACCGATGATTCATGCAACCGACACTGTAACGACCAAAGATGGCGAAACAATCACTGTTACAGCGGATGCAAATACCGCAACTGAGGCGACCGATGGTTATCAACCTCTGAGCACCTCCACGGCGACATTAACCGATATGCCGATGCTGGATATCCCGCAGGTGGTCAATACGGTTAGCGATCAAGTTCTGGAAAATCAGAATGCGACGACGCTGGATGAGGCACTTTATAACGTCAGTAACGTGGTACAGACCAATACATTAGGCGGGACTCAGGATGCTTTTGTACGTCGTGGGTTTGGTGCTAACCGGGATGGCTCCATCATGACCAACGGCCTGCGAACTGTACTTCCTCGCAGTTTCAACGCCGCCACAGAACGTGTGGAAGTGCTAAAAGGTCCGGCCTCCACGCTGTATGGCATTCTCGATCCTGGCGGACTGATTAACGTCGTGACAAAGCGCCCGGAAAAAACATTCCATGGTACTGTCTCAGCCACTTCCTCCAGTTTTGGCGGAGGCACTGGGCAATTGGATATCACAGGTCCCATTGAAGGCACTCAGCTGGCGTATCGCCTTACCGGGGAAGTGCAGGATGAAGATTACTGGCGAAACTTCGGTAAAGAGCGCAGTACATTTATTGCTCCATCACTCACCTGGTTTGGTAATAATGCAACAGTAACCATGCTCTATTCTCATCGGGATTATAAAACGCCGTTCGATCGTGGAACGATTTTCGATCTTACGACGAAACAGCCCGTAAACGTTGATCGAAAAATACGTTTCGACGAACCGTTTAATATTACAGATGGTCAGTCCGATCTGGCGCAACTCAACGCAGAATATCATCTCAATAGCCAGTGGACAGCGCGCTTTGATTACAGCTACAGCCAGGATAAATACAGCGATAATCAAGCTCGCGTTACCGCGTATGATGCCACAACAGGAACGTTGACACGGCGTGTTGATGCAACTCAGGGATCTACCCAGCGTATGCATGCTACTCGTGCGGATCTGCAAGGGAATGTTGATGTTGCTGGATTCTATAATGAGATTCTGGGTGGGGTGTCATATGAATATTATGATCTTCTGCGCACAGATATGATTCGCTGTAAAAAAGCTAAAGATTTCAATATCTACAACCCCGTTTATGGTATTACCAGCAAATGCACAACGGTTTCGGCGTCGGACAGTGATCAGACGATCAAACAGGAGAGCTACTCAGCGTATGCACAGGACGCACTCTATCTGACCGATAACTGGATTGCTGTCGCTGGGATCCGCTATCAGTATTACACGCAGTATGCGGGTAAAGGCCGTCCTTTTAATGTCAATACTGACAGCCGCGATGAACAATGGACTCCCAAACTGGGATTGGTCTACAAACTGACGCCATCGGTATCCTTATTTGCCAATTATTCGCAAACATTTATGCCGCAATCGTCAATTGCCAGCTACATTGGCGATCTGCCACCAGAATCATCTAATGCTTACGAAGTCGGGGCAAAATTCGAGCTATTCGATGGTATCACCGCAGATATTGCGCTGTTTGATATCCATAAACGTAATGTGTTGTATACCGAAAGTGTTGGTGATGAAACCATTGCCAAAACGGCAGGCCGTGTTCGTTCAAGAGGGGTAGAAGTCGACCTTGCGGGAGCATTAACTGAAAACATTAATATCATTGCCAGCTACGGCTATACCGATGCTAAGGTTCTGGAGGATCCTGATTATGCAGGTAAACCATTGCCGAATGTTCCTCGTCATACCGGTTCGCTATTCCTGACCTATGATATTCATAACATGCCAGGCAATAATACGCTGACATTTGGCGGTGGTGGACATGGTGTAAGCCGTCGTTCGGCAACCAATGGGGCTGACTATTATCTGCCAGGCTATTTTGTTGCCGATGCCTTCGCCGCATACAAAATGAAATTGCAGTATCCGGTCACACTGCAATTAAACGTCAAAAACCTGTTTGATAAAACGTATTACACCTCTTCCATCGCCACAAATAATCTGGGCAACCAGATTGGCGATCCTCGTGAAGTGCAATTCACGGTGAAAATGGAATTTTGATCAAAAAAGCCCGGTATACACTTGTATACCGGGCTATGTTTTATTCTTCTGGCGGGAGGATTATCAGACCTCAATCTCCGCCATGTCGCCTTTCTCTTGCAACCAGTTACGGCGATCTTCCGAGCGTTTCTTCGCCAGTAGCATGTCCATCATCGCGTCAGTACGCTGATCGTCTTCATCATCGATGGTCAACTGCACCAGACGGCGAGTATTCGGATCAAGCGTGGTTTCGCGCAATTGCATCGGGTTCATTTCCCCCAGACCTTTAAAACGCTGAACGTTCGGCTTGCCTTTCTTGCGTTTTAATTGCTCGAGCACGCCCTCTTTTTCTTCTTCTGTCAGTGCGTAATAAACCTCTTTTCCAAGGTCAATACGGTAGAGCGGTGGCAGAGCAACGTAAACGTGACCGTGTTTCACCAACGCGCGGAAGTGTTTTACAAACAAAGCGCAAAGCAGCGTGGCAATGTGTAGACCATCGGAGTCCGCATCCGCCAGAATACAGATCTTGCCATAACGCAGTTGGCTAAGATCGTCGCTGTCAGGATCGATACCGATCGCTACCGAAATATCGTGCACTTCCTGCGAAGCAAGCACTTCATCAGAAGAGACTTCCCAGGTGTTAAGGATCTTACCTTTCAGCGGCATGATCGCCTGATATTCACGATCGCGCGCCTGCTTGGCAGAGCCGCCTGCGGAGTCACCTTCCACGAGAAACAGTTCGGTGCGGTTAAGATCCTGCGCGGTACAGTCAGCCAGTTTTCCGGGCAGTGCCGGACCGCTGGTCAGCTTTTTACGCACCACTTTTTTGGCCGCACGCATACGACGCTGGGCGCTGGAAATCGCCATTTCTGCCAACAGTTCAGCCGCCTGAACGTTCTGGTTCAGCCACAGGATGAAAGCATCTTTCACTACACCAGAAACGAATGCCGCACATTGACGCGAGGAGAGGCGCTCTTTGGTCTGCCCGGCAAACTGTGGATCCTGCATTTTTACTGACAGCACATAGGCGCAGCGATCCCAGATATCTTCCGCCGACAGCTTCACGCCGCGCGGCAGAATGTTGCGGTATTCACAGAACTCGCGCATTGCGTCCAGCAGGCCCTGACGCAAACCGTTAACGTGCGTACCGCCCTGCATCGTAGGAATCAGGTTGACGTAGCTTTCGGTCAGCAGTTCTCCGCCTTCCGGTAGCCACAGTAGCGCCCAGTCCACCGCTTCAGTATCGCCAGCGAAATTACCGATAAACGGTTTTTCCGGCAGCGTCGGTAAACCGTTTACCGCTTCCGCCAGGTAATCGTTCAGACCGTCCTGATAGCACCAGCGTTGTTCGGTGTTGTTGATCTCATCTTTAAAAGTGATCTCAACGCCCGGGCACAGTACCGCTTTGGCTTTCAGCACATGCGTCAGGCGTGAAACAGAGAAACGCGGGCTGTCAAAGAAGGCTTCATCCGGCCAGAAGTGCACGCTGGTACCGGTATTGCGTTTACCGCAAGTGCCCACAACCTGCAAATCCTGTATCTTTTCGCCATTTTCAAAGGCGATGTTATAGATCTGACCATCGCGGCGTACGTTAACTTCTACGCGCTTCGACAGGGCGTTAACCACCGAAATCCCCACGCCATGCAGGCCGCCAGAGAACTGGTAGTTTTTGTTAGAAAATTTACCACCCGCGTGCAAACGGCAAAGAATCAGTTCGACCGCCGGAACGCCTTCTTCAGGGTGAATATCCACCGGCATCCCGCGACCATCATCAATCACTTCTAACGACTGGTCAGCATGTAAAATAACGTCCACGCGTTTCGCGTGACCCGCCAGTGCTTCATCGACACTGTTATCAATGACTTCTTGCCCCAAATGGTTAGGGCGCGTGGTATCGGTATACATCCCCGGGCGGCGGCGAACCGGCTCAAGCCCGGTGAGTACCTCAATGGCATCAGCGTTATAAGTTTGCGTCATGGTTTAAGTTAGCAATTCGAGTTGATCGTCAGAGATGGTGCAGACCAAGAAAATCGACGATCGGGTTGAAATAATCTTCGAAGCCCGTGAATGCGTGGTTACCGCCTTCAATCACCGTCTGGCGGCAGGAGGCGTAATACGCAACTGCCTGGCGGTAATCCAGCACTTCATCTCCCGTCTGTTGCAGCAGCCAGATCAAATCCGGCGCTTCCAGCGGGTCAATCTGCATGACTTTGAGATCGTAAATATGGCGTGACTCTAGCACATATTGCTGCCCGGTGTAGGGGTTCTCGTTCTGACCGAGATAGTCCGTCAACAGTTCAAACGGGCGCACCGCTGGGTTTACCACCACGGCGGGCAGCATAAAACATTGCGACAACCAGGTGGCGTAATATCCCCCCAGTGATGAACCGACGATCCCCAGTGAATCGCCGCCATGTTCCAGGACAATGGATTCCAGCAGTTCTGCCGCGTCGGAAGGATACGGCGGCAACTGCGGAATGATCATCTCAACGTCAGGGTGATGTTCCGCCAGCCAGTTTTTCAACAAGCTCGCTTTCGCAGAACGCGGCGAACTATTGAAACCGTGTAAATAAAGAAGCGTCGACATCAGTAACCTTCTGAAGCGGTATCTGGTTGGAAACGGGAGTCTGCCAGGCGGTGCACCTCGGTGGTCAACGTGCCATCGGCATGGAGTTCCAGCGTACGCCAACCAGGCGCTATGGTGTCCAGCGTGAAGTTGGAACAGTGCGGCTTAAACTGCACGCAGGTCGATGGCGTTGCCAGCAGGCGGCGACCATTCCAGTCGAGATCCAGCTCCTGATGGATATGTCCACACAACAAGTATTTAACGTTCGGAAACTTCGCCAGCACGTTATCCAGTTCGCCCGCGTTACGCAGACTGTGTTGGTCGAGCCAGCTACAACCCGCAGGTAGCGGATGATGGTGCAGCAGCAGCAACGTATGGCGTTCTGGCGCATCGGCCAGTTTACGTTCCAGCCACTCAAGCTGAAACTCGCTCAGCTCACCGTGCGGCACGCCAAACACCTGGCTATCCAGCAACAGGATTTGCCATTGCTCACCAATAAACACCCGCTTCGCCGGGGAAATCCCCGCATCCTGTAGCGCGCTGTACATCGCAGGCTGAAAATCGTGGTTGCCCGGCAGCCAGACGCAGGGCGCACGAAAACTTGCGATGCCTTCAGCGAAATGCTGATAGGCCGCAGAGGATTGATCCTGCGCTAAATCACCGGTCGCGACAATCAGGTCGAATTCGTGCTGGTGTGGACGAATCGCCTCCAGCACCGCCTGGTAGCTTTCCCAGGTATTTACCCCCAACAGGGCTTCGTGCTTTTGCGCAAACAGGTGAGTGTCGGTAATTTGTAAAATCCTGACTCTGGCCTCACCAGCCAGAGGAAGGGTTAACAGGCTTTCCAAATGGTGTCCTTAGGTTTCACGACGCTAATAAACCGGAATCGCCATCGCTCCATGTGCTAAACAGTATCGCAACCAGTCCGCTAAAAACTGGTTAATTTGATGCTTTTCGTCGCGTTGATGCAACTTTTTATTAGGATAATCATACCGCGCTTTGAAGCGAAAAATCTGCTGACTTGAACACACTTCAGCCACCATCGCGTCATGATACAGACGCACCGTCATTGACGGAAGGCTCCAGTAACTGATCGCGGGCGCAGTCTGTTCGATTGTCACCAGGGTAGTGTATCGGGTCGATTCCACAATCGTTAGCCGATATTGTGCGTTTGCCACCTGATAGCTTACAGTTTCGCCGGGTGCGTCATTGCGCGGTAACAAACGCCGCAATTGTGAAAAGTTCATCTCGCACAGGCGCATCATTTCAGGAAAGTCAGGTGTGTAACGCTTCATTTATGCCCACTCATTTTTTAACGCTTGATGATGCAGCTGCAGCCATTGCAAAGCGATGACCGACGCTGCGTTGTCGATTTTCCCCTCTTCTACCCATTGGTATGCCTGTTCCCGGCTTACCACATGAACGCGAATATCTTCGTTTTCATCAGCCAGACCGTGAATACCGCTTGCGGTCGTGGCGTCCACTTCGCCCACCATAATTGACGAACGCTCACTGGTGCCCCCAGGGCTTGCCAGGAAACTTAACACCGGTTTGGTCCGTTTGACTATCAGTCCCGCCTCTTCAATCGCTTCGCGACGGGCGACATCTTCCACACTTTCACCCTCTTCAATCATCCCGGCCACCATCTCCAGTAGCCAGGGGGTTTCGCTGGTGTCATACGCGGCAATCCGAATCTGCTCAATCAGCACAACTTCATCGCGCACTGGGTCAAAGGGTAGCAAGACTGCGGCGTGACCGCGCTCAAAAATTTCCCGCCGTACCTCACGACTCATTTGCCCGTTGAATAGACGATGACGAAATCTATAAAGATCTAATGAAAAAAAGCCGCGATAAAGTGTTTCTCGTGCAATAATTTCAACATCGTTTTTGCCAAAAGTAACGGGCAGGTTGTCTGGCTTAAGCATTGTTAATGTCCTGGCACTAATAGTGAATTAAATGTGAATTTCAGCGACGTTTGACTGCCGTTTGAGCAGTCATGTGTTAAATTGAGGCACATTAACGCCCTATGGCACGTAACGCCAACCTTTTGCGGTAGCGGCTTCTGCTAGAATCCGCAATAATTTTACAGTTTGATCGCGCTAAATACTGCTTCACCACAAGGAATGCAAATGAAGAAATTGCTCCCCATTCTTATCGGCCTGAGCCTTTCTGGGTTCAGTACGTTGAGCCAGGCCGAGAACCTGATGCAAGTTTATCAGCAAGCACGCCTTAGTAACCCGGAATTGCGTAAGTCTGCCGCCGATCGTGATGCTGCCTTTGAAAAAATTAATGAAGCGCGCAGTCCATTACTGCCACAGCTAGGTTTAGGTGCAGATTACACCTATAGCAACGGCTACCGCGACGCGAACGGCATCAACTCTAACGCGACCAGTGCGTCCCTGCAGTTAACTCAATCCATTTTTGATATGTCAAAATGGCGTGCGTTAACGCTACAGGAAAAAGCAGCGGGTATTCAGGACGTCACGTATCAGACCGATCAACAAACCTTGATCCTCAACACCGCGACCGCTTATTTCAACGTGTTGAATGCGATTGACGTTCTTTCCTATACACAGGCGCAAAAAGAAGCGATCTACCGTCAGTTAGATCAAACCACTCAACGTTTTAACGTGGGCCTGGTGGCGATCACCGACGTGCAGAACGCCCGTGCACAGTACGATACCGTGCTGGCGAATGAAGTGACCGCACGTAATAACCTCGATAACGCTGTAGAGCAACTGCGTCAGATCACCGGTAACTATTATCCGGAACTGGCGGCGCTGAATGTCGAAAACTTTAAAACCGACAAACCGCAGCCGGTTAACGCGCTGCTGAAAGAAGCCGAAAAACGCAACCTGTCGCTGTTACAGGCACGCTTGAGCCAAGACCTGGCGCGCGAGCAAATTCGCCAGGCGCAGGATGGTCACTTACCGACTCTGGATTTAACGGCTTCTACCGGGATATCTGACACCTCATATAGCGGTTCGAAAACCCGTGGTGCCGCTGGTACCCAGTATGACGATAGCAATATGGGCCAGAACAAAGTTGGCCTGAGCTTCTCGCTGCCGATTTATCAGGGCGGAATGGTTAACTCGCAGGTGAAACAGGCCCAGTACAACTTTGTTGGTGCCAGTGAGCAACTGGAAAGCGCCCATCGTAGCGTCGTGCAAACCGTACGTTCCTCATTCAACAACATTAATGCTTCTATCAGTAGCATTAACGCCTACAAACAAGCCGTAGTTTCCGCTCAAAGCTCATTAGACGCGATGGAAGCGGGCTACTCGGTCGGTACGCGTACCATTGTTGATGTGTTGGATGCGACCACCACGCTGTACAACGCCAAGCAAGAGTTGGCGAATGCGCGTTATAACTACCTGATTAACCAGTTGAATATTAAATCAGCTCTGGGTACGTTGAACGAGCAGGATCTGCTGGCACTGAACAATGCGCTGAGCAAACCGGTTTCCACTAATCCAGAAAACGTTGCGCCGCAAACGCCAGAACAAAATGCTATTGCTGATGGTTATGCACCAGATAGCCCAGCCCCAGCCGTTCAGCAAGCATCCGCACGCACGACTACCAGTAACGGTCATAACCCTTTCCGTAACTGATGCTGACGACGGGGCTTCGGCCCCGTCTGAACGTAAGGCAACGTAAAGATACGGGTTATCTGCCGCATTCTTCCCCCTTCCCGCTTCAATTTCGACCAGCCATCCTCTATTCTGATGGGTATTTACCACTGGTCCCGGAAGACAAAAATGAAACGGACAAAATCCATACGCCACGCATCGTTCCGCAAAAACTGGAGCGCACGCCATCTGACACCTGTCGCTCTTGCTGTTGCCACTGTTTTTATGCTGGCAGGCTGTGAAAAGAGTGATGAGACAGTGTCTCTGTATCAAAATGCTGATGACTGCTCAGCCGCAAACCCAGGCAAAAGCGCAGAATGTACCACTGCGTATAACAATGCGCTGAAAGAAGCCGAACGTACTGCGCCGAAATACGCCACACGTGAAGACTGTGTTGCCGAATTTGGTGAAGGTCAGTGCCAGCAGGCACCAGCCCAGGCTGGCATGGCACCTGAAAATCAGGCGCAGGCCCAGCAATCCAGCGGGAGTTTCTGGATGCCGCTGATGGCAGGTTACATGATGGGACGTTTGATGGGCGGCGGCGCGGGCTTTGCACAACAACCGCTGTTCTCCTCGAAAAACCCAGCCAGCCCGGCTTACGGTAAATATACTGATGCCACCGGTAAAAACTATGGCGCAGCTCAGCCAGGCCGCACCATGACCGTACCGAAGACAGCCATGGCACCAAAACCGGCGACCACCACTACCGTTACCCGCGGTGGCTTTGGTGAATCTGTTGCCAAACAAAGCACCATGCAGCGTAGCGCAACTGGCACCTCTTCTCGTTCAATGGGTGGCTGATACCGATGGAAAGAGTCAGTATTACCGAGCGTCCGGACTGGCGCGAAAAAGCCCACGAATACGGTTTCAATTTTCACACCATGTACGGAGAGCCATACTGGTGTGAAGATGCTTACTACAAGTTGACCCTCGCCCAGGTTGAAAAGCTGGAAGAAGTCACCGCCGAACTGCACCAGATGTGCCTGAAAGTGGTGGAAAAAGTGATCGCCAGCGATGAGCTGATGACTAAATTCCGCATTCCAAAACATACCTGGAGTTTTGTGCGCCAGTCATGGCTGACTCACCAGCCGTCGCTTTATTCGCGTCTCGATCTGGCGTGGGATGGCACTGGCGAACCTAAACTTCTGGAAAATAACGCCGATACGCCAACCTCACTATACGAGGCGGCGTTCTTTCAGTGGATCTGGCTGGAAGATCAGCTTAACGCCGGTAACCTGCCGGAAGGCAGCGACCAGTTTAACAGTCTGCAAGAGAAGCTGATCGATCGCTTTGTCGAGCTGCGTGAACAGTATGGCTTCCAGTTGCTGCATCTCACCTGCTGTCGCGACACGGTGGAAGATCGCGGAACCATTCAGTATTTGCAGGACTGCGCGACAGAAGCTGAAATCGCTACTGAATTCCTCTACATCGACGATATCGGTTTAGGCGAAAAAGGTCAGTTCACGGATTTACAGGATCAGGTGATTTCTAACCTGTTCAAGCTGTATCCGTGGGAATTTATGCTGCGTGAGATGTTCTCCACCAAGCTGGAGGATGCAGGCGTACGCTGGCTGGAACCGGCGTGGAAGAGCATTATCTCCAACAAAGCGCTTCTGCCGCTACTGTGGGAGATGTTCCCGAATCACCCGAACCTGCTGCCCGCTTATTTTGCGGAAGATGATCATCCGCAAATGGAAAAATATGTGGTTAAACCGATCTTCTCCCGTGAAGGCGCAAACGTGTCGATCATTGAGAACGGCAAAACCATTGAAGCAGCGGAAGGTCCGTATGGCGAAGAAGGGATGATTGTTCAGCAATTCCACCCGTTACCGAAATTCGGCGACAGCTATATGCTGATTGGTAGCTGGCTGGTGAACGATCAACCTGCCGGAATTGGCATTCGTGAAGACCGTGCATTGATCACCCAGGATATGTCTCGGTTTTATCCACATATTTTTGTTGAATAAGCCATGATACCGGATGGCACTCGCCATCCGGTAATTATTAGCCTATCTGCACCGACAACATACTTAAACTGCCCATTTCTATACCATCGACCGGAATGGTAATTGGCTCCTGCCCATCCCACGCACCTAAGACATACAACAACGGCAGATAGTGCTCTGGCGTTGGGTTCGATAACGCGCCACCTTCATGGTCGAGATAATTCACCAGAGGATGCTGCTCTACCGGCCCTTGCCACGTCAGATTCGCTTTCACATACTCATTAAACGACATCGCCCACGGATACGGTGAACTATCACCGTGCCACTTCACCGTACGCAGGTTATGCACCACGTTACCGCTGGCGACCAACATTATTCCTTCGTCTCGCAGAGCCGCCAGTTTACGCCCCATCTCAAAGTGCCAGGCGGCAGGTTTGGTACTGTCGATGCTCAACTGCACCATTGGGATATCGGCGTCAGGATACATCTTAATCAGCACGCCCCAGGAACCGTGGTCAAAGCCCCAGGCTTCTTTATCCAGCGTCACAGGGACCGGCGCTAACAGCTCAACCAGACGCTGTGCCAGCGCAGGCGAACCCGGAGCAGGATAATGGGTGTCGTACAGCGCCTGCGGAAAACCGCCAAAATCATGAATCGTGGGCGGCGTCTCCATCGCGGTCACTCCAGTTCCACGGGTAAACCAGTGAGCCGAAACCACCACAATCGCTTGTGGGCGTGGCAATGTCATCCCCAACTTCTGCCAGCTGCGGGTATACAAATTATCTTCCAGCACGTTCATCGGACTACCGTGACCTAAAAACAATGCTGGCATACGTGTTGAAGACATGATGATATCCTTAACTAAAGGTGTCATTTTGATATCCTCACAATACGCTTGTTCGGCGGAGTAAGAACCCGGATAACAATGATGATGATCATCAGTTATTTTGACGATCTGCCTGAAGGTGAAGATTTATAAGGAGTTGTCGATGTCAGTACCTCTCATTCTGACCATACTGGCGGGGGCAGCCACGTTTATTGGCGCGTTTCTCGGCGTTCTCGGGCAAAAACCCTCGAACCGCTTACTGGCGTTTTCGCTAGGATTTGCGGCGGGGATCATGTTGCTCATCTCATTAATGGAAATGCTTCCTGCCGCATTAGCCGCCGAAGGAATGTCGCCTGTGTTGGGTTATGGAATGTTTATCTTCGGTCTGCTTGGCTATTTTGGCCTGGACCGCATGTTGCCACATGCGCATCCGCAGGATTTAATGCAAAAATCGGTGCAGCCGTTGCCAAAATCGATCAAGCGCACAGCCATTCTGCTCACTCTCGGCATCAGTCTGCATAACTTCCCGGAAGGCATTGCCACCTTTGTCACGGCGAGCAGTAACCTGGAGCTGGGCTTTGGCATCGCGCTGGCTGTTGCATTGCATAATATTCCTGAAGGTCTGGCAGTTGCGGGGCCGGTTTACGCGGCAACGGGGTCAAAACGCACCGCAATTTTGTGGGCGGGCATTTCTGGGCTGGCAGAAATTCTTGGTGGTGTTCTGGCGTGGTTAATCCTCGGTAGCATGATTTCTCCGGTGGTCATGGCGGCAATCATGGCGGCGGTTGCAGGAATTATGGTGGCGCTCTCGGTTGATGAATTAATGCCGCTAGCTAAAGAGATTGACCCCAATAATAACCCCAGCTATGGCGTGCTATGTGGAATGTCAGTGATGGGATTCAGTTTAGTGCTACTACAAACGGCGGGAATTGGTTAAAAGCAACATCAGAAGTTGTCCAGCGCATGGACAACTTCTGCCAGCTTCACTAAAGCCCTATTCTACCTTCTCGGCTGTCTCTTCTCTCGTACTGTTTAAGTATTTATTCCGCGCTTCAAGCAGTGCGTCTCTGTCCTGACGAAACGCCCGACAATAACGTTTCAAATGCAGTAAATAACCCACCACAACCAGAGCAATCAATACAATCCAGTACCAGGCGATAAACATCCTTTTACCCTTAATATTTAACAATACTAAACATTTAGCGCATAAAATTCACATATCCTTTTTCGGATATATTCATATGGTCGCATAATAACGGAACAATTATATGATTTTGATCATAATGGAAAAGAATGCCTGATATTAATGAAATTTTCTCATAGAAAGAGAAGAGGAATTAACATCTTGCATAACAAGAGCAAAATAAAAACCGAAGCCAGTAATAGCTTCGGTTTCTTGATTAACGCGGTAAATTAAGCAGCGGTTTTCAGCTAGCTTTACGCTCATGTGCCTGACGGTATGCCACCAGGTCTTCAATAGTCACGAGCGCCATATTGTGTTTATTGGCAAACTCAATGCACTCTGGTGCACGCGCCATCGTGCCATCGTCATTAGTCAGCTCACACAGCACACCAGCCGGTTTAAAGCCTGCCAGCGTCATCAGATCAATAGTCGCTTCGGTATGGCCGCCACGCGTCAGCACACCACCCGCCTGCGCGCGCAGTGGGAAAACGTGGCCAGGACGATTCAGATCAGAAGGTTTTGCGCCATCGGCAATCGCTGCGCGAACGGTCGTAATACGGTCAGCGGCAGAAACACCGGTAGTCACCCCTTCAGCCGCTTCAATGGTCACGGTAAAACCGGTGCCATAGGCGCTGGTGTTATTTTCTACCATCATTGGCAGATCGAGTTGTTTACGGCGATCTTCAGTAATGCACAGGCAAACAATACCGCTACCGTGGCGAATGGTCAGCGCCATCTGCTCAACGGTCATGGTTTCTGCCGGGAAGATCATATCGCCTTCGTTTTCACGGTCTTCATCATCAAGCACCATTACACCGCGTCCTTCACGCAGCGCAGCCAGTGCATTTTCAACACGTTCGAAAGGCGTACCAAAAGAGGAAAGTAGCGTCTGATTCATGGTAAAAAAACCTCACTAAAATTATGGTTACCAGAATCAGGGCAGTCTTAGGAGTGGTGGCATATAGCCAAAATAACGTGAGCGGGTCCATGCCCGACAGAATCGTTACTCTCTCCCATCCGGACTCTAACCGTCGGCCCCGGAATTACACCGGATCTGCTGTCCTTTGAGTTCGCACCCAAAGCGCTCGCGGGCTTTCAACTGAGTTGATTTACCGCCGGTGGGGAATTTCGCCCCGCCCTGAGAATAAGCGGATTCACTATAACGCTAATGATTAGCGGCAGCAACGCATAGCTTCACATAATTCTGGTTTATGACTTACCCTTATCGCACTACAATGGCACTCAACACCTATCAGTACAGGGAAACTACAATGATTGACCCGAAAAAAATTGAGCAAATCGCTCGCCAGGTTCACGAATCAATGCCTAAAGGAATCAGGGAGTTCGGGGAAGATGTGGAGAAAAAAATCCGCCAAACCCTACAAGCGCAGCTGACGCGTCTCGATCTGGTGAGCCGCGAAGAATTCGACGTACAGACGCAAGTCCTGTTACGGACTCGTGAGAAACTGGCATTACTGGAGCAGCGCATCAGTGAACTGGAAGCGCGCAATAATCCGGTAGCAGAACTTCAATCTCCTCCGGCTATCCCGCCGGTTGATAAAGCAGAATAAAGCACCACAAAAACGGGCCAGACGGCCCGTAATATCAATGTTCTAATTCCAGTTCTCTGGTTTGCATCATCTGTTGGCAATACCAGGCATAACGTGCGCAAAACCAGGTTCTATGTTCTTCATCCATGTTACCAGTAACGGCCAGAATATCGACCGGGCGACCTTCTGCGTGCATTCTGGCAAAACTACGCGCCAGGAAATCGAAGTTATTTAAAGAATTAAGACTATGATCCATAAGCACATCCTCCGGTTATCGCATACCTTTTAAGGCCATATGCTTTTTCTGATTTCAGTATTCCCCAATCAGTGTAGTGCCTTTAAACATAACGTGCGTAAATATATTGTTCCCGATCACACTTTTTAGTGAAAAATAAAAAAACAACATTAAAAGACTTTCTCTTTCAGAACATCTCTAACATGTGTTATTATTAACAAAGATAAATGTAAGCAAGGAAATTATCGCAAAATAAATATTGCGTCACTAAATGGACATTGGAGTGACATATGATTTTATTCGCTGACTATAACACCCCTTATCTTTTCGCTATTTCTTTTGTACTTTTGATCGGCCTTTTAGAAATTTTTGCACTTATCTGCGGTCACATGCTCTCCGGTGCTCTTGATGCACATCTTGACCATTATGATTCCATAACCACAGGTCATATTAGCCAGGCACTTCATTATCTCAATTTTGGAAGATTGCCAGCTCTCGTCGTTCTCTGCTTACATGCTGGTTTTTTTGGCCTTATTGGCATCCTGCTACAGCAGGTCTGCATCATGGTCTGGCAATCACCACTCACAAATCTGTTTGTGGTTCCTGTCAGTTTACTGCTAACGATTATTGCAGTGCATTATACCGGTAAAGTAATTGCGCCCTGGTTACCACGAGATCATAGCACTGCTATTACAGAAGACGATTATATTGGCTGCATGGCATTAATTACCGGACATCAGGCCACTTCAGGTAACCCCTGTGAAGGAAAACTCACCGATCAATTTGGCCAAATACATTATTTACTACTGGAACCTGAAGAAGAAAAAACTTTCACTAAAGGAGACAAAGTATTAATTATTTGCCGACTTTCTGCAACGCGATATTTGGCGGAAAACAATCCCTGGCCCCAGATATTGTAATTTATTAATCAAAAGGAAATTTAATAATGGATGATATTGTTAATTCTGTGCCCTCCTGGATGTTTACCGCAATTATTGCCGTATGCATTCTGTTTATTATTGGAATTATTTTCGCCAGGCTCTATCGTCGCGCTTCGGCAGAGCAAGCTTTTGTTCGTACTGGTTTAGGTGGGCAAAAAGTGGTAATGAGCGGTGGCGCAATCGTGATGCCGATCTTTCATGAAATAATCCCCATCAATATGAATACTCTGAAGCTGGAAGTCAGCCGCTCAACCATTGATAGCCTGATTACGAAAGATCGTATGCGCGTCGATGTCGTTGTCGCTTTCTTTGTGCGGGTAAAACCGTCAGTGGAAGGTATTGCCACCGCCGCCCAGACGCTGGGGCAACGCACCCTGTCGCCTGAAGACTTACGTATGTTGGTTGAAGATAAATTTGTCGATGCCCTCCGTGCAACAGCTGCACAAATGACCATGCATGAGTTACAGGATACCCGCGAGAACTTCGTGCAGGGCGTACAAAATACCGTTGCTGAAGATCTGTCGAAAAACGGCCTGGAACTGGAAAGCGTTTCACTTACCAACTTTAACCAGACGTCGAAAGAACATTTCAATCCTAACAACGCCTTTGACGCCGAAGGTTTAACCAAGCTGACGCAGGAGACGGAGCGCCGTCGTCGCGAACGTAACGAAGTTGAACAGGATGTAGAAGTTGCGGTGCGTGAGAAAAACCGTGATGCGCTTTCGCGGAAGCTGGAGATTGAACAGCAAGAAGCGTTTATGACGCTTGAGCAGGAGCAGCAGGTTAAAACCCGTACCGCTGAGCAGAATGCGAAAATTGCGGCTTTTGAGGCCGAGCGTCGTCGGGAAGCAGAGCAGACGCGAATTCTGGCTGAACGACAGATTCAGGAAACGGAAATCGACCGCGAACAGGCCGTCCGTTCCAGAAAAGTTGAAGCTGAACGTGAAGTTCGCATTAAAGAGATCGAACAGCAGCAGGTCACCGAAATCGCCAACCAGACGAAATCGATCGCTATTGCCGCCAAATCGGAACAGCAGTCACAAGCGGAAGCGCGTGCCAACCTTGCACTTGCAGAAGCGGTAAGCGCCCAGCAAAACGTAGAAACCACTCGCCAGACCGCAGAAGCCGATCGTGCTAAACAAGTTGCCCTAATCGCTGCCGCGCAGGATGCAGAAACCAAAGCGGTTGAACTGACCGTGCGGGCGAAAGCAGAGAAAGAAGCCGCAGAGATGCAGGCGGCGGCGATCGTTGAGTTAGCCGAAGCTACGCGTAAAAAAGGCCTGGCGGAAGCAGAAGCGCAACGTGCGCTGAACGATGCTATCAACGTACTTTCTGACGAGCAAACCAGCCTTAAATTCAAACTGGCATTGTTGCAGGCGCTCCCTGCGGTAATTGAGAAATCTGTGGAACCAATGAAGTCTATCGACGGTATTAAGATTATTCAGGTCGATGGTCTGAACCGTGGTGGTACCGCAGGGGATGCAATATCAGGTAGCGTTGGTGGAGGAAATCTGGCGGAACAAGCGTTATCAGCCGCGCTTTCTTATCGCACACAGGCACCGCTGATTGACTCCTTACTCAATGAAATCGGTGTTTCAGGCGGCTCACTGGCGGCATTGACTTCACCCTTAACCTCAACAACTCCCGTCGCAGAAAACATAGAATAAATTTTCAACTATGAACATCCCTGGCCCAAAAAGCCGGGGATTTTTTATATCTGCGTTCCGCTAAAAAGTACAAATGATCAGGTTGTTACAGCGTTTTGCGAGCCAACTCGGGGAAGAGAAAACTGCATAAGAGAAAGCATTGCGCGGGGTCTGGCGCTCATCAACAATCGGGGAGTCAGCAAGGGGCTGAAACGGGAAAGCCCCTCCCGAGGAAGGGGCCTTGCATAAGGAAAGGGTTATGATGAAGTTCGTCATCATACTGATTGTGCTGTTACTGATAAGTTTCCACGCTTATTAACGGCCATTCAGAGGGGGGAGAAATCCTCCCTTACCCTTGTTCCTTTACTTTAGGTTGAAAAAAAATCAGCGTCAAGAAGGTTTCATTAACACATATCCCTGGCCCAAAAAACCGGGGATTTTTTATATCTGTGTTCCACAAAAAACTGCAAATGATCAGGTTGTTGCAGCGTTTTGCGTGACCGCTTGGGGAAGGGAGAACTGCCACAGAGAAAGCATTGCGCGGGGTCTGGCGCTCATCAACAATCGGGGAGTCAGCAAGGGGCTGAAACGGGAAAGCCCCTCCCGAGGAAGGGGCCTTGTATAAGGAAAGGGTTATGATGAAGTTCGTCATCATACTGATTGTGTTGTTACTGTTAAGTTTCCCGACTTACTAACAACCAATTCAGAGGGGGGAGAAATCCTCCCTTACCCTTGTTCCTTTACTTTAGGTTGAAAAAACAACAGCGTCAATAGACCTGCCTGGTTCGAAGCGAGATCTGTGAACCGCTTTCCGGTTAGCCTTTTTTATCCTGTTGGATCTTCTTGATGATGTTGGTCGTTGAGCAACCGTCTTCAAAGTTGAGCACCAACACTTCGCCACCGTTGGCCCAGACTTCTTTACTCCCGGCAATCTCTTCTGGTTTATAGTCGCCGCCTTTCACCAGCAGGTCTGGCAAGATCCCGGCGATCAAGCGCTGCGGCGTGTCTTCTTCAAACGACACCACCCAGTCGACCGCTTCCAGTGCCCCCAGCACAATCATACGCTGTTCGAGAGGGTTAACGGGGCGGGAATCCCCTTTCAGCCGTTTGGTGGAGGCATCGCTGTTCACAGCGACAATCAGGCGGTCACCCAGTTTGCGGGCATTTGCCAGATAGGAGACGTGCCCGGCGTGCAGGATGTCGAAGACGCCGTTGGTCATCACCACTTTTTCACCGCGTTTACGCGCCGCCGCTACAGCAAGCTTCAGTTCCTCTTCGGTCATCACACCAAAGCCGGTATCTGCACGTCCACGTACTGCATTTTCCAGCTCGATCGGCGAAACCGTGGATGTCCCCAGTTTGCCGACCACCACGCCTGCCGCCGCATTGGCAAAGAAGCAGGCTTCTTCCAGCGAATTACCCGCAGCCAGCGTTGCTGCCAGCACACCAATCACCGTGTCGCCCGCACCGGTAACGTCATACACTTCTTGCGCCTGAGTTGGCATATGCAGCGGCTCTTTACCCGGTTGCAGCAGCGACATCCCCTGCTCTGAACGGGTCACTAACAGAGCCGAAAGTTCGTAATCGGCAATCAGTTTCATGCCGCGCTCAACAATCTCTTCTTCGGTCTTACATTTACCAACAACAGCTTCAAATTCCGAGAGATTCGGCGTCAGCAGCGTAGCGCCGCGGTAGCGCTCAAAATCGGTACCTTTTGGATCAATCAGCACCGGAACACCCGCTTTACGCGCCAGTTGGATCATCTGCTGCACGCTTGCCAGCGCACCTTTCGCGTAGTCAGAGAGCACCAGCGCGCCAATCGAACTCAGCGCCTGATTAATCCGCTCGTGCAGCGGCTGCGGATCAACCCCTTCGAAACCTTCTTCAAAATCCAGACGGATCAGCTGTTGGTTGCGGGAAAGTACCCGTAATTTGGTGATGGTCGGATGCGTCGGTACAGAAACGAAGTCGCATTTGACGTTGACGTCGGCCAGAGATTTACTCAGCGCGCGCGCCGCATCGTCAATGCCCGTCAACCCGACCAGGCGTGCATTAGCACCGAGAGAAGCGATATTCATCGCCACGTTAGCCGCGCCGCCCGGACGTTCTTCGATGGTATTCACTTTAACCACGGGCACCGGCGCTTCCGGCGAGATACGGCTGGTGGGACCGTACCAGTAACGATCCAGCATCACATCACCAACCACCATCACTCCTGCACGTTCAAACTCTGGCAGCGTTACTTTCATTCCTGTCTCCTGAGAGATTCAAAATTTGCGCGCGATAATACCATACTTCATTCTTCCACCAGCCACTTCTGCCAGCTTGCCCGCACCAGATCACGCTCTGCGGTGAAGCAATCCTCCGACACATGGCCCGGCAATTCCTGTAATGCCAGATGATGAAGTTCATCGCGCAGCGTAGTGTAAGCACGGGTCAGCGCCATCGCTTCCTGCTCTTCCATAATGTCGTTTTGCGCCAGCAGCTCCAGAATACGCACGTTGTCTGACCAGCGCGTTAACTTCGGTTTTTCATGAGCGTAGCGCAACACCAGATATTGGGTAATAAATTCGATATCGGTAATTCCGCCTTCATCGGCTTTGATATCAAAGCGATCGCGATGTTTATTGCCGAGATGAGCGCGCATTTTCTCGCGCATTTCCCGCACTTCTGTCTGTAAGGTTTTGCCTTCACGCGGCAGCGTCATAATCTCCCGGCGTACCGCGTCAAATTGCGCGGTCAATTGTGGATCACCATATACCACGCGAGCACGCACCAGCGCCTGATGCTCCCACGTCCAGGCCTCGTTTTTCTGATAATCGGAAAACGCTTCTGCAGAGGTGACCAGCATTCCCGCCGCCCCGGACGGACGCAGTCGAGCATCCACTTCATACAAAATGCCGGAAGAGGTTCGCGTACTGAACAGATGCATAATGCGTTGCGCCAGACGCAGATAAAACTGTCGCCCGTCGATTTCCCGCTCGCCGTCAGTCATCGCATCCATTGGGCAATCATGGAGGAAGATCAGGTCAAGATCAGAACTGTAGCCTAACTCCCAGCCGCCCAGCTTGCCGTAGCCGACCACCGCAAAACCACGCCCTTCGCGTTCGTTCAGGTGATTTGGCTTACCGTAGCGGGCAACCATTTGAACCCATGCCTGTTGTACGACAGCATCTATCATGGCTTCTGCCAGCCAGGTTAAGTGATCGCTCACTTTCATTACCGGTAGCGTACCGGCGATATCCGCCGCCGCGATGCGTAAAAGTTGCGCCTGTTTGAACTGACGCAGCGCCTCAAGCTGTTGTTCTTCGTCATCTTCCGGCACGCGCAGCAAATACTGGCGCAGTTCATCACGGTAGGCATCCGTCGCCGTCGGCTGGTAGAGAGTGTTTGGATCGAGCAGTTCGTCCAGCAATAATGGATAACGCGCCAGTTGGCTGGCAATCATCGGCGATGCGGCACACAGAGAAATCAAATGCTTAAGCGCCGCGGGGAATTCACTAAGCAGCTCAAGATAGGTAGTGCGGGTAACAATCCCCACCAGCAAAGCGGTAATGCGCGACAGCGTGACAGCAGCGTCTTCACGCGCACAGACATCACTTAGCAGATGCGGCATCAGATGGTCGAGCACCTGACGTCCTCGCGGCCCAATAGTGCGCTTATCCAGCTCTTTGCGGAAATCAGCAATCAGCGTCAGCACCTGTTTGCGATCATCTTCGCTAAGATGCGCCAGCACTGGCGTAGTGTCATCTTCCTGCAACGCATCCTGCCACAGCTCACGCCACTGTTCCGACAGCGACTCTTCCTGTGTTTCGCTTTCGTCGTCGCCAATCAATTCATTAAACACCCGGCGCACATTGGTCATATGTCCGGTCAGCGCCCCGGTCAGTTGCGGCCAGTCCGCGAAATCCATTGCCCATGCCAGCCGCGCACGGTTAAGCTCATCCGAAGGAAGCGTCTGAGTTTGTTCGTCGTTAATGCTTTGCAGCAGGTTTTCCAGACGCCGCAGGAAGAGATACGCCACTCGCAATTGTTCGGCATCGTTTTCAGAAAGCAGATGCAGCGCGGCAATGGTGCTGAGAGTGGGTAGTAAAGAGCGGGATTGCAGCGACGGCTCGCGCCCACCGCGAATGAGCTGGAACACCTGAACGATAAATTCAATTTCGCGAATGCCACCCGCGCCAAGTTTGATGTTATCGGTCAAACCGCGTCGGCGCACTTCACGGGCAATCATCCCTTTCATGTTGCGCAGCGACTGGATGACGCTGAAATCGATGTAACGGCGGAAAACAAACGGGCGCAGCATCGCACGCAACTCGTTAGCATAGACGCCGTCGCTAACGCCCATAATCCGCGCCTTGACCATGGCGTATCGCTCCCAGTCGCGCCCCTGCTCCTGGTAATAGTCTTCCAGTGCCGCAAAGCTCAGCACCAGCGGGCCACTTTCGCCAAACGGACGCAGTCGCATATCCACGCGATAAACAAAACCATCCTGCGTTGGTTGATCCAGCACTTTAATCAGCCGCTGACCCATGCGGGTAAAGAACTGAGCGTTATCCAGTTCCCTGCGTCCGCCCTGCGTGCAACCATGTTCCGGCCAGACAAAAATCAGATCGATATCTGAGGAAAAATTCAGCTCCCCGCCGCCCAGTTTACCCATGCCTAAAATCAGCAGCGGTTGCGCTTCACCCTGCGCATTGCAGGGCGTACCCCACTCGCGGCAGCAGGCCTCATACAGCCAGTCACGCGCGGCGACAATCAATGTCTCCGCCAGATGGCTGAGCTGCTGCAATATGCTCTCTTCAGTAACCAGTGCCAGCGTTTGCGCCCAGGCGATGCGCACCATAATGCGCCGCCGGAACAGACGCAGCTCGCGCATTAACCCTGCTTCGTCGCTTACATCACTGAGCGCCTTCTGCAACCATGCAGCGTAATGCTGCCATTCGTCGGCCTGCGGCGGCTGGCTTTCCAGTTCCGTCAGCCACTCTGGATGCGCAATTACGCTGTCCTGCACAAAATCACTGAAGGTAAGTACTGACTTCGCCTGTGCGCTAAGTGATTCCTCGGCTAAAGGCGCTGGCAGCCGCTCAACAACGGTCTGCCAGTACTGCTGTAACGGTGAAGAGAGCGGCTTCATAAGCGATTTTATCCTTGCCTGATTAACGTTTTCCGCTGTGCAACCAGAACGGTTCCTGATTGTTTGCCTCATTACGGAAATGTTCAATTTCAATGCGTTGCCCGGTCGCAATGGCATGACGCAGTCCCTGCCAGTTCTCCAGCCAGGCTTGCGCGACGAGAGGATCGTAGTAACCCGCCAGCAACAATATTGAGTCAATGTCACGCGTCAGGCGCGGCAATTGGTCACGGTAGCGATCGCCTAATGGCTGGCAGAAAACGCTTTTCAGTTCAGCGGCATGGCGGGAAAGATGGATATCGGCAAAGCGTTTGAAAGAATCGCTGATTTTGCCCTGCGCTTTGGCATCTAAAAACGGCTGCCAGGCTTTGCTTACCAGCCATTCGGTCAACGCCAGCTTCGCCATCGCCGTTTCGGTAGAGTAGACCGCCGTCACGGCAGATACCGCAGAAACGATGGTCGCTTCGCATTGGGTCAGCAGGTCACGTAAGTGAGTGCTCGCTTTACGCGGCACAATACCGCCGAACAGCATCAGCGTATGACGGACCAGACCGATGGCTGCCAGCACCTGCTCTTTCGCCGCATCGTTGCCACGTACCCACAGTTCTTCATGATACTGCCATTGCGCTAACGCCAGCTCGAGCGCCGCTTCCAGCCCCTGTTCCACATCAGCTTTTGCCGCAACATGCAAAATGGTGGTGGGTTTGATTTCACGCGCGGGATTGCCCTGCGCCAGATGATAGCCGCGCGCGGCTTTGCTCAGGCTGCCCTGACGTAATCCGGTTTGCGATACCAGTTGGTTCGCCAGTTTCAGCACCGCGCGCGTGTCGCCGCTAAGCAGTTCCAGTTCAAGCTCGCAGATAGGCTCAGCAAATTCGCCTGCCTTCACCTCGCCCTGATCGAGAGCGATTTCAATTCGGCTGCCATCGAGTTCCACCAGCCATTTTTCGCGATAAAAATCGGTGCTGAACAGTGGCTTCACGCGGGACGCGAGATCGGCTGGTAACTCACCGTTCGGCCAGACTTCCGTCGGTAACTGCGCCAGCTCGAGCGTCGGTTCGCTCAACGCCACGTTATATTCCGGGCGCTGGTGTAAACCGCCAGTCACTCTTCCTGCGACTTTCATGGTCATCTCATAGCGGCCGTTTTCGCCACGAATACGTAAGCCCATATCGTGTTCACGCAACCAGTTATCCGGCGTTTCGTAGTAAATATTCAGCAACTGCACGGGGTCATGGTACTCGCCGCCCAGCGTATTGAGATGGTCACGCAGCGTCTCAACGGCACTGTGATTAACAATAAACTTTAATTCGATTTCCTGAGCCATCCTTCCTCCACTGGGTACTCCCCCCCAACGTAGGCGGGAGGGGAATTTGGGCTGTTAAGCCCGCAGTTTATCAGCCACGCTGATTCTGAATATACTTTTTCACAACTTCCAGCGGTGCTCCACCACATGAACCGATGAAATAAGAGCGTGACCAGAGTACGGGCTTTGAATACGCGGCGCGCAAATCAATAAAATCATTCCGCAGCCGCCTACTGGTAACGGACTTAAGGCTGTTTACCAGCTTTGTGAGTTGCACCAACGGTGGGTATTCAATCAGCATGTGAACATGATCTGCCTCGCCGTCACATTCCTTTAACTCGGCGCCAAAGTCCGCGCATACCTCCGCTACATACTGACGCATGTTTGCATGATGCAATTCACCAAAAACTGGACGGCGGTATTTTGTCATAAAAACAACGTGAACATGCAACAGGTAAGCTGAATAGCGTGAACGATTGATTTCGCACACGTATTGATCCTCCCAAAAAAATGTGGATATATTGTACATTCTAAATAACCACATACTGAATGCAAAATGTTAATCCAGAAAGCATATAAATACAGGCTCTACCCCACTGACCAGCAGGCGCAAAGGTTGCGTCAGTTGTGCGGTTGCGCTCGCTTTGTCTGGAACTATGCACTGAATGAAACACTGAGCATTCATGACGCGGGCGGAAAAATTCCGTCAGCTTTCGACCTGAATAAACGACTTACGGGCTGGAAAAAACTCCCTGAGCTGGCCTTTCTTGCTGAGGGTTACACTGACAACCTCCAGCAGAAACTGAAAGACCTACGGAGCGCATGGGATCGCTGTTTTGATAAATCCCTGACGGCTGAAAAGCCCGTTTTCAAAAAGAAAACCAAAGGCTGCGACTCTATCCGGTTCGTCAATTTCAGCAAATATTGTGGGCTGGATTATGGCCGTGTGAAACTCCCGTCAGGACTGGGCTGGGTTAAATTTCGTCAGTCCCGGAAGATTGAAGGCGTCATTAAAAATTGCACCATCAGCCAGCATGCCGGACACTGGTATGTGTCTTTTCAGGTCGAATTAGCTGTTACCGATCCGATTCACGCATCGACCAGCGCAATAGGCCTGGATGCAGGTATAACGAAGCTGGCAACACTTTCAGACAGCACTGTCTTTGAACCGGTAAACAGCTTTAAAAAAAATCAGGATAAGCTGGCTCGCTTACAGCGCCGTCTGGCCCGGATGGTTAAATTCTCCGCCAACTGGAAAAAGCAGAAAGCGAAGATTTCCCGTTTCCACTCTCATATCGCAAACATCCGCCGCGATTACCTTCATAAAACCACGACGACGATCAGCAAAAACCACGCGATGATAGTCATTGAGGATTTAAAGGTTTCGAACATGTCAAAATCAGCAGCGGGTACGGTAGACCAGCCGGGGCGCAACGTCGCGGCAAAATCAGGTCTTAACCGGGCGATACTGGATCAGGGCTGGGCAGAAATGCGCCGCCAGCTCGAATATAAGCAGGCATGGCGCGGCGGTGATGTGCTGGCGATTAATCCGGCGTACACCAGTCAGAAATGCGCATGTTGTGGGCATACATCGAAAAATAACCGCAGGACGCAGGCGAGCTTTATCTGTACCGCGTGCGGCTATACGGCAAACGCCGATGTAAACGGCGCTCGCAATATATTAACAGCAGGTTTTGAAGTCATGGCGGCAGGACAAATATTGCCGTCAGTCCGTAAAGGACGCGCCCGTAAGGCGGCGTAAGCCGTCGAGCGAGGAACCGGGCAATGCGGCAACGTATTGCTACCCTGACAAGGGAATCCCCCTCCTGAGTCGCTTTGCGCGAAGGTGGGGGAGGATGTCAAGGCCTTTACTTATCGGTTATGTCACATAAGTGACGATGAACGGCGAACTTAATGCGATCTTTTTTGTCAGTAGATAGTATTTTGCGCCAAATTGCCATGCAACGGGCAATTTGACGGGCGTAAAAGTTTGAAGCAGTGGCAAGACCTGACACAGAGGATTCCGATTGATGTCGAATGCTTTGCGTAGCGACACTGATGCCACTACTATCGTTCCACTTTCCATGACAATAACGACAGCCTGATGCCAAAATTACGCCTGATCGGATTAACTTTACTCGCACTTAGCGCGACTGCCGTCTCACACGCTGAAGAAACGCGCTATGTTTCCGACGAACTGAATACCTGGGTCCGTAGCGGTCCGGGAGACCATTATCGCCTCGTGGGCACGGTTAACGCCGGCGAGGAAGTGACCTTATTACAAACTGACGCCAACACCAATTATGCCCAGGTGAAAGACAGCTCTGGCCGTACCGCCTGGATCCCGTTGAAACAACTTAGCACTGAGCCAAGCCTGCGCTCCCGTGTGCCAGATCTGGAAAATCAGGTCAAAACCCTGACCGATAAGCTCACCAATATCGATAACACCTGGAATCAGCGCACCGCAGAAATGCAGCAAAAAGTGGCGCAGAGCGACAGCGTGATCAACGGGTTAAAAGAAGAAAATCAGAAACTGAAAAACGAGCTGATTGTCGCGCAGAAAAAGGTCGATGCCGCCAGCGTGCAGCTGGATGACAAACAGCGCACCATCATCATGCAGTGGTTTATGTATGGTGGCGGCGTGCTGGGGCTTGGCTTGCTGCTCGGTCTGGTACTGCCGCACCTGATCCCAACGCGCAAACGTAAAGATCGCTGGATGAACTAAATCGCCTTCTTCGTTGCACTGTCTTATTATTAGGAATTGTGTATTTGACGAAGGGATGATGGCGTGAAGATTTATCTGGTCGGTGGTGCTGTTCGGGATGCATTGTTAGGGCTACCGGTCAAAGACAGAGATTGGGTGGTAGTCGGTAGTACGCCACAGGAGATGCTCGACGCGGGCTACCAGCAGGTAGGCCGCGATTTTCCTGTTTTTCTGCATCCGCAAACGCATGAAGAGTATGCGCTGGCACGTACCGAACGGAAATCCGGTTCCGGTTACACCGGTTTTACCTGCTATGCCGCACCGGATGTCACGCTGGAAGATGATCTTAAGCGGCGCGATCTGACCATTAATGCGCTGGCCCAGGACGATAACGGCGAGATTATCGACCCGTACAACGGTCTGGGCGATCTGCAAAATCGTCTGTTGCGCCATGTTTCCCCCGCTTTTGGCGAAGATCCGTTACGCGTATTGCGCGTGGCGCGTTTTGCTGCGCGTTATGCCCACCTCGGTTTTCGTATTGCCGATGAAACTCTGGCGCTGATGCGCGAGATGACCCACGCGGGTGAACTGGAACACCTGACGCCTGAACGGGTGTGGAAAGAGACGGAAAGCGCCCTCACTACCCGCAATCCCCAGGTGTTCTTCCAGGTACTGCGCGATTGCGGCGCACTGCGCGTTTTATTCCCGGAAATTGACGCCCTGTTTGGCGTTCCGGCCCCTGCCAAGTGGCATCCGGAAATCGACACCGGTATTCACACCTTAATGACGCTCTCAATGGCGGCGATGCTAAGTCCGCAGGTCGATGTCCGTTTCGCAACGCTATGCCACGATCTCGGTAAAGGACTGACGCCGCCAGAACTTTGGCCGCGTCATCATGGTCATGGCCCGGCGGGTGTGAAGTTAGTGGAACAACTATGCCAGCGTCTGCGCGTGCCAAATGAAATTCGCGATTTAGCCAGACTGGTGGCTGAGTTTCACGATCTCATCCACACCTTCCCAATGCTGAACCCAAAAACCATCGTCAAACTATTTGATTCCATCGACGCCTGGCGTAAACCGCAGCGTGTCGAGCAACTGGCGCTGACCAGCGAGGCTGATGTGCGCGGCAGAACCGGTTTTGAATCAGCGGACTACCCGCAAGGCCGCTGGTTGCGCGAAGCCTGGGAAGTGGCACAGTCAGTGCCGACAAAAGCCGTCGTTGAAGCGGGATTTAAAGGTGTGGAGATTCGCGAGGAGCTGACCCGACGGCGGATTGCGGCGGTAGCCAGCTGGAAGGAACAACGTTGTCCAAAGCCTGATTAAGCACTTGAATTTCAATTTATTGCAAACACCGGCCAGGTCGGATAAGACGCACAAGCGTCATATCCGACACTATTCCTCAATCAAAAGAACACGACATACACCGCAGCCGCCACAATAAAGCGATAAATGGCGAAAGGGATAAACGAAATGCGCTTAATCAATTGCAGGAAGGTTTTAATCGCTATCAGCGCCACCACAAAAGCGGTGATAAACCCAACGGCAAACATCGGGATATCGCCGGTTGTCAGGAAGTCCCAGCTTTTGTAGAGATCGAGCGCCGTTGCGCCCATCATCATCGGCACCGCCAGCAGGAACGAGAACTCAGAAGCCGCATAACGGCTCACACCCATCAGCATCCCACCTGAAATGGTCGCCCCGGAACGGGAGAAACCTGGCCACAGCGCCAGACACTGGAAGCAGCCAATCATAAACGCCTGACGATAGGTCATATCATCGAGACCCGGCGCACGCGGCTCTTTCGGCTTCAGGCATTCGGCGGCAATCAGCAACAGACCGCCAACGACCAGCGCATACATCACATTTATTGGATTAAACAACGACTTAATCGTGTCGTGGAACAACAGCCCCAGTACTACCGCTGGGATCATGCCAAGCAGAATGTGGATCAGCGTTAAACGGCCTTTGCCTTCTCCTTCGTGTTGCAGCGGACGACCAAAGTGAATGCCAATCAGGCCAAACAGACGCCGCCAGAACATCACTACTACCGCCAGAATTGATCCTAACTGGATCACGACTTCAAAGGTTTTCGCCGTGTCGCCCTCAAATCCCAACAAGTGACCGACAATAATCATATGGCCCGTGCTGGATACCGGCAGAAATTCTGTCAATCCTTCGACCACACCCAATATTGCCGCTATCAGCAGCGAGTGCATATCGCTCATCAATAAACCCCTAAATTATAAAAATGTAACGCTTGTCCAAACTACTGCAGTATGACCAGGTTATAACCGTTTGGTTTAACAGCTGTAAAATTAATTATTTTCTTTCAGATTATTGCCACGCTCAATGATGACGCCAACATTCGCCGCCCGCGCCACTGCGCCTGGCTTGCTGAGTTTGATACGCACCCACGGCGAGTTGAAGCGTGCTAACAGCAGCTCCGCCACCTCTTCCGCCACACGTTCCACCAGCGCAAAACGCGCGCCCTCGACGTGGCTGACTACCGTTTCTGCAATGTCAGCGTAACTGAGGCAATCCGCCACATCATCACTTTTCGCCGCTTTACGGTTATCCCACGCCATTTCGATATCGAACACTAACTTCTGTTCGATGGTCTGTTCCCAGTCGTAAACACCAATAGTGGTGATTACCGAAAGTTGCTCTATAAATACAATATCCATCACGTCCTGCCTGCTTTTTGGCTAACCGGATACCACTTCCGGCGAAATGTGCGTATTATCCACAGATTCATCGTTGAACACGAATTTTCAAAACGGAACAGCTTATGAGTGCAATCGCGCCTGGAATGATCCTCATCGCGTACCTCTGCGGCTCCATTTCCAGTGCCATTCTGGTTTGCCGCTTGTGTGGGCTGCCCGATCCGCGAACCAGCGGCTCCGGTAATCCTGGCGCAACCAATGTGTTACGTATCGGTGGCAAGGGAGCAGCCGTAGCAGTACTGATTTTCGACGTTCTGAAAGGAATGTTGCCCGTCTGGGGCGCGTATGAATTAGGTGTCAGCCCCTTCTGGCTAGGCTTAATTGCCATCGCCGCCTGCCTTGGACACATCTGGCCCGTTTTCTTCGGTTTTAAAGGAGGAAAAGGCGTTGCTACCGCTTTTGGTGCCATCGCACCAATTGGCTGGGATCTCACCGGAGTAATGGCGGGAACCTGGTTACTGACCGTGCTATTGAGCGGATACTCGTCGCTGGGAGCGATTGTCAGCGCACTGATTGCTCCATTTTACGTCTGGTGGTTTAAGCCACAATTCACCTTCCCGGTTTCGATGCTCTCATGCCTGATCCTGCTGCGCCATCATGACAACATCCAGCGTCTGTGGCGTCGTCAGGAGACAAAAATCTGGACGAAATTCAAAAGAAAGCGCGAAAAGGATCCTGAGTGATTTTTCGCGAGTCTACATAACCTGATAGCCTTCGTCGGGCTTGCCTAGCCGCTGCTGGCACCATGCCGCCAGAAATTCCACGCAGACACGTAATTTCATGCTGCGATAGAGCGGCTCCCGGTAAACAGCCCAGATATTGGCGCTTTGTGCATACTCCGGCAATACTCGCACCAGTTTGCCACTCTCCAGAAACGGTAAAACATCCCACTCAGAACGCAGCATAATTCCTTTTCCTTCCAGCGCCCATTGCAGCACAATCTCGCCGCTATTGGAGGAAAGGTGCCCGCTTACCTTCACCGATTTTTTCTCCTGACCGTTCCCCAACTCCCATATTCCGTGGGTCATATCGCGCTCTTTGGTCACCAGACAGTCATGACGACTTAATTCCTGCAAGGATTGTGGCTGCGGATATTTTTGCAGATACTCAGGCGCTGCACATAATATTCGTTTATTTTTTGTCAAAAGATGCGCAATATAATAATCAGGAATTTCGTCATTAATACGAATATCCAGATCAATATTATCCTGCACTAAATCAATTTGCCGATCGAACAATTCAAAATGCACCTGTAACTCAGGATAATTGCGCATCAGTTCGGTAATAGCTGGCGCAATATGGCTGCGCCCAAAACCAAAACTACAGCCAATACGAATCATCCCCTCCGGGCGCGTTTTGATTTGCGTGACGTCATCGACCAGTCGCTGATATTGGGTGAGGATTTCCAGCGCATGCTCGTAACAACGTTGGCCACTTTCAGTCAGCGCCACGCCGCGGGCGGAGCGGTTCAGCAGCGTTGTTGCCAGCGTATTTTCAAGGATTTGGATCCGCTTGGTGACAAATGCAGGCGTTTGCCCAAGCGTCGCCGCTGCAGCACTAAAACTCCCGCTGTGGACGATTTCTACCAGTACCTGCAAATCTTTGGCTAAAGGCCAGCTATTCAGCATCGTTAATTATCCGCAGTTGTGATAAGCGCAGTGTATTTCGCAAAACATTGCCATTCCCTGCTCTGGCGCAATATTCATTCTTATTTTCGCGTTGATTCACGAACTGTGAATTACATATTCACGGCGGCAAAAAATATAAAACCACATTTTTAGTGGTAGTTTGTGGCGGTGAATTTTTCCAGACAAATACATAAACTGGAGTTGCCATGATGAGCGAAAGTAATAAGCAACAGGCAGTGAATAAGTTGACGGAGATTGTCGCTAACTTTACCGCCATGATTTCTACCCGAATGCCCGATGACGTGGTGGACAAACTAAAACAGCTAAAGGATGCCGAAACGTCGTCGATGGGGAAAATCATCTACCACACGATGTTCGACAACATGCAAAAAGCAATCGACCTGAATCGTCCTGCCTGTCAGGACACCGGCGAAATCATGTTTTTTGTTAAGGTCGGTTCCCGTTTCCCACTGCTTGGCGAGCTGCAAAGCATTCTTAAGCAAGCCGTGGAAGAGGCAACCGTCAAAGCGCCACTGCGTCACAATGCGGTAGAAATTTTTGACGAAGTGAACACCGGCAAAAATACCGGCAGCGGCGTACCGTGGGTCACCTGGGATATCGTCCCCGACGGTGACGATGCGGAAATCGAAGTTTACATGGCAGGCGGCGGCTGCACGTTGCCTGGTCGTTCGAAAGTGTTAATGCCGTCGGAAGGCTACGAAGGCGTAGTGAAATTCGTCTTCGAAAATATCTCCACCCTCGCCGTAAACGCCTGTCCACCGGTACTGGTAGGCGTGGGCATCGCCACCTCGGTGGAAACCGCCGCTGTGCTCTCACGTAAAGCCATTTTGCGCCCGATTGGCAGCCGCCATCCCAATCCAAAAGCGGCAGAGCTGGAACTACGCCTGGAAGAAGGACTCAACCGTCTGGGGATTGGTCCACAGGGGCTGACTGGCAACAGTTCAGTGATGGGCGTACATATCGAATCTGCCGCCCGCCATCCGTCAACCATCGGCGTTGCTGTTTCTACCGGCTGCTGGGCGCATCGTCGCGGCACACTGCTGGTTCATGCCGATCTCACCTTTGAAAATCTGTCTCACACCCGGAGTGCGTTATGAAAAAGATCCTGACAACCCCGATCAAAGCTGAAGATCTGCAAGATATTCGCGTCGGCGATGTGATCTACCTGACCGGTACGCTGGTAACCTGCCGTGACGTTTGTCACCGTCGCTTGATCGAACTCAAACGTCCGATCCCTTACGATCTCAACGGCAAAGCGATTTTCCACGCTGGCCCCATCGTGCGCAAAAACGGCGACAAATGGGAGATGGTATCCGTCGGCCCGACAACCAGTATGCGTATGGAAAGTTTTGAACGTGAATTTATCGAACAGACCGGCGTGAAACTGGTGGTCGGCAAAGGCGGAATGGGGCCGCTGACCGAAGAAGGCTGCCAGAAATTCAAGGCGTTGCATGTGATTTTCCCGGCAGGCTGCGCAGTACTGGCGGCAACCCAGGTGGAAGAGATTGAAGAGGTGCACTGGACAGAACTCGGGATGCCGGAGTCGCTGTGGGTCTGCCGGGTCAAAGAGTTCGGTCCGCTGATTGTCTCTATTGATACCCACGGCAACAACCAGATAGCCGAAAACAAAAAGCTGTTCGCCGAACGCCGCGATCCCATCGTGGAAGAGATTTGCGAGCACGTCCACTACATCAAATAACCCTCCCGGAGAGGCTCACCCCCTCTCCTTTTTCGCAGGCATAACACGATGAAACCTTCCACTGAATGGTGGCGATACCTTGCGCCGCTGGCGGTCATCGCCATTATTGCTCTAATTCCGGTTCCCGCAGGGCTGGAGAGTCATACCTGGCTCTACTTTGCCGTTTTTACTGGCGTGATCGTTGGACTGATCCTCGAACCCGTGCCGGGTGCCGTGGTGGCGATGGTGGGTATCTCCATTATCGCCATTCTCTCGCCGTGGCTGCTGTTTAGCCCGGAGCAGCTCGCCCAGCCAGGTTTTAAGTTCACCGCCAAATCCCTCTCCTGGGCGGTTTCTGGTTTTTCTAATTCGGTTATCTGGCTGATTTTCGCCGCCTTTATGTTTGGCACAGGCTATGAAAAAACCGGGCTGGGGCGACGTATCGCGCTGATTCTGGTGAAAAAGATGGGGCATCGTACGCTGTTTCTCGGCTATGCGGTGATGTTCTCCGAGCTGATCCTGGCACCTGTAACACCGTCCAACTCGGCGCGCGGTGCGGGGATTATCTATCCCATCATCCGTAACCTGCCACCGCTCTATCAATCACAACCAAACGACAGCAGTTCGCGCAGCATGGGCTCGTACATCATGTGGATGGGGATTGTTGCCGACTGCGTGACCAGCGCCATTTTCCTGACGGCGATGGCACCAAACTTGCTGTTAATTGGACTGATGAAAAGCGCATCTCACGCCACGCTGAGTTGGGGCGACTGGTTTCTCGGCATGTTGCCGCTCAGCATTTTACTGGTTCTGCTGGTTCCCTGGCTGGCTTACGTGCTGTACCCGCCGGTACTGAAGTCTGGTGATCAGGTGCCGCGCTGGGCAGAGACGGAACTGCAGGCAATGGGCCCGCTCTGTTCTCGTGAAAAACGGATGCTGGGGCTGATGGTAGGCGCACTGGTGCTGTGGATTTTCGGCGGTGATTATATCGATGCCGCGATGGTCGGTTACAGCGTGGTGGCACTGATGCTGCTTCTGCGCATTATCTGCTGGGACGATATTGTCAGTAATAAAGCGGCGTGGAACGTTTTCTTCTGGCTGGCCTCGCTTATCACCCTCGCTACCGGACTCAACAACACCGGTTTTATTAGCTGGTTTGGCAAACTGTTAGCAGGCAGCTTAAGCGGTTATTCGCCAACGATGGTGATGGTGGCGTTGATTGTGGTGTTTTATCTGCTACGCTACTTCTTTGCCAGCGCCACGGCGTATACCTCCGCTCTCGCGCCGATGATGATTGCCGCCGCGCTGGCGATGCCGGAAATCCCGCTTCCCGTGTTCTGCCTGATGGTTGGCGCGGCAATTGGTCTGGGGAGCATTCTTACACCATACGCCACCGGACCCAGTCCGATTTACTACGGTAGTGGTTATCTGCCAACGGTGGATTACTGGCGACTGGGGGCAATTTTTGGGCTGATATTCCTCGTGTTGCTGGTGATTACCGGCTTACTGTGGATGCCCGTGGTGTTGCTTTAAGTGAGGACGGTGCCGGAAGTGACTCTCCGGCACCTAATAGTTTTACGCGGCCGGTAACTCTGCCAGCGGCCAGCGCGGACGCACGCTAACGCCGAGATCCGCCGTCGCGCCTGCTTTAAACCGCACCATTCCGGCATAGGCGATCATCGCGCCGTTATCAGTACAAAATTCCGGACGCGCGTAGAACACTTCGCCACGGCGTTTTTTCATCATTTCAGCCAGCTTCGCCCGTAACGTGCGGTTAGCACTCACGCCGCCTGCCATGACCAGTCGCTTAAAGCCTGTCTGATCCAGCGCTCGCTTACACTTAATCATCAACGTATCGACCACCGCATCTTCAAAGGCGCGGGCGATATCAGCACGCGTCTGGTCGTCGGTGCCGTTATCACGAATGGTATTTGCCGCAAAGGTTTTCAGACCAGAAAAGCTGAAATCCAGCCCTGGGCGGTCAGTCATCGGGCGCGGGAAGACAAAGCGCCCGGCTGTACCCTGCGCCGCCATTTTCGACAGTAACGGACCACCAGGATAATCGAGCCCTAACAGTTTCGCGGTTTTATCAAAGGCTTCACCGGCGGCATCATCGATAGACTCGCCGAGCAGCTCGTACTGACCAATGCCTGTGACGCTGATTAACTGCGTATGGCCGCCGGAAACCAGCAGCGCGACAAACGGAAATTCCGGTGGGTTATCTTCCAGCATCGGCGCTAACAGATGCCCTTCCATATGGTGTACAGGGATCGCCGGAACGCCCCAGGCAAACGCCAGCGAACGCCCGACCGTTGCGCCAACCAACAGCGCACCGACTAATCCAGGGCCTGCAGTATAGGCCACGGCGTCAATGTCTTTTGCCGTTAAACCGGACTCTTTCAGCGCCTCCTGGATCAACGGTACGGTTTTACGCACGTGATCGCGGGAGGCCAGTTCAGGCACTACACCACCGTAGTCAGCGTGCAATTTCACCTGACTATACAATTGGTTGGCTAACAAACCTTTTTCATCGTCGTAAATGGCGATGCCGGTTTCATCGCAGGAAGTTTCAATACCCAGTACACGCATGACTTGTTTTACCTCGCTTTATTACCGCGCAGTGTAGGACCAATGCGGGTTGATGTAAAACTTTGTTCGCCCCTGGAGAAAGCCTCGTGTATACTCCTCACCCTTATAAAAGTCCCTTTCAAAAAAGGCCGCGGTGCTTTACAAAGCAGCAGCAATTGCAGTAAAATTCCGCACCATTTTGAAATAAGCTGGCGTTGATGCCAGCGGCAAACCGAATTAATCAAAGGTGAGAGGCACATGCCGGTAATTAAAGTACGTGAAAACGAGCCGTTCGACGTAGCTCTGCGTCGCTTCAAGCGTTCCTGCGAAAAAGCAGGTGTTCTGGCGGAAGTTCGTCGTCGTGAGTTCTATGAAAAACCGACTACCGAACGTAAGCGCGCTAAAGCTTCTGCAGTGAAACGTCACGCGAAGAAACTGGCTCGCGAAAACGCACGCCGCACTCGTCTGTACTAATTCCCCGAGAGCGTTGCTCTCCGATCAGACCGAGTTGTAGTTGTAAGGCCGTGCTTCCGAAAGGAATGCGCGGCTTATTTTCGTTTATGAATTGCTAAAAATCGGGGCCTATGGCTGGACGAATCCCACGCGTATTCATTAATGATCTGCTGGCACGCACTGACATCGTCGATCTGATCGATGCCCGTGTAAAGCTGAAAAAGCAGGGCAAGAATTTCCACGCGTGTTGTCCATTCCACAACGAGAAAACCCCGTCATTCACCGTTAACGGTGAAAAACAGTTTTACCACTGCTTTGGATGTGGCGCGCACGGCAATGCGATCGACTTCCTGATGAACTACGACAAGCTCGAGTTCGTCGAAACGGTCGAAGAGCTGGCGGCAATGCACAATCTTGAAGTGCCATTTGAAGCAGGCAGCGGCCCCAGTCAGATCGAGCGCCATCAACGGCAAACGCTTTATCAGTTGATGGACGGTCTGAATACGTTTTACCAACAATCTTTACAGCAACCTGTTGCCACGTCTGCGCGCCAGTATCTGGAAAAACGCGGATTAAGCCACGAGGTTATCGCCCGCTTTGCGATTGGTTTTGCGCCCCCCGGCTGGGACAACGTCCTGAAACGGTTTGGCGGCAATCCAGAAAATCGTCAGTCGTTGATTGATGCGGGCATGTTGGTCACCAACGATCAGGGTCGCAGTTACGATCGTTTCCGCGAGCGGGTGATGTTCCCCATTCGCGATAAACGCGGTCGGGTGATTGGTTTTGGCGGGCGCGTGTTGGGCAACGATACCCCCAAATACCTGAACTCGCCGGAAACCGATATTTTCCATAAAGGCCGCCAGCTATACGGTCTTTATGAGGCGCAGCAGGATAACGCTGAACCCAATCGTCTGCTTGTGGTCGAAGGCTATATGGACGTGGTGGCGCTGGCGCAATACGGTATTAATTACGCCGTTGCGTCGTTAGGTACGTCAACCACCGCCGATCACATACAACTGTTGTTCCGCGCGACCAACAATGTCATTTGCTGTTATGACGGCGACCGTGCAGGCCGCGATGCCGCCTGGCGAGCGCTGGAAACGGCGTTGCCTTACATGACAGACGGACGGCAGCTACGTTTTATGTTTTTGCCTGATGGCGAAGACCCTGACACGCTGGTGCGCAAAGAAGGTAAAGAAGCGTTTGAAGCGCGGATGGAGCAGGCGATGCCGCTCTCCGCTTTTCTGTTTAACAGTCTGATGCCGCAAGTTGATCTGAGTACCCCTGACGGGCGCGCACGTTTGAGTACGCTGGCACTGCCATTGATATCGCAGGTGCCGGGCGAAACGCTGCGAATCTATCTTCGTCAGGAATTAGGCAGCAAATTAGGCATACTTGATGACAGCCAGCTTGAACGATTAATGCCAAAAGCGGCGGAGAGCAGCGTTTCTCGCCCTGTTCCACAGCTAAAACGCACGACCATGCGTATACTTATAGGGTTGCTGGTGCAAAATCCAGAATTAGCGACATTGGTCCCGCCGCTTGAGAATCTGGATGAAAATAAGCTCCCTGGACTTGGCTTATTCAGAGAACTGGTCAACACTTGTCTCTCTCAGCCGGGTCTGACCACCGGGCAACTTTTAGAGCACTATCGTGGTACAAATAATGCTGCCACCCTTGAAAAACTGTCGATGTGGGACGATATAGCAGATAGGAATATTGCTGAGCAAACCTTCACCGACTCACTCAACCATATGTTTGATTCGCTGCTTGAACTGCGCCAGGAAGAGTTAATCGCTCGTGAGCGCACGCATGGTTTAAGCAACGAAGAACGCCTGGAGCTCTGGACATTAAACCAGGAGCTGGCGAAAAAGTAATTTAACGGCTTAAGTGCCGAAGAGCGATCGGGAAGCCCCCGACAGCCGCACTGAGAGGCAGCGGCAAATATATAAGTACGCCCTCGTAATTATCGTTGGCGGTAAATAACCGTTGGATTTCAGCGTTAACGGCTGAAGGACAGCGGGTCAATCGCCCAACACCAACCTCATGAAATAAGTGTGGATACCGTCTTATGGAGCAAAACCCGCAGTCACAGCTGAAACTTCTTGTCACCCGTGGTAAGGAGCAAGGCTATCTGACCTATGCCGAGGTCAATGACCATCTGCCGGAAGATATCGTCGATTCAGATCAGATCGAAGACATCATCCAAATGATCAACGACATGGGCATTCAGGTGATGGAAGAAGCACCGGATGCCGATGATCTGATGCTGGCTGAAAACACCGCGGACGAAGATGCTGCCGAAGCCGCCGCGCAGGTGCTTTCCAGCGTGGAATCTGAAATCGGGCGCACGACTGACCCGGTACGCATGTACATGCGTGAAATGGGCACCGTTGAACTGTTGACCCGCGAAGGCGAAATTGACATCGCTAAGCGTATTGAAGACGGGATCAACCAGGTTCAATGCTCCGTTGCTGAATATCCGGAAGCGATCACCTATCTGCTGGAACAGTACGATCGTGTTGAAGCAGAAGAAGCGCGTCTGTCCGATCTGATCACCGGCTTTGTTGACCCGAACGCAGAAGAAGATCTGGCACCTACCGCCACTCACGTCGGTTCTGAGCTTTCCCAGGAAGATCTGGACGATGACGAAGATGAAGACGAAGAAGATGGCGATGACGATAGCGCCGATGATGACAACAGCATCGACCCGGAACTGGCTCGCGAAAAATTTGCGGAACTGCGCGCTCAGTACGTTGTAACGCGTGACACCATCAAAGCGAAAGGTCGCAGTCACGCAGCCGCTCAGGAAGAGATCCTGAAACTGTCTGAAGTATTCAAACAGTTCCGCCTGGTACCGAAGCAGTTTGACTACCTGGTCAACAGCATGCGCGTCATGATGGACCGCGTTCGTACGCAAGAACGTCTGATCATGAAGCTCTGCGTTGAGCAGTGCAAAATGCCGAAGAAAAACTTCATTACCCTGTTTACCGGCAACGAAACCAGCGATACCTGGTTCAACGCGGCAATTGCAATGAACAAGCCGTGGTCGGAAAAACTGCACGATGTCTCTGAAGAAGTGCATCGCGCCCTGCAGAAACTGCAGCAGATTGAAGAAGAAACCGGCCTGACCATCGAGCAGGTTAAAGATATCAACCGTCGTATGTCCATCGGTGAAGCGAAAGCCCGCCGTGCGAAGAAAGAGATGGTTGAAGCGAACTTACGTCTGGTTATTTCTATCGCCAAGAAATACACCAACCGTGGCTTGCAGTTCCTTGACCTGATTCAGGAAGGTAACATCGGCCTGATGAAAGCGGTTGATAAGTTCGAATACCGTCGTGGTTACAAATTCTCCACCTACGCAACCTGGTGGATTCGTCAGGCGATCACTCGTTCTATCGCGGATCAGGCGCGCACCATCCGTATTCCGGTGCATATGATTGAGACTATCAACAAGCTCAACCGTATTTCTCGCCAGATGCTGCAAGAGATGGGCCGCGAGCCGACGCCGGAAGAACTGGCTGAACGTATGCTGATGCCGGAAGACAAGATCCGCAAAGTGCTGAAAATCGCCAAAGAGCCAATCTCCATGGAAACGCCGATCGGTGATGATGAAGATTCGCATCTGGGGGATTTCATCGAGGATACCACCCTCGAGCTGCCGCTGGATTCTGCGACCACTGAAAGCCTGCGTGCGGCAACGCACGACGTGCTGGCTGGCCTGACCGCGCGTGAAGCGAAAGTTCTGCGTATGCGCTTCGGTATCGATATGAACACCGACCACACGCTGGAAGAAGTGGGTAAACAGTTCGACGTTACCCGTGAACGTATCCGTCAGATCGAAGCGAAGGCGCTGCGTAAACTGCGTCACCCGAGCCGTTCTGAAGTACTGCGTAGCTTCCTGGACGATTAATCGGTAGGCCGGATCAGGCGTTACGCCACATCCGGCACTTTTCCCTTTGCACAAACGCCACCTTTTCGGTGGCGTTTTTTATCGCCCACGCACTACCAGCGCCTGGTCCAGTTCCCGATACGCCTCAACCAGTTTCTCCAGTGAAACGCGACTTAAACCGCTGGGATTTGGCAGTACCCAAATCTGCGTCGAACCAATAGTGAGCGTTTGCTTCCCCCACTGTGCACCGCGTTGGCTGAATCCTTGCTCAAACGCCTGTTTGCCCAGAATTGCCAACGCTTGTGGTTGGTAATCTTCAATTTTTTCAATCAGCTTACGCCCGCCTGCGTGCAGCTCCTGCTTTGAAACTTCATTGGCTTGCACTGTTGGACGGTCTACAAGTTTGGTGACACCACAACGATAATCCAGCAGATGCTGTGCCTCCTGCGGCTTCAACTGACGGTCGGTAAACCCAGCCTGATATATCACCTTCCAGAAGCGATTTGCCGGATGAGCAAAGGGAAAACCAGTTCCGGCGGATGAAAGACCAGGATTGATACCGCAAAACACAACCCGTAACCCTGGAGCCAAAATATCCTCAACCATATTTACTCCTTTCTAACATCACCAGGAAAAGTATAACGGATTGAAAATACATTGTTTATAAAAACAGCAGGCGAGCGGTAATGGCTGGATTGCGACACGGAGTTACTTTATAATCCGCTACCATGGCCCCTTAGCTCAGTGGTTAGAGCAGGCGACTCATAATCGCTTGGTCGCTGGTTCAAGTCCAGCAGGGGCCACCAGACATAGCAAAGGCTGACGAGAAATCGTCAGCCTTTTTCTTTTTATATATCAATTACTTTTCGTGCCAGTAAGCCGCTGCGCGTACCCGCTGTGGGTCATACTGTTCCGCTTCAAAGCGGCTGCTTAAATTCTTAACTACTTTGCCTTCGCCGGTTATCCAGATGAAGTAATCATCGGCAGGGATTTGCAGCTGCGCCAGGCGTGCGTCTACCGCCTGCTCATCATGCGCCAACCATTCGATATTAAAACCATCAAGGTGCGCGAGATAATCCTGACAGGCGTTATCCTGTACGCTGACCAGCGCGGTAACTTGCGGTTTAACGGCAAGTTTACTCAACGTTTCCAGGCGGCGGCGCAGTGCCGGCATTCCGGACTCATCGCAAACATACACCTGATACGCGTAATCTTCCGGCACCACCAGCGAACCGCGCGGCCCTGCCACCGTGAGTTTATCGCCCGGTTGCGCCTGCATCGCCCAGCTGCTGGCGACTCCGCCGTCGTGAATAAAGAAATCGATCGCCAGTTCATGACGTTGTTCGTCATACAGTGGCGTATAGTCACGCGACGGTGGGCGTGGTCCTTCCGGCCAGACGATCCCCTCTTCCGTTACCGTTGGCGGCACAAAGTGAACGTCAGATTGAGGAAAGAAGAGTTTGCTGTGATCGTCAAAGCCGCGCGATGTAAAACCGTCCAGCGCCTCGCCGCCGAGGACAATGCGCTGAAAACCGGCACTGATACGCTCAACGCGTAACACAGTCAGTTCACGGAAGCGCAGATCATTGCGAACGCGCTGTGGGTAGCGGGGGGAGTTATTCATTGTTATCGCCTTCGTGATGATAATCAGATATATCTAAATAATTTTCGTAAATGATAATGATTGTTAATCATGATAAATGCAAGCGATTTGTAGAACTGATATGTCTATAGTCTGATAAGACGAACCGCCTCTTCTCAGGCATCATTACTCAACGCCGGATGCGGCGTGAACGCCTTATCCGGCCTACGTGTGAGATGAGTCCACGTTTAAAAATCATTTTTACACTTGCAAGATCGCTCATATCAGATATAAATTAGATATATCTAATTAAGCAAAAGGAGGCTGATATGAGCCATCATCACGAAGGGTGTTGTAAACATGAAGGCCAGCCACGTCATGAAGGCTGCTGCAAAGGTGAGAAATCAGAACACGAACACTGTGGACACGGTCACCAGCATGAACACGGTCAATGCTGCGGTGGTCGCCACGGTCGCGGCGGCGGTCGTCGGCAACGTTTCTTTGGTCACGGTGAATTACGTCTGGTGATTCTGGATATTCTCTCGCGCGATGACAGCCACGGTTACGAATTGATTAAAGCGATTGAAAATCTGACCCAGGGAAATTACACCCCAAGCCCGGGCGTCATCTACCCGACGCTGGATTTTCTGCAGGAGCAGTCGCTGATTACCATCCGCGAAGAGGAAGGTGGTAAGAAGCAGATTGCGCTGACCGAACAAGGCGCGCAGTGGCTGGAAGAAAACCGCGAACAAGTGGAGATGATTGAAGAGCGCATCAAAGCGCGTTGCGTTGGCGCTGCGCTGCGCCAGAACCCGCAAATGAAGCGGGCGCTGGATAATTTTAAAGCGGTGCTGGATTTACGCGTCAACCAGAGCGATATCACTGATGCACAAATAAAAAAGATCATTGCGGTGATCGACCGCGCCGCTTTTGATATTACCCAACTGGATTAATCACCGATTGCCGGATGCGGCGTACCCTACACACCCCGTAGGCCTGATAAGATGCGCCAGCATCGCATCAGGCATTGTGTACAAACGGCTATATCCGGCATACCGATTAATGCAGCACCGTCACCGCGTCTTCCAGTCGGCTGGCGCGGTGTTTCACCATCGCCGACACCTGCGCACTCTCTTCCACCAGCTCGGCGTTTTTCTGGGTGATCAGGTTAAGCTCATCCACTGCACGGGTCAGGCTGGAAAGCCCATCGGCCTGTTCCAGCGTTGAATGGCTAATCTGAGCTATCAACTGGGTGACGTTTTTTACCTGCGCCACAATATCTTCCATCGTCCGTCCGGCGGCGTGTACCTGCTGCGAACCGGATTGCACCTTATCAGCACTGGCATCAATCAGCTTGCGAATATCGTTGGCGGCATTAGCACTGCGGCTGGCTAAATGACGCACTTCCCCTGCCACCACTGCAAAACCTTTGCCTTGTTCTCCGGCACGCGCCGCTTCCACCGCCGCATTCAGGGCGAGAATATTGGTCTGAAACGCAATATCGTTAATCAGCGAAGTAATGGTGCCAATGCGCTGGGTACTGTCAGCAATATCGTCCATCGTTTTGATCACCGTGGACATCGCCTCCCCGCCCTGCACGGCCGCATTACTGGCGGTGATCGAAAGTTTATCGGCAGCCGACGCCGTGGCAGAGTTCTGTTTCACCGACGCCGCCATCTGGTTCATGGTCGCCACCGTTTGCTGAACATTATCAACCGTCTGTTGGGTATGTTCGTTCAGTTCATCAGTGCCTTTCGCCAGCGTCTCGCTGCCGTTTCTGACACTGGACACCTGGCTCGAGACATCGTTAATTAGCCAACGGCACATCAGGCCAAGCTGCCCTACCGCGCGTAATGTCAGCCCCAGCTCATCGCTGCGATTCAGATGCTCAACACTATTACGTTCTCCGGTCGCCACCTTCAGTGCCTGACGGGCGACATTTTCTATCGGGCGCACAATCTGCCATTCAAAACAGGCGATTACTAACAATACCACTAACGCACAGAGGAAATATGACACCACCGGGGCAGCAACAAACCAAAGCATAGCCGCCAACAAGATAAACATCAGCGTCATCACTCCACGCGCCCGCCAGCGAAGCGGCAATGAAGGCAGTTTTCCCAGCCAGCCTTTACGCACCACCAGGCCTTTATGAATACGCTTACTGGTACGTCCGGCGTTCAACGCTTTGTACAGTGGCTCCACCGCCGCAATCTCTTCATCCGTCGCCCGGGTACGAATCGACATATAGCCACTGATTTTTCCCTCGCGCACCATCGGTACCGCATTGGCCCGCACCCAATAATGGTCGCCATTTTTGCGGCGATTTTTCACGATGCCGCTCCAGGGCTCCCCTTTTTTCAGGGTGAACCACATATCCGCAAACGCCGCTTTTGGCATATCGGGATGACGCACCATATTGTGCGGCTGCCCCTGTAACTCCTGCAAGGTATAGCCGCTCACCTGCACAAAAGTGTCATTAGCATGAGTGATATAGCTTTGCAGATCGGTAGTGGACATCAGAGTGGTATCGTCCGCCAGCGGGGTATTTTGCTGGGTGACATACGGATGAGAAGACATGTTCGCGTCCTGTGCAGGTTATATGGTTGTTAACTTCTTGTCAGAGTTTATGTCGGCCCCGCTGCGGTTATCTTTAACCGATTAATTTGATTTAGATCGCAATTTGCGATTAAAGCACAAATCTAATTCCTTGATTTAAAATACTTTCACTCTGTTACTATACGAAAACGTTAATTATCTTGCCCAAAAATCAGGCATTTATTGCCCTAAAAGCGTGCATTTGCGCAGCGATCACCACATTCATACCCAATATAGACCGTGCAAAATAACAGCAAATGTTAACAAATAGCATTAAATATTGCGTAAATGATAACCACATTTGTGTTTATCCCGATTTTCGCGATTGCAGCCGGAGTGGCGCAATCCCTGCAATACTTAAATCGGTATCATGTGATACGCGAGCCTCCGGAGCATATTTTGAACAGGTTACCTTCGAGCGCATCGGCTTTAGCGTGCAGCGCCCACGCCCTGAATCTCATTGAGAAGCGAACGCTGGATCATGAGGAGATGAAAGCACTTAACCGAGAGGTCATTGAATACTTCAAAGAGCATGTCAATCCGGGGTTTTTAGAGTATCGCAAATCTGTTACCGCCGGCGGGGATTACGGAGCCGTAGAGTGGCAAGCGGGAGGTTTAAATACGCTTGTCGACACCCAGGGACAGGAGTTTATCGACTGCCTGGGAGGTTTTGGAATTTTCAACGTGGGGCACCGTAATCCAGTTGTGGTTTCCGCCGTACAGAATCAACTTGCGAAACAACCGTTGCACAGCCAGGAGCTGCTTGATCCATTACGGGCAATGCTGGCGAAAACCCTTGCTGCGCTAACGCCCGGTAAGCTGAAATACAGCTTCTTCTGTAATAGCGGCACCGAGTCCGTTGAAGCGGCGCTGAAACTGGCGAAGGCTTATCAGTCACCGCGTGGCAAGTTTACTTTTATTGCCACCAGCGGCGCGTTCCACGGTAAATCGCTTGGCGCGCTGTCGGCCACGGCGAAATCGACCTTCCGCAAACCGTTTATGCCACTGCTGCCAGGGTTCCGTCACGTACCGTTTGGCAATATCGAAGCCATGCGCACGACCCTTAGCGAGTGCAAAAAAACCGGTGACGATGTTGCCGCAGTGATCCTTGAGCCGATTCAGGGCGAAGGTGGCGTAATTCTGCCGCCGCCGGGCTATCTCACCGCCGTGCGTAAGCTGTGCGATGAGTTCGGCGCACTGATGATCCTCGATGAAGTACAAACGGGCATGGGGCGCACGGGCAAGATGTTCGCCTGCGAGCATGAGAACGTTCAGCCGGACATTCTGTGTCTGGCAAAAGCCCTCGGCGGCGGCGTGATGCCGATTGGCGCGACCATCGCCACTGAAGAGGTGTTCTCAGTTCTGTTCGACAACCCGTTCCTGCATACCACCACCTTTGGCGGCAACCCGCTGGCCTGTGCGGCGGCGCTGGCGACCATCAATGTGTTGCTGGAGCAGAACTTACCGGCTCAGGCTGAGCAAAAAGGCGATATGTTGCTGGACGGTTTCCGTCAACTGGCACGGGAATATCCCGATCTGGTACAGGAAGCGCGTGGCAAAGGGATGTTGATGGCGATTGAATTTGTCGATAACGAAATCGGCTACAACTTTGCCAGCGAGATGTTCCGCCAGCGCGTACTGGTGGCCGGAACGCTCAATAACGCCAAAACGATCCGCATTGAACCGCCACTGACACTGACCATTGAACAGTGCGAACTGGTGATCAAAGCGGCGCGTAAGGCGCTGGCGGCCATGCGAGTAAGTGTCGAAGAAGCGTAATATCAAATCGGATGGCGATACGACGTCGCCATCCGATTGTTTTATACGATACGTACGCCCGTAGGCATCATCCGCTCCGGCGTTAACAGCACGCTTTCGCTGCCATCATCGGTTTCCGCACACAACAACATGCATTCCGACGTTTCACCGCGCATTTTCGCTTTTTGCAGATTGCATAAGACCACCACTGTTTTTCCCATCAGCTCTTCTTCGCTGTAGTACGGCACCAGGCTGGTCACGGTTTGCAGCGTTTTTTCACTCACATCAACCTGTACGATGTACAGCTTGTCGGCGTTTTCATGGCGTTTCACTTCCACAATCTTTCCGACGCGCATTTCCAGACGTGCAAAATCAGCGTAAGCCACGGTTTCCATTGTTTCCTCCCCTTGAGTAAAATTTTACTAAACTATAGCAAAAGTTTTTCTCAATCCTGTAGGCTAAAAATGGAGAATGCAGGCGTGATCACATTCGTGAGCCGCTGTGTTACCGTTACAGCGTCAAAGAAACGCGCTTTATTTACTGAAAACAGGTGACCCGATAAGCACTTCCTCTACAATGGGGGCGCACATCAGGGAAAGTAAAAAAGGTAAACATGGCAACACTAAAAGACATCGCAATCGAAGCTGGCGTATCCCTGGCGACAGTATCCAGGGTCTTAAATGACGATCCGACATTGAATGTGAAAGAAGAGACGAAACATCGCATTCTCGAGATCGCCGAAAAGCTGGAGTACAAGACCAGTAGTGCCCGTAAACTCCAGACAGGTGCAGTCAACCAACACCATATTCTGGCTATCTACAGCTACCAGCAGGAGCTGGAGATCAACGATCCTTACTATCTGGCGATCCGCCACGGCATTGAAACCCAGTGCGAAAAGCTGGGCATCGAGCTCACCAACTGTTATGAACACAGCGGCTTACCAGACATTAAAAACGTCACCGGTATTTTAATTGTCGGCAAACCCACGCCCGCCCTGCGCGCCGCTGCCAGCGCGTTGACCGACAATATCTGTTTTATCGACTTTCACGAACCCGGCAGCGGTTACGATGCGGTGGATATCGATCTGGCACGTATCAGTAAAGAAATCATCGACTTCTATATCAACCAGGGCGTTAATCGTATTGGTTTTATTGGCGGTGAAGATGAGCCTGGCAAGGCGGATATTCGTGAGGTCGCCTTTGCGGAATATGGCCGACTGAAACAAGTGGTACGCGAAGAGGATATCTGGCGCGGCGGTTTTTCCAGTTCGTCGGGCTACGAACTGGCGAAACAGATGCTGGCTCGGGAAGACTACCCGAAGGCGCTTTTTGTTGCTTCCGATTCTATTGCTATTGGCGTACTGCGGGCAATTCATGAACGTGGTCTGAACATCCCGCAGGATATTTCACTTATCAGCGTTAACGACATCCCCACCGCGCGATTTACCTTTCCGCCGCTCTCAACCGTACGCATCCACTCCGAGATGATGGGAAGCCAGGGCGTTAATCTGGTGTATGAAAAAGCTCGCGATGGTCGCGCGCTGCCGCTGCTAGTCTTCGTTCCCAGCAAATTAAAACTGCGCGGCACGACCCGTTAAATCCCCTTACACACTGTCCGGCAATCGTTTTTGCCGGACAGTGCTGCCGTTTATTTTCGTGATCCAGTTAAAGTAAATGCATTTACTCGCTATATTTTAGTAAAAATTTTACTAAACTCCCCAGCAATTACACAAACTACCATCACCATGAATGGTTCCGATTTCTCTCTACCGGGAGGCCCTATGAATCGCTGGGAAAACATTCAGCTTACCCACGAAAACCGACTTGCGCCGCGTGCGTACTTTTTTTCATATGATTCTGTTGCGCAAGCGCGTACCTTTGCCCGCGAAACCAGCAGCCTGTTTCTGCCTTTAAGCGGTCAGTGGAATTTCCATTTTTTTGACCATCCGCTGCAAGTACCTGACGCCTTCACTTCCGAGTTAATGGCTGACTGGGGACATATCACCGTCCCCGCCATGTGGCAAATGGAAGGCCACGGCAAACTGCAATATACCGACGAAGGTTTTCCGTTCCCTATCGATGTGCCGTTTGTTCCCAGCGATAACCCAACCGGTGCCTATCAACGTATTTTCACCCTCAGTGACGGCTGGCAGAGTAAACAGACGCTGATTAAATTTGACGGCGTCGAAACCTATTTTGAAGTCTACGTTAACGGTCAGTATGTGGGTTTCAGCAAGGGCAGTCGCCTGACCGCAGAGTTTGACATCAGCGCGATGGTTAAAACCGGCGACAACCTGTTGTGTGTGCGCGTGATGCAGTGGGCGGACTCTACCTACGTGGAAGACCAGGATATGTGGTGGTCGGCGGGGATCTTCCGCGATGTTTATCTGGTCGGTAAACAACTCACGCATATTAACGATTTCACCGTGCGTACCGACTTTGACGAAGCCTATTGCGATGCCACGCTTTCCTGCGAAGTGGTGCTGGAAAATCTCGCCGCCTCCCCTGTCGTAACGACGCTGGAATATACCCTGTTTGATGGCGAACGCGTGGTACACAGCAGCACCATTGATCATTTGGCAATTGAAAAACTGACCAGCGCCAGCTTTGCTTTTACTGTCGAACAGCCCCAGCAATGGTCAGCAGAATCCCCTTATCTTTACCATCTGGTCATGACGCTGAAAGACGCCGACGGCAACGTTCTGGAAGTGGTGCCACAACGCGTTGGCTTCCGTGATATCAAAGTGCGCGACGGTCTGTTCTGGATCAATAACCGTTATGTGATGCTGCACGGCGTCAACCGTCACGACAACGATCATCGCAAAGGCCGCGCCGTTGGAATGGATCGCGTCGAGAAAGATCTCCAGTTGATGAAGCAGCACAACATCAACTCCGTGCGTACCGCTCACTACCCGAACGATCCGCGTTTTTACGAACTGTGTGACATCTACGGCCTGTTTGTGATGGCGGAAACCGACGTCGAATCGCACGGCTTTGCTAACGTCGGCGATATCAGCCGTATTACCGACGATCCGCAGTGGGAAAAAGTCTACGTCGAGCGCATTGTTCGCCATATCCACGCGCAGAAAAACCATCCGTCGATCATCATCTGGTCGCTGGGCAATGAATCCGGCTATGGCTGTAACATCCGCGCGATGTACCACGCAGCGAAAGCGCTGGATAACACGCGACTGGTGCACTACGAAGAAGATCGCGATGCTGAAGTGGTCGATATTATTTCCACCATGTACACCCGCGTGCCGCTGATGAATGAGTTTGGTGAATATCCGCATCCGAAGCCGCGCATCATCTGTGAATACGCCCATGCGATGGGGAACGGTCCGGGCGGGCTGACGGAGTACCAAAACGTATTCTATAAGCACGATTGCATTCAGGGACATTATGTTTGGGAATGGTGCGACCACGGGATCCAGGCGCAGGATGACAACGGCAATGTCTGGTATAAATACGGCGGTGACTACGGCGACTATCCCAACAACTATAACTTCTGTCTTGATGGTTTGATCTATTCCGATCAGACGCCGGGGCCGGGACTGAAAGAGTACAAACAGGTTATCGCGCCGGTAAAAATCCACGCGCTGGATCTGACTCGCGGCGAGCTGAAAGTCGAAAATAAACTGTGGTTTACCACGCTTGATGACTACACCCTGCACGCAGAGGTGCGCGCCGAAGGTGAAACGCTCGCGACGCAGCAGATTAAACTGCACGACGTTGCGCCGAACAGCGAAGCCCCCTTGCAGATCACGCTGCCACAGCTGGACGCCCGCGAAGCGTTCCTCAACATTACAGTGACCAAGGATTCCCGCACCCGCTACAGCGACGCCGGGCACCCTATCGCCACTTATCAGTTCCCGCTGAAGGAAAATACCGCGCAGCCTGTATCTTTCGCGCCAAATAATGCGCGTCCGCTGACGCTGGAAGACGATCGCTTGGGCTGCACCATTCGCGGCTACAACTTCGCGATCACCTTCTCAAAAATGAGTGGCAAACCGACATCCTGGCAGGTGAATGGCGAGTCGCTGCTGACCCGCGAGCCAAAGATCAACTTCTTCAAGCCAATGATCGACAACCACAAGCAGGAGTACGAAGGACTGTGGCAACCGAACCATTTGCAGATTATGCAGGAACATCTGCGCGACTTTGCCGTTGAGCAAAGTGATGATGAAGTGTTGATCATCAGCCGCACGGTTATTGCCCCGCCGGTGTTTGACTTCGGGATGCGCTGTACCTACATCTGGCGCATCGCTGCCGATGGCCAGGTTAACGTGGCACTTTCCGGCGAGCGTTACGGCGACTATCCGCACATCATTCCGTGTATCGGTTTCACCATGGGGATTAACGGCGAATACGACCAGGTGGCGTATTACGGTCGTGGACCGGGCGAAAACTACGCCGACAGCCAGCAAGCTAACATCATTGATATCTGGCGCAGTACCGTCGATGCCATGTTCGAGAACTATCCCTTCCCACAGAACAACGGTAACCGTCAGCATGTCCGCTGGACGGCACTGACTAACCGCCACGGCAATGGTCTGCTGGTTGTTCCGCAGCGCCCCATTAACTTCAGCGCCTGGCACTACACCCAGGAAAACATCCACGCTGCCCAGCACTGTAACGAACTGCAGCGCAGTGATGACATCACCCTGAATCTTGACCACCAACTGCTTGGCCTCGGCTCTAACTCCTGGGGCAGCGAAGTGCTGGACACCTGGCGCGTCAGGTTCCGTGACTTCAGCTACGGCTTTACGTTGCTGCCAGTTTCTGGCGGGGAAGCTACCGCGCAAAGCCTGGCATCGTATGAGTTCGGCGCAGGGTTCTTTTCCACGAATTTGCACAGCGAGAATAAGCAATGAGGATCATCGATAACTTAGAACAGTTCCGCCAGATTTACGCCTCTGGCAAAAAGTGGCAACGCTGCGTTGAAGCGATTGAAAATATCGACAACATTCAGCCTGGCGTCGCCCACTCCATCGGTGACTCATTGACTTACCGCGTGGAGACAGACTCCGCGACCGATGCGCTATTTACCGGGCATCGACGCTATTTTGAAGTACATTACTACCTGCAAGGACAACAAAAAATTGAATATGCGCCGAAAGAGACATTACAGGTAGTGGAATATTATCGTGATGAAACTGACCGTGAATATCTAAAAGGCTGCGGAGAAGCCGTTGAGGTCCACGAAGGGCAAATCGTTATTTGTGATATCCATGAAGCGTATCGATTTATCTGTAATAACGCGGTCAAAAAAGTCGTTCTCAAAGTCACCATCGAAGATGGTTATTTCCATAACAAATAACAATTACGGCGGCATAAGGAGTTTGCCGCCACCGCTACCCTACTCATTTTCGGAGATGTGTTATGTCTGATACCAAACGTAATACAATCGGCAAATTCGGCTTGCTCTCGCTGACTTTTGCCGCCGTTTACAGCTTTAACAACGTTATCAATAATAATATTGAGCTTGGACTGGCCTCAGCACCAATGTTTTTCCTCGCGACGATTTTTTATTTTATTCCCTTCTGTCTGATCATCGCAGAATTTGTTTCGTTAAATAAAAACTCGGAAGCCGGTGTCTACGCGTGGGTAAAAAGTTCGCTGGGCGGACGTTGGGCATTTATTACTGCCTATACCTACTGGTTCGTAAACCTGTTCTTTTTCACCTCATTATTGCCGCGCGTTATTGCTTACGCCTCGTATGCTTTCCTCGGCTACGAATATATTATGACACCGGTTGCCACCACCATTATCAGTATGGTGCTGTTCGCCTTCTCCACCTGGGTTTCCACCAACGGGGCGAAAATGCTGGGGCCAATCACCTCCGTCACTTCAACGCTGATGCTGCTGTTAACGCTCTCCTACATTTTACTGGCAGGCACGGCGCTGGTTGGCGGCGTACAGCCTGCCGATCCGATCACCGTTGACGCGATGATCCCGAACTTTAACTGGGCGTTCCTCGGCGTTACTACCTGGATCTTTATGGCCGCAGGTGGCGCGGAATCTGTCGCGGTGTACGTTAACGACGTCAAAGGCGGTTCAAAATCGTTTGTTAAAGTGATCATTCTCGCCGGGATTTTTATCGGTGTACTGTATTCCGTCTCCTCGGTGCTGATTAACGTCTTCGTTAGCAGCAAAGAGTTGAAGTTTACCGGCGGATCGGTGCAGGTATTCCATGGCATGGCGGCGTATTTTGGTCTGCCGGAAGCGTTGATGAATCGCTTTGTCGGTCTGGTGTCCTTTACCGCAATGTTCGGCTCTTTGCTGATGTGGACCGCAACGCCGGTAAAAATTTTCTTCTCCGAAATCCCGGAAGGCATCTTTGGTAAGAAAACCGTCGAACTGAACGAAAACGGCGTTCCGGCGCGCGCGGCATGGATCCAGTTCCTGATTGTCATCCCGCTGATGATTATCCCGATGCTCGGTTCCAATACCGTGCAAGATCTGATGAATACCATTATTAATATGACCGCCGCAGCATCCATGCTTCCACCGTTATTCATCATGTTGGCTTACCTGAATTTACGCGCCAAATTAGATCACCTGCCACGCGATTTCCGTATGGGCTCCCGCCGCACAGGTATTATCGTTGTTTCAATGCTGATTGCGATATTTGCCGTAGGGTTTGTCGCTTCGACATTCCCGACTGGCGCGAATATTCTGACCATCATTTTTTATAACGTCGGCGGTATTGTTATCTTCCTCGGCTTTGCGTGGTGGAAATACAGTAAATATATAAAGGGATTAACGGCTGAAGAGCGCCATATTGAAGCGACGCCAGCCAGCAATGTTGATTAAGCAGAATAATAAAAAATGAGCAGGCATTTTCCCTCTTCCTGGATGGGGAGAGGGAAAATAGTTTCTGCCTTTATATTTTTATAATTACAACGATAAAAGGCTGTACTTTTTCTTTAGCTCATGGATTAACACAATGAAATTAATCACTGCACCATGCAGAGCATTACTTGCTCTGCCGTTTTGCTACGCCTTTTCTGCGGCCGCTGAAGAAGCACGTCCGGCAGAACATGACGACACAAAAACACCCGCAATTACCTCGACATCTTCTCCTTCATTTCGTTTTTACGGCGAATTAGGGGTTGGTGGATATATGGATTTAGAGGGTGAGAATAAACATAAATACAGCGACGGCACCTATATTGAAGGTGGCCTGGAGATGAAGTACGGCTCCTGGTTCGGCCTGATTTACGGCGAAGGCTGGACCGTGCAGGCCGACCACGACGGTAATGCCTGGGTGCCTGACCATAGCTGGGGCGGTTTCGAAGGTGGGATTAACCGTTTCTATGGCGGTTATCGTACCAATGATGGCACCGAAATCATGCTCAGTCTGCGTCAGGATTCCTCGCTGGATGACCTGCAATGGTGGGGCGATTTCACGCCCGATCTGGGCTACGTCATTCCCAATACCCGCGACATTATGACCGCGCTGAAGGTACAGAACTTAACCGGCAACTTTCGTTATAGCGTCACCGCCACACCAGCCGGACATCATGACGAAAGCAAAGCCTGGCTACATTTTGGCAAATACGATCGCTACGACGACAAATACACCTATCCGGCAATGATGAACGGTTACATCCAGTATGACCTTGCCGAAGGCATCACCTGGATGAACGGTCTGGAAATTACCGACGGTACCGGACAACTCTATCTCACTGGCCTGCTTACCCCTAACTTTGCCGCTCGCGCCTGGCACCATACCGGACGCGCCGACGGGCTGGACGTACCGGGAAGTGAAAGTGGGATGATGGTGAGCGCCATGTATGAAGCGTTCAAGGGGATTTATCTCTCCACCGCTTACACCTACGCCAAACATCGCCCTGACCACGCTGACGATGAAACCACCTCTTTCATGCAGTTTGGTATCTGGTACGAATACGGCGGCGGACGTTTCGCAACGGCTTTTGATAGCCGCTTCTACATGAAAAATGCCTCTCACGATCCCAGCGACCAAATCTTCCTGATGCAATATTTCTACTGGTAATAAGGACTGTAATTTCATGAAAATCAAAACTATTTTAACGCCAGTAACCTGCGCTCTGCTGATGAGTTTTTCCGCCCATGCCGCTAACGCCGACAATTATAAAAACGTGATTAACCGTACTGGCGCGCCGCAGTACATGAAGGATTACGATTACGACGATCACCAGCGTTTTAATCCGTTTTTCGATCTCGGATCCTGGCATGGTCATCTGTTGCCAGACGGCCCGAACACCATGGGCGGTTTTCCAGGCGTTGCGCTGCTGACAGAAGAATACATCAACTTTATGGCCAGCAATTTCGACCGCCTGACCGTCTGGCAGGACGGCAAGAAAGTCAATTTCACGCTGGAGGCATACAGTATTCCCGGCGCGCTGGTACAAAAAATGACAGCAAAAGATGTGCAGGTCGAAATGACTCTGCGCTTCGCCACGCCGCGTACCTCATTACTGGAAACTAAAATCACCAGCAATAAACCGCTGGATCTGGTGTGGGACGGCGAGCTGCTGGAAAAACTGGAAGCGAAGGAAGGGAAACCGATTTCCGATAAAACCATTGCTGGCGAGTACCCTGATTATCAGCGCAAAATCAGCGCCACCCGTGATGGCCTGAAAGTCACCTTTGGCAAAGTGCGCGCCACCTGGGATCTGCTGACCTCCGGCGAATCAGAATATCAGGTGCATAAATCCCTGCCAGTGCAGACTGAAATCAACGGTAATCACTTTACCAGTAAGGCGCATATCAACGGGTCGACGACGCTCTATACCACCTACTCCCACCTGCTGACCGCTCAGGAAGTTAGCAAAGAGCAAATGCAGATCCGCGATATTCTGGCGCGTCCGGCGTTTTATCTCACCGCCTCGCAGCAACGCTGGGAAGAGTACCTGAAGAAAGGGTTAACCAATCCGGATGCGACGCCGGAACAGACGCGCGTCGCGGTGAAAGCCATCGAAACACTCAACGGTAACTGGCGCTCACCGGGCGGGGCGGTGAAATTTAATACCGTCACACCGTCGGTGACCGGGCGCTGGTTCTCCGGCAATCAGACCTGGCCGTGGGATACCTGGAAACAGGCGTTTGCGATGGCGCATTTCAATCCGGAGATCGCCAAAGAGAATATCCGCGCGGTCTTCTCCTGGCAGATCCAACCTGGCGACACCGTGCGTCCACAGGATGTGGGATTTGTCCCCGACCTGATTGCGTGGAACCTTAGCCCCGAGCGTGGCGGCGATGGCGGCAACTGGAACGAACGCAATACCAAGCCCAGCCTTGCCGCCTGGTCGGTGATGGAAGTGTACAACGTCACCCAGGATAAAACCTGGCTGGCAGAGATGTACCCGAAACTGGTGGCCTATCACGACTGGTGGTTACGTAACCGCGATCATAACGGCAACGGCGTGCCGGAATATGGCGCGACCCGCGATAAAGCCCATAACACCAAGAGCGGCGAGATGATGTTTACGGTGAAAAAAGGCGATAAAGAAGAGACGCTGTCTGGGCTGAACAACTACGCCCGCGTGGTGGAGAAAGGCCAGTACGACAGTCTGGAAATTCCGGCACAAGTTGCTGCGTCGTGGGAATCGGGCCGTGATGACGCCGCCGTCTTTGGGTTTATCGACAAGGAACAGCTGGATAAATATGTCGCTAACGGCGGCAAACGTAGCGACTGGACGGTGAAATTCGCCGAGAACCGCAGCCAGGACGGAACGTTGCTGGGCTACTCGCTATTGCAGGAGTCGGTGGATCAGGCCAGCTATATGTATAGCGATAACCATTATTTGGCAGAGATGGCAACTATCCTCGGTAAGCCGGAAGAGGCCAAACGCTATCGCCAGTTGGCGCAGCAGCTCGCGGACTACATCAATACCTGTATGTTCGACCCGACCACGCAGTTCTACTATGACGTGCGCATTGAAGATAAACCGCTGGCGAACGGCTGTGCGGGCAAACCGATTGTTGAGCGCGGTAAAGGGCCTGAAGGCTGGTCGCCGCTGTTTAACGGTGCTGCAACGCAGGCCAATGCCGACGCGGTGGTGAAGGTGATGCTGGACACCAAAGAGTTCAACACCTTTGTACCGCTGGGAACGGCGGCGTTAACCAACCCGGCTTTTGGCGCGGATATCTACTGGCGCGGGCGCGTATGGGTAGATCAGTTCTGGTTTGGTCTGAAAGGAATGGAGCGTTACGGTTATCGCGATGATGCCCTGAAACTGGCGGATACGTTCTTCCAGCATGCCAAAGGATTAACCGCCGACGGTCCGATTCAGGAGAATTACAACCCTCTGACTGGCGCGCAGCAAGGGGCTCCCAATTTCTCCTGGAGTGCCGCACATTTGTATATGTTGTATAACGATTTTTTCCGTAAACAGTAATTTGCAACGGCTGGCGGATGCGGCGTGGACGCCTTATCCGCACTACATGTGCGTTCCGTAGGCCGGATAAGACGCGGCAAGCGTCGCATCCGGCATCTGTACCGCGCCACTGGCGGATGCGGCGTGGACACCTTATCCGCCCTACATGTGCGTTCCCCCTGGCCGGATAAGACGCGGCAAGCGTCGCATCCGGCATTACCACCAGCCTATTCTTTTTGATTCCCATCACAAACCCCGCATTCCCCTTTTCCCTTTTCCCCGGCGACGGCTAAATTAGAACTCATCCGACCACATAACAATTATTTTACATACTGGATAATTTATGAGCTACCCGTCGCTGTTTGCCCCGCTTGATTTAGGTTTTACCACGTTAAAAAACCGCGTGTTGATGGGTTCAATGCACACCGGGCTGGAGGAATACCCGGACGGTGCCGAGCGGCTGGCGGCGTTTTATGCTGAACGCGCCCGTCACGGCGTGGCGCTGATCGTTAGCGGCGGTATTGCACCTGATTTAACAGGCGTTGGCATGGAAGGCGGTGCAATGCTCAATGACGTCAGCCAGATCCCGCACCATCGCACCATTACCGAAGCGGTACATCAGGAAGGCGGCAAAATCGCCCTGCAAATTTTGCATACCGGACGCTACAGCTACCAGCCGCATCTGGTAGCGCCCTCCGCGTTGCAGGCCCCCATCAACCGTTTCGTTCCTCATGAACTCACCCATGAAGAGATCCCGCGACTGATCGACGATTTCGCCCGCTGCGCGCAACTGGCGCGGGAGGCCGGATACGATGGCGTCGAAGTGATGGGCTCTGAAGGGTATTTGATCAACGAATTTCTGACTCTGCGCACCAACCAGCGTAGCGACCAGTGGGGCGGCGATTACCGCAACCGGATGCGGTTTGCCGTCGAAGTAGTGCGTGCGGTGCGCGAGCGCGTCGGCAACGACTTCATTATTATCTATCGGCTGTCGATGCTCGACCTGGTAGAAGGCGGCGGGACTTTTACCGAAACGGTAGAACTGGCGCAGGCCATTGAAGCGGCGGGCGCAACCATTATCAACACTGGAATAGGCTGGCATGAAGCGCGGATTCCGACCATCGCCACGCCAGTGCCGCGCGGCGCATTTAGCTGGGTCACACGCAAACTGAAAGGTCACGTCTCATTGCCGCTGGTGACCACCAACCGGATTAACGATCCGCAGGTTGCCGACGATATTCTCTCGCGCGGTGATGCCGATATGGTATCGATGGCGCGACCGTTTCTTGCTGATGCGGAGCTGCTGTCAAAAGCGCAATCGGGGCGAGCCGATGAGATCAACACCTGCATTGGCTGCAATCAGGCCTGTCTCGATCAGATCTTTGTCGGCAAGGTCACCTCGTGTCTGGTGAATCCTCGCGCCTGCCACGAAACCAAAATGCCGATCCTTCCCGCCGTGCAGAAAAAAAATCTGGCGGTGGTCGGCGCAGGTCCGGCGGGGCTGGCGTTTGCCATCAATGCGGCGGCGCGTGGTCATCAGGTAACGTTGTTTGATGCACATAGCGAGATCGGCGGGCAGTTTAATATCGCCAAACAGATCCCCGGCAAAGAGGAATTTTACGAAACATTGCGCTACTACCGCCGAATGATCGAAGTGACTGGCGTGACACTGAAACTTAATCACACCGTGACCGCAGATCAGTTAAAGGCGTTCGATGAAACGATCCTCGCCAGTGGGATCGTACCGCGCATTCCGCCCATCGACGGGATCGATCATCCGAAGGTGTTGAGTTATCTCGACGTACTGCGCGACAAAGCGCCGGTGGGCAACAACGTCGCCATCATTGGTTGTGGTGGGATTGGCTTTGATACAGCGATGTATTTGAGTCAGCCAGGGGAGTCCACCAGCCAGAATATCACCGAGTTTTGTAAAGAGTGGGGAATCGACAGTAGCCTGCAACAGGGTGGTGGGTTAAGCCCGCAAGGCATGCAGATCCCCCGTAGCCCGCGACAGATTGTGATGCTTCAACGCAAAGCCAGCAAACCAGGGCAAGGGTTGGGCAAAACTACGGGCTGGATCCATCGCACCACCCTGCTCGCGCGCGGCGTGAAAATGATCCCAGGCGTAAGTTACCAGAAGATCGACGATGACGGGCTGCATGTGGTGATCAACGGCGAACCGCAAATTTTGGCGGTAGATCATGTGGTGATCTGCGCGGGGCAGGAGCCAAACCGCACGCTGGCACAACCGCTCATTGATAGCGGGAAAACCGTGCATTTAATTGGCGGCTGCGATGTGGCTATGGAGCTGGACGCTCGACGGGCAATTGCCCAGGGAACACGGTTGGCGCTGGAGATTTAAATCGTTATTTGAAGTGCTGGATGTGACGCTTGCTGCGTCTTATCCGGCCTACGGGTAACGTGCTAATCGTAGGCCGGATAAAGCGTTCACGCCGCATCCGGCACGTCGCGTTAATCAATAAACAAGGCGGGAGAAATGCCGAATCGCGTTGCCAGTTTTTTAGCGTGTTCCAGCGTTAATTTCCTCTTCCCGCTCAAAACGCGTGACACCATCGATTTACTGCCAATTTCCGGCAGATCGGAAAGGGTTAAACCATATTGATCCATAAGGGTACGAATCACAGCTATACCGCCAGGCATGGCTTGAGCCATGGCATTAAATTCAGCAAATTCGGGCGCTGATTCTTCCCACGCGGTTATTTTGGCACACACCAGATCCAGCAAGGGGTTTTCAGGATCGTTGAGCAGCAGATGATCTACCAGTTCCAGCGCCTGGGTGTATTGTTCCTCGTTCTGAATACCCGCCAGAAAAGGTGCCACAGCAGTTAGCTTTTCTCCTGCTTGTAAGATGTCGGCAATCGCAATCATTTTTTCCCCTTAGTACGATGAACGGCGGTAAAGAAATCGTATTCTTTATGCGTCATAACTTCACGTATGTAGCACTTTTGCGATTCAAAAAAGACCATTGATACAACACGTAATTCATTGCCCCGACATTGAAAACATAATGCTTATCCAGATATTTGAAGTTATCCAGAGAAGGGAATACTGCTTTTAATGACTCAGGTTTTTTGAAATATCCCTTAGCAATCGTGTTCCCCAGAGCCACCAACTCCGTTTTATGTTGCGGGTATTTTTCCGCAGCATCTTTCAATGCTTTTTGAGTAATCAGGTGCATTCTTCATCACGTCCGTTGACAAATTGGCAACATGATAACATCCGTTGACAGATTGGCAACGGATGAATTTATCTGTGTGACGGAAGAATAAACGTAGAAAAACGCTAAACAAGAGAATGTAGAGGATGGTGACAGGGATTTTTTGTTTTATGGAAGCGCGATTCCAGAACTGGGCAGACATTGCCGGATGCGACGCTTGCCGCGTCTTATCCGACCTGGGGGTAATGTGCTGAACGTATGCCGGATAAGGCGTTTACGCCGCATCCGGCAGGTAGCTGTCAATCTTACCGACGACGCCCCAGCTTCACCGCTTTCAGCACCACAAATTTATTATTGGTGGCAATGGTGGTGCAGTTGCCAAAAATTTTCTTCAGTTTATGGAAGTAATCCAGGTGACGGTTGGCAACGATATACAGCTCGCCGTTGATTTTCAGGCAGCGGCGCGCGTGGTGGAACATTTCCCAGGCAACGTTATCGGTCAGTGCATGTTGCTGGTGAAACGGCGGGTTGCAGAGCACAGCATTAAAGCGGAACGGCTCCACGCCGGAGAGCGCGTTGTTGATCATAAACTCGCAGCGATCCAACGCCTCTGGCATGTTGGTTTCAACATTCAAACGGCTGGAAGCAACCGCCATCGGTGATTCATCGACAAACACCACTTTCGCCTGCGGGTTTTTATCAAGCAGCTTCAGGCCAATAACGCCGTTACCACAACCGAGATCGACAACCTCACCCTCGAGATTCTCTGGCAGATGCTGCATAAAGAAGCGCGCGCCAATATCAAGCCCGGTGCGTGAGAAGACATTCGCATGGTTGTGGATAGTCCAGTCAGTACCCTCCAGCTTCCAGCTAACGGTCTGCGGTGCATCAACCAGCGGCGGCTCGTTGAAAGTGCAGTTAATCAGGCGCGCTTTCTTCCATGCCAGCGTGGTGGTGGTCGGGCCGAGCACTTTTTCGAACAGTTCCAGCGTGGAGGTGTGAATGTCACGGGCTTTAGCACCGGCAATAATACGTGTATCCGGCGTGACTACTTTGCGCAATGCGCGCAGTTGCTGTTCCAGCAATGCCAGTGTTTTCGGCACTTTGATCAGTACCACGCCCGGCTGTTGCGGGTAGTCAGCGGTGCTGTCGAGAAACTTCACGCTCGATTCATCAATCCCGTTGAGGCGTAAATTCTCGCGCGTCGCCAGTTCGCTGATGTATGAGTCGCCAATGCTGTACGGCTTATGTTCCGCCAGCGCACAACTTAACGCCCCAAAGGCATCATTCAGGATTAACACCGGGCCGCGGATTTCTGTGTCGTCCAACTGTTGCAGCAAATATTCATCTGCCGCTTCCCACGCCTGTAGCGGGTTAACGTCATCCGTCGCCGGAAAACGTTGTAGTGTCAGTGAACGGAAACCGTTGTCTAAGTGGCTCATCGGCCCTCCTGAATGATAAAATTTCGACGTTGCCCCTGAAAAGGGTGCGTGAGTATACCCTTTTTCTCTTTTTCGTGGGCGGTTATGAGCAATCTTACTTATCTTCAGGGTTATCCCGAACAGTTGCTTTCCCAGGTGCGCACGCTGATTAATGAACAGCGTCTGGGCGATGTGCTGGCAAAACGCTATCCGGGAACACACGACTACGCCACCGATAAAGCCCTTTGGCAATATACTCAGGATCTGAAAAATCAGTTTCTGCGCAATGCCCCGCCGATCAATAAAGTGATGTATGACAACAAGATCCATGTGCTGAAAAACGCGCTCGGGTTACATACCGCTGTTTCGCGTGTGCAGGGCGGCAAGCTGAAAGCAAAAGCAGAGATCCGCGTCGCTACCGTGTTTCGCAACGCGCCGGAACCGTTTTTGCGCATGATCGTGGTGCACGAGTTAGCGCACCTGAAGGAGAAAGAGCACAACAAAGCGTTTTACCAGTTGTGCTGTCATATGGAACCGCAGTACCACCAGCTTGAGTTCGACACCCGGCTGTGGCTAACGCAGTTGTCGCTTGGGCAGGACAAAATCTGAAAATGATGTCAGGCGTTATCTTTTCTTCCTTTAGCGCCTAAAATCGACCTCCCCCCTTTCGTTAAGGATAACGACCATGCTGCGCGCCTTTGCCCGCCTTCTTCTCCGTATTTGTTTTTCTCGCCGGACTCTAAAGCTTGGCTGTTTATTGTTGCTTATAGCAGGAGCGACCATTTTTATTGCCGATCGCGTTATGGTCAACGCCAGCAAGCAGCTGACCTGGAGCGATGTCAACGCCGTTCCGGCGCGTAACGTGGGTTTATTGTTGGGGGCGAGGCCGGGTAATCGCTACTTTACCCGACGCATTGATACCGCCGCAGAGTTGTACCACGCCGGAAAAGTGAAATGGCTACTAGTGAGCGGCGATAACGGACGTAAAAATTACGATGAAGCCTCAGGCATGCAGCAGGCTTTGATCGCTAAAGGCGTACCCGCAAAAGTCATCTTCTGCGACTATGCCGGATTCTCAACGCTTGATTCGGTGGTGCGTGCCAAAAAGGTGTTTGGTGAAAGCCATATCACTATTATTTCGCAAGAATTTCATAACCAACGTGCCATCTGGCTGGCAAAACAGTACGGCATCGATGCCATCGGGTTTAACGCACCAGACCTGAATATGAAACATGGTTTTTATACTCAGCTGCGGGAGAAACTCGCTCGCGTCAGCGCAGTGATTGACGCGAAAATCCTCCATCGACAGCCGAAATATCTCGGGCCGTCGGTCATGATTGGGCCGTTTAGCGAGCATGGCTGTCCGGCGAAAGAATAATGCGTATCTGCGCACGTCGAAGATGAAAAAGGCGTGCTACATTGACGGCAGAATCCCTTTATGGAGTATCCACGCGTTATGATACGTTTCGCTGTGATTGGCACGAACTGGATCACCCGCCAGTTCGTCGAGGCCGCCCATGAGAGCGGTAAATACAAGTTAACCGCTGTCTATTCCCGCAGCCTTGAACAGGCCCAGCACTTCGCCAATGATTTTTCTGTCGAGCATCTGTTTACATCGCTGGAAGCGATGGCAGAAAGTGATGCTATTGACGCGGTGTATATTGCCAGCCCGAATGCCCTGCATTTTCCCCAGACACGACTTTTCCTTAGCCATAAAATTCATGTGATTTGCGAGAAACCGCTGGCGTCGAATCTGGCGGAAGTGGATGCCGCCATTGCCTGTGCGCGGGAAAATCAGGTGGTGCTGTTTGAGGCATTTAAAACCGCCAGCCTACCGAATTTCCATTTGTTACGCCAGGTACTGCCGAAAGTTGGCAAATTGCGTAAAGTCTTTTTCAACTATTGCCAATATTCCTCGCGATATCAACGTTATCTGGACGGCGAGAATCCCAACACCTTCAATCCGGCATTCTCCAACGGTTCAATTATGGATATCGGCTTTTACTGTCTGGCGTCGGCGGTGGCGTTATTTGGTGAACCGAAAAGCGTGCAGGCAACCGCCAGTTTGCTGGCAAGTGGTGTGGATGCCCACGGCGTGGTGGTGATGGATTACGGTGATTTCAGCGTTACCTTGCAGCACTCAAAGGTCAGTGATTCTGTGCTGGCAAGTGAGATTCAGGGCGAAGCGGGATCGCTGGTGATTGAAAAACTGTCTGAATGCCAGAAAGTTTGCTATGTGCCGCGCGGCAGCCAGATGCAGGATCTCACTCAGCCGCAGCATATTAATACCATGCTGTACGAAGCAGAGCTGTTCGCTACCCTGGTGGATGAACATCTGGTAGATCATCCAGGGCTGGCAGTCAGTCGTATCACCGCCAGGCTGCTGACCGAGATCCGCCGCCAGACCGGGGTGATTTTTCCGGCAGATAGCGTAAAACTATAATAGCCAAAGTAAAACAGTGTAAAAGGGATGTAACAGACCATTGACTGACCGAATGGTCTGTCATACTTTGTTACCTGCAAAGGGGAGTAACTTCATTGCCGGTCGATCGTCATTACGATGTGTGAAAAACCACATCCGGTCACCGGGCAACCTGAAAGGAATACGCAGACGTATTCCTTTTTTGTTGTAAGTGAGACCTTGCCGGAAGGCGAGGTCTATGCATAAAAAGCAGCGGCTGACGTCTTCCGACGTTGGCCGTTTTTTTATGTGTAAGGAACTTCTATGAATACTGTCGGCACGCCGTTGCTATGGGGCGGATTCGCTGTTGTTGTCGTCATTATGCTGGCTATCGACCTGTTGTTGCAGGGGCGTCGCGGGGCACATGCCATGACCATGAAACAGGCTGCGGCCTGGTCGCTGGTCTGGGTGACACTGTCGTTATTGTTCAATGCCGCTTTCTGGTGGTATCTGGCGCAGACACAGGGGCGCGAAGTCGCGGACCCTCAGGCATTGGCCTTCCTCACGGGTTATCTGATTGAGAAATCACTGGCGGTCGATAACGTCTTCGTCTGGCTGATGTTGTTCAGCTATTTCTCTGTTCCGGCGGCATTACAACGCCGCGTGCTCGTGTATGGCGTACTCGGGGCGATTGTTCTGCGTACCATCATGATCTTCACTGGCAGCTGGCTGATTTCGCAGTTCGACTGGATCCTGTATATCTTCGGTGCCTTCCTGCTGTTTACTGGCGTGAAGATGGCGCTGGCTCATGAAGATGAATCAGGTATTGGTGACAAGCCGCTGGTGCGCTGGCTGCGCGGTCATTTGCGTATGACCGACACCATCGACAACGAGCATTTCTTTGTGCGTAAGAATGGTTTGTTGTATGCCACGCCGCTGATGCTGGTACTGATTCTGGTGGAGTTGAGCGACGTGATTTTCGCCGTGGATAGCATTCCGGCTATCTTCGCCGTGACCACCGATCCGTTTATTGTGCTGACCTCAAACCTGTTTGCGATCCTCGGCCTGCGTGCGATGTATTTCCTGTTGGCGGGCGTAGCAGAACGTTTCTCGATGCTCAAATATGGTCTGGCGGTAATTCTGGTGTTTATCGGTATCAAGATGCTGATTGTCGATTTCTACCATATTCCGATCGCCGTTTCGCTGGGCGTGGTGTTTGGTATTCTGGTGATGACGTTTATTATCAACGCCTGGGTGAATTATCGGCATGATAAGCAGCGGGTGGGATAATTCGCTGTATATTAAGCCACTACGGGTGATAACTCCTTCCAGACAAAGATGAGCGATTAAGTATGTAACCGACTTATAGCTCTTTACAAAAAGATCGCTTGGGTGTTAGTGGCGTCAAAATCACCGAAGCGTTCCCTGCAGGCCGGGGCAGCGGCGATTGGCCGCTCCCTGCGCCAGTGACTTTATGTGGCATCGTACATCACAGGAGCGCAACAGTTCTCATATGCCAAATAGTTTTGCCTATATGTTATCTAATCAGTCTCAGCAGCCAGTCCTTCCGTCTGTTTATGTCAAATAAATGTAACCATTAAGTTGCAAAATATGACCTCTCTTTAAAATCCAGCATTTTTCGCTTCCCGAAGCTGTAACTTTCCTTATACTCGACCTTGCAAACACTTTGTTACATCCTGAAAGATGCGTCGACAGAACGCACCAGGGATGTGCGACAACACAATGAAAGGATCGAAAAATGACTACGCAACGTTCACCGGGGCTATTCCGGCGTCTGGCTCATGGCAGCCTGGTAAAACAAATCCTGGTCGGCCTTGTTCTGGGGATTCTTCTGGCATGGATCTCAAAACCGGCGGCTGAAGCTGTCGGTCTGTTAGGTACTTTGTTCGTTGGTGCCCTGAAAGCTGTAGCGCCGATTCTGGTGCTGATGCTGGTAATGGCATCTATTGCTAACCACCAGCACGGGCAGAAAACCAACATTCGCCCTATTCTGTTCCTCTATCTGCTGGGCACCTTCTCTGCTGCTCTGGCCGCGGTAGTCTTCAGCTTTGCCTTCCCTTCTACCCTGCACTTGTCCAGTAGCGCGGGTGATATTTCGCCGCCGTCAGGCATTGTCGAAGTGATGCGCGGGCTGGTAATGAGCATGGTTTCCAACCCCATCGACGCGCTGCTGAAAGGTAACTACATCGGGATTCTGGTGTGGGCAATTGGCCTCGGTTTCGCACTGCGTCACGGTAACGAGACCACCAAAAACCTGGTCAACGATATGTCGAATGCCGTCACCTTTATGGTGAAACTGGTCATTCGCTTCGCACCGATCGGTATTTTTGGGTTGGTTTCTTCTACCCTGGCTACCACCGGTTTCTCCACACTGTGGGGCTACGCGCAACTGCTGGTCGTGCTGGTTGGCTGTATGTTACTGGTGGCGCTGGTGGTTAACCCATTGCTGGTGTGGTGGAAAATTCGTCGTAACCCGTTCCCGCTGGTGCTGCTGTGCCTGCGTGAAAGCGGTGTGTATGCCTTCTTCACCCGCAGCTCTGCAGCGAACATTCCGGTGAATATGGCGCTGTGTGAAAAGCTGAATCTGGATCGCGATACCTATTCCGTTTCTATTCCGCTGGGAGCCACCATCAATATGGCGGGCGCAGCAATCACCATTACCGTGTTGACGCTGGCTGCGGTTAATACGCTGGGTATTCCGGTCGATCTGCCCACAGCGCTGCTGTTGAGCGTAGTGGCTTCTCTGTGTGCCTGTGGCGCATCCGGCGTGGCGGGGGGGTCTTTGCTGCTGATCCCACTGGCCTGTAATATGTTCGGTATTTCGAACGATATCGCCATGCAGGTGGTTGCCGTCGGCTTTATCATCGGCGTATTGCAGGACTCTTGCGAAACCGCGCTGAACTCTTCAACTGACGTGCTGTTCACTGCGGCAGCTTGCCAGGCAGAAGACGATCGTCTGGCAAATAGCGCCCTGCGTAACTAATACTTAGCCCCTTTCGTCTACGGCGGAAGGGGTTTTCTCCACTTTAAACGGATCAATTCCCCTTTTCTGCATCCGCCAGAAACGAATGATATTCAGGCCATTCATGAGCAGAAAACTCCCCTCAATCATCGTGCCGCCTATCGACCCCGCCCAGAAGTTGTGAATCACCCAGCAACACGTTGAAAACCACATTACGCAGCGCATGGTCAGCCCTTTACAGCGGAATAGCGCCCAGGTACTGACAATCGTGCCGATAACCGGCAATAGTTCGACAGGATGATGGAACTTCGCGAGGCCAATTCCGCCAGTCAGCACAATAAAAATCGCCATTACCCATAAGCTGCGCGTGCGTAAGGTAATCAGCGTACGAATGGCATTAAGGATGGCACTGGCACCAGCGGGATAGGTGCCCAGAAGAAAAAAATGTACGCCAATAACGGCGCTATAGACCGAAAGCTGCTTTTTGAAGCGACGTTCGTCACGATTGAAAAATGTTGTGATACCAATCAGAAAGGCGATGACACCCACGCCCTGGGCCAGCCAATACGCGGTCATGATAAATCCTTAGCAGGTATGGAAAAGCAAACGGCGCTTCACATTATGAAACGCCGTTTTTTATTAACAACTCATTTCGACTTTATAGCGTTACGCCGCTTTTAAAGATCGCCAGTTCGCGGAAGTCGTTACGCTCGTTGCAGGTTTGCTTACCGTTGGCAAACTCAACGATGGTGTCGATAAATTCTTCCAGCAACTGCGGCATCGCTTTACCGTGGATCAGCTGACCCGCGTCAAAGTCGATCCAGTGTTTTTTCTTCGCCGCCAGTTCACTGTTGGTGGCGATTTTCACCGTCGGCACAAATCCACCATACGGCGTACCACGACCCGTACTGAACAACACCATATGGCAGCCCGCACCCGCCAGGGCGCTGGTCGCTACGGCATCGTTACCCGGCGCACTTAACAAGTTCAGCCCCGGCGTTTTCAGACGCTCGCCGTAACGCAGCACGTCAACCACGACGCTGGAACCCGCTTTTTGGGTACAGCCAAGTGATTTGTCTTCCAGCGTGGTGATACCGCCCGCTTTGTTCCCCGGCGATGGGTTTTCGTAGATCGGCTGGTCATGGGCAATAAAGTACTGCTTGAAGTCATTGACCATGGTGACCAGTTTTTCAAACGTTGCTTCGTCACGACAATGGTCCATCAGCAACTGCTCTGCGCCGAACATCTCCGGCACTTCGGTCAGTACGGTAGTACCACCGTTAGCAATCACGTAGTCAGAGAAACGCCCCAACATCGGGTTAGCAGTAATACCAGAAAGACCGTCAGAACCACCGCACTCCAGACCAAACTTCAGTTCGCTGAGTTTGCCTGGCTCACGCTTGTCGTTGCGCATCACGTTATACAGCTGATGCAAATGCTCGATCCCGGCTTCGATCTCATCATCCTGCTGTTGGCAGATCATGAAATGAACGCGTTCAGGATCGATATCGCCCAACGTTTCACGGAATGCGGCAACCTGGTTGTTTTCACAACCCAGGCCAATCACCAGCACTGCGCCCGCGTTCGGGTGGCGCACCATATTTTGCAGCATGGTGCGGGTATTGATGTGATCGTCGCCCAGCTGTGAGCAGCCGTAGGTGTGGCTGAAGAGGAACACGCCGTCAGTACCTTCGGCGTTGTTGGTCTCTTTCAGGAAACGATTTTGGATCTGCCGCGCGATGCCGTTGACACAGCCCACGGTTGGCAGGATCCACAGCTCATTACGCACCCCGACATCGCCGTTAGCGCGACGATAGATCTGCACTTCACGATCTGCCGCTTGCGCAGGCAGATCCTGAAAATCAGGTTGATAGCGATACTGATCCAGATCGCTCAGATTCGTGCGCGTATTGTGGGCGTGAACGTGTTCCCCCGCCGCAATATCCGCCAATGCATAACCAATCGGCAGGCCATATTTAATGACGTTGGCCCCTTTTGCGATATCCGTTAACGCAAATTTATGTCCACGAGCAACATCCTGGCGCAGCGTAACAGTTTGGTTGTCGACACTGACTTCTGTGCCTTCCGCCAAATCTGCTAAAGCAACCGCGACGTTATCCAGCGCATGGATCTTGATGTATTGCATATCAACCCCAGACCTTAGTTCAGTTCAATGGCGAAGTAGTCACGCGCATTGTTAAAGCAAATATTTTTCACCATCTCGCCCAGCAGGTTGATGTCCGCCGGTGCTTCGCCCGCTTCCACCCAGCGGCCAATCATCTGGCACAGAATGCGGCGGAAGTATTCGTGACGGGTGTATGACAGGAAGCTACGGCTGTCAGTCAGCATACCGACAAAGCGGCTCAGCAGACCGAGCTGCGCCAGTTGGGTCATCTGACGTTCCATACCGTCTTTCTGATCGTTAAACCACCAGCCGGAACCGAACTGCATTTTGCCCGGCATACCTTCGCCCTGGAAGTTACCGATCATGGTGCCCAGCACTTCGTTATCGCGCGGGTTCAGGCAGTAGAGAATGGTTTTCGGCAGCAGGTTTTCTTCGTTCTGCTTGCTCAGCAGCTTAGACAGTTCTTCCGCCATCGGACGGTCGTTGATGGAGTCAAAGCCTACATCCGGCCCCAGCAGTTTGAACTGACGCAAGTTGTTATTACGCAGTGCGCCAATGTGGTACTGCTGTACCCAGCCGCGACGTGCATATTCAGCGCCAAGGAACACCAGCACCGCAGTTTTGAACTGTGCCACTTCGTGCTCGCTCAGGGTTTCGCCTGCCAGACGGCGCGCCAGAATGCTGTCCAGTTCCGCTTCGTTCGCTTCAGCAAACATCACCACGTCCAGCGCGTGATCAGACACTTTACAGCCGTGAGCAGCGAAGTGATCCAGACGCTTGGTCAGGGCCGTTTGCAGGTCAGCAAAACGACGGATGTCGGTATCAGAGACCTCACCCAGCTTCGCCATGTAGTCGTTAAAGGTCGCCTGTTCGATGTTGAAGGCTTTATCAGGACGCCAGCTCGGCAGCACTTTAATGGTGAAAGAGCCGTCTTTGGCGATCTCTGCGTGATGCTCCAGAGAATCGATCGGATCGTCGGTGGTGCCGACCATTTTCACGTTCATCTGCTGCATGATGCCGCGCGCAGAGAAATTATCCTGCGCCAGCAGTTCGTTACATTCGTTCCAGATTTCGTCAGCGGTAGACGGGGAAAGCAATTTGCCGGTAATACCAAATGGACGACGCAGTTCGAGGTGCGTCCAGTGGTATAACGGGTTGCCGATAGTGTGCGGAACGGTCGCCGCCCAGGCGTCAAATTTTTCTCGGTCAGATGCATCACCAGTACACAGACGCTCAGCCACGCCATTAGTGCGCATAGCACGCCATTTGTAGTGATCACCTTTCAGCCAGATGTCATACAGATTTTTAAAGCGGTAGTCTTCTGCGATTTGCTGCGGCGGCAAATGGCAATGGTAATCGAAAATCGGCTGGTCTTTTGCGTAGTCGTGATACAGACGGCGGGCAAATTCGGTATCTAACAGGAAATCTTCAGTCATAAACGGAGTCATTTTCGTCTTCCTCTCAACGAGTGAGCTAGCTTGCTTATGGTGCGATGCTGACAAAGTTATCACACCAATTTCCAGAGTCCGAAGATATTTTCGTGAGATAGATCAATAAACGTAGTTAAAAAAATTACTCTCAAAGTGGTAAATCTCGCTGCAAGCCGCGCCAGTACTGGCCTCGCTGTCATCAGGTAATGTCCCTACAAATATTCCCACATTTGTGATGGCTCTCACCTTTTAAAGTTGTATGACAAGTTATCTTTCTGCCGTCGCAAATCATAAGTCGACGGAATGCAAATTGCCGATTCATTCATTTGTTAGATGAATCGGGTTAACCGGTACGGAAGCCGAATTAGCACGAAACTTTCATGGCAACGTTCGGGGCGTGCCGGTTTTTTTTCGGTTACCCGGTCGTAACTAACATCTTCAGCCTCTGGCGGGATGATGGCCGCGCTTCCTGCGGATATAACAAAACGATGAGGTTTTACATGCGTAAAATTAAAGGGTTACGTTGGTATATGATCGCACTGGTGACGCTCGGCACCGTGCTTGGTTACCTGACGCGTAACACTGTGGCGGCAGCTGCGCCAACTCTGATGGAAGAGTTAAACATCTCCACCCAACAGTATTCCTATATCATCGCAGCCTATTCTGCTGCTTATACGGTCATGCAACCGGTAGCAGGTTATGTACTGGATGTGCTGGGTACGAAAATCGGTTACGCAATGTTTGCTGTACTGTGGGCTGTGTTCTGTGGCGCAACCGCGCTGGCAGGTAGCTGGGGTGGCCTGGCGGTTGCTCGTGGTGCGGTAGGTGCTGCAGAGGCGGCGATGATCCCGGCGGGTCTGAAAGCCAGTTCCGAATGGTTCCCGGCAAAAGAGCGTTCCATCGCGGTCGGCTACTTTAACGTAGGTTCTTCGATTGGTGCGATGATTGCGCCGCCGCTGGTGGTATGGGCAATCGTGATGCACAGCTGGCAGATGGCATTTATCATCTCCGGTGCGTTGAGCTTTATCTGGGCGATGGCATGGCTGATTTTCTACAAGCATCCGCGCGACCAGAAACATCTGACCGATGAAGAACGTGACTACATTATTAATGGTCAGGAAGCCCAGCACCAGGTTGACACAGCGAAGAAAATGTCCGTTGGTCAGATCCTGCGTAACCGTCAGTTCTGGGGTATCGCGCTACCGCGTTTCCTGGCTGAACCGGCCTGGGGTACTTTTAACGCGTGGATCCCGCTGTTCATGTTTAAAGTTTACGGCTTTAACCTGAAAGAGATCGCGATGTTCGCCTGGATGCCGATGCTGTTTGCTGACCTTGGTTGTATCCTCGGTGGTTACCTGCCGCCGCTGTTCCAGCGTTGGTTTGGCGTGAACCTGATCGTTTCCCGTAAGATGGTAGTAACGCTGGGTGCGGTGCTGATGATTGGCCCAGGTATGATCGGTCTGTTCACTAACCCGTATGTCGCGATTATGCTGCTGTGTATCGGTGGTTTTGCTCACCAGGCCCTGTCTGGCGCACTGATTACGCTCTCTTCTGACGTGTTCGGTCGTAACGAAGTGGCGACGGCGAACGGTTTAACCGGGATGTCCGCATGGCTGGCAAGTACGCTGTTTGCACTGGTAGTAGGTGCACTGGCTGACACCATCGGCTTCAGCCCGCTGTTCGCAGTTCTGGCAGTATTCGACCTGCTGGGTGCGCTGGTTATCTGGACTGTGTTGCAGAACAAACCGGCGATTGAGGTGGCGCAGGAATCACATAACGATCCCGCACCGCAACATTAAGGCTTAACGTAAGTTGTAATGACGAAGCCGCCTGTTCAGGCGGCTTCGTTGTTTGTAGAGAAAAAACCGTTTATCCGGGTTACAGGATTAATTGATAGTTGGCAAGGATGGGGTAAATATTACCGACAATTTACCCATGTAATATCCAGCCTGTTTTGCCGTCACATTAAATTTATCCACCACCAACGTCAGTGGTGTGGGGACACACATCACTGCGTAACGAATGCCGGGCAACACTACCGGACGTACTCGTTTAAGATTGATGTTGTTCCAGACGATACTTTCATTGTTGCGCACGTCGATTTGCCCGCCAGTCTCCGGGTTAGACATTTTGACGCGATAGTCGATACGTTCCGCTGCGTCAGTAGACGTGCCTCCCTGACGATATATGGAGAATTCACCATTGTTGCGCCCCGCCGCCGCGCGCCCCTCATCTTTTAGCAAGATTTCATAGCTGAGGCCATTACCGTTAAAACCGTCATACAGGCACATATCCAGCATGGTCAGGTCTTGTGCGTAATTGCTGCCATTGACGCTGCCCGTAGGATGTAAATCTAACTGCACACGCGGCGTGGCATGCGCAAACTCAGGAAAGAAGACGTCTATATGATTGGGGTCGAGGGTATTCAGGGTAATATCCGCAAAATAGTCCTGTGAAGGGCTATTCAAATGTAATTTCACTGACCCTTTCCAGACGCCACCGATCGGTAGCTTCTTCATTTCAGCCTGTTCAAGGTAAAGTGTGAGTTGTCTCCTGTCCGCGCCATATGTGCCCGTGTTATCTCTACAATTCCACCCGGTATAATCAGTAAGAGGGAGTTGTTTAGTATACCCTTCACAATCTGAACCGACTCTTGATGTTTGTGCAGATATGTATCCTTTAAGTTTTACCTGCCAACGCATACCACTGCGCTGTTCTGTCATATAGATTTGAACTGTGGACATGTTAGAGCTGCTGGTACAGGTTTGCTGCAAATTAGAGAATGCACATAGATAAGACGCATACTTATTTTTTGCTGGTGGTTCTTCTCGATTCCAGAAGTAATAATCTGCTCTTCCTGATGCTAAATCATATGTCACTTCTGCAGTGACAACAGGCGCAGACTGGGCATACTGAGCGGAGAAAAATATCCCCCAAATACCTGCAATCAATCGCTTTCTCATGGTGCAACCTCCCTTTGCGCCGTCTGAACGTTTCCACGTAATTTAGGCTGTTTTAACTGTGCCTGAACCTGAATGGACTCCGGTAATTGCGAATAACTCACGACACTACAATTCACATCCCCGCTGTAACGAATGCTGGCGCGTTTCTTCACAACACTCAGCGGACACTTAAGGAATTGCTGCCCCGACAGGAGATATAGCTCTTTTTCGCTACCGTTAATCTCAAGTGTAAATCCGCCATCTTCGGCGACCAGTAACATGGCGCTGTTCAGACCAACCAGCGGGAATTTCTCTACCGAAGCAGGCAATAACAAGCGGCCAATATAGTTGTAGCTAAAGCTGGCTGATACTTCTCGGTAGCGTAATTTGCCTGGTAACAACATTAACTCACGATTACCCGCACCGTTAATAATGTTGGTTGTTCCTTGCTGATTACCCTGGCTGCTGTCGTTAACTTCCACAAAGCCCGACTGGAATCCAGGATAAGGGAACAACACACTATCGCTTTGACCAAGTTGCAATGTTCTGCTGCCTGCTACCCGCGCTTCGAGTTGCAGCTCCTGACTCTGTTCATCCTGCTCAGAGAAACCTTTCACATCCACCAACACCGCCCCCAGCAGATCATCTGAGCCGCTGGCCCCCACATTAATGCCATAGCGACTCACCGCTAGTGTGGAACTATATGTACCGGTAAAGGCTGAGATATGATCATGATTCTGGCGATCATAACTGTCCGAAACAGTAGCGTAGACATTTCCATATTGACCATCCCAACGCCCATTAACCGCGCTGTTTATGGTATCGGTGTTCAGACCGCCGACGGTCACGCCAAGCTCTTTATGGCTGAATGAGTCGTTATAAAAGGTATGAGATAACTGCCATGACGTTTGATCGCCATCCTGATCGCTATAACGATAGTCAGTAGAAACATTGGTTAAATAGCTGTTGTTATTGCTATCCATCGTTGGCGTATCAGATAACGAAAACGATACGTACAAGCCGTTATCGTCGTTATCACCCCCATTGTCATTACGATGGAAAACACCAACAGAAGTACTCAAAATCCAGTCACGCATCACGAAAGCGCGGGAAGCACTGAGTTGTAAAGTTTCGGAAATACTTTGCGCCGTCGTCTGGCGAAGATAGTTATTTTCAAAGCTCTGCTGTTTGTCCCAACGCAGATTGTCATTCGTGTTATTTTGCGTACGGGTATAACCCAGCATCATGTTCCAGCCTACAAGATTCTGTGAAATCGTCGCGGAGATGCTTTCATAACAGCTTAAGGCGTTGTAGCTTTCTCGGTTGTCGGTTGTACAAACATCACCATCAGAGTTGGTACGATAAAAGCCCAATGTCGGCCATCCCGATTGACTCCAGTTAGCCTGTTGCATATCACCTTTGCCACCATCATCGTTACGGAACACGCTGGCGTTGATGAGTAGATTCCCTGCCACGCCTAAATCTGCTGTCCAGTTATTGCCTAACTCGAAGGCACTAACATCATCTGCATTCGCCAGCCCTGCATAGAGCTCATATTGCGGATGTAATGGCAGGCGCACACCCAGCTGATAAGCCGAACTTTCATCATCAGAAGCTTGAGATGTGGTTTTCCCCGCCTGTAAAAACCACTGGGCATTTCCGTCTGTCAGACCGCCGGTTTTGGTAAATGGCACGAGCTCAGTGCGGGTGAGTTGGTTATTTTCATAGACTTTTAACGCCACGCTGTAACTGCCTGGCGGAAAGGAATTGGTATCAATAAATTGCGAACCGCTATTGAGGTAAAACGACCCCAAAAGTTGTTCATTACGATAAGCATCAACACGTGAATTGCGCGAAAGCAAAACCATTACCGGGGTTCCCTGCTGGCTTTGCGTCTGGTTTAAATAACTGAGCGTCGACCCGATACGCATTCCGTCGATTGCACCGAGTGGCAGAAAGTTAAACGTAAAGTTACCACCTTGTGCATTAAATAATGTGCGGTTGTCCATCCGCCCCGCCTGCACATAATAACGACGTAAAAAATCGTAGCGATAATAGAGATCGCTGACATCAGCATTACTGTCACTGATATCATCACCATCATAACCGTTGAAATTCCAGTGGGCGCCAATATAACTATTTTCTGTTATTCCCTGCGCACCATTACCTTGAATTGACAACGATTGGTAATCGTCCTGTACCAGCACATTAATATCTTGCTGATGTATAAACGCGTTAACCGTATTTTGGTCAGGATTTAAATACAATGATTTCGTATCAAACGCAGAACTCCATTGCGGATTGAGAAAGAGCGTTGCTGAACTTTCCTCATCATTGAAGATTATTTCTACCGTCTCAGTATTAAGAAAACCACAGCCTGAATCAGTACGTACAAAGCCACAAGCCAGTTCACCATGGCGAGCTAACGGTTGCGATAGTTTTTCTTTCACTGTACGTGCGATTTTTTGATCGTCGGTGTTCAATTCCAGTTTACTGTATAAACTCGATGAGTCCAGAAATGTTATGGTATCAAGATTAACCATTGCATAGTATTTACCGAGACTTTTCCCTGCAAAATAGACCTCGATATACTCCTGCTGTCCTTGAGCAATAATCTCGAAACCAGCGGGGATTTTTGTTAATGTTGCCTTTGCCGGGCTGATACTCGCCAGGATCAAAAGAGCCAGTAGTTTTTTATCCATGGCAGTCCTGTAATCCATAATAAATACTAAAATAGTTAAAAGAAGGGAGGAATTTCCTCCCTTTATTACATGTTAATTCTGTTATTAGGATTAGATATCCTGGGACAGATAAATGCTGACTACGCCACTGTAAATACCTGTTTCCAGAACACCTTTGGTGGCTTGAGCAAACATCAGTGGTTTAGCCAGCGAACCGTTAGTTAACGCATCGGAAGCAAAGATTTTTGTTGCAGTAAAAGTGGTTGCCGCATCAGCTTTAATCTCTTCACCGCCCCAGGTTACAGTCAGCGGAACAACTTTAGTAGCGTCCAGGCTTTGAACCAGTTGTGCAGGAGAAACTAACTGCATTTTCACGTCTTTGGTCGTGTCATTTGACCAGATTTTGGTCATTAACTGGTAAGATTGCAGGCCCTGCCCCGGCAGATATTGCATTTCAACTGCTTTCGGCAGTGCGCTGTTATCTGTCTGAGTCATATCCAGAGCAGCATCAACGTTAGCAGTAACAGTGATATCTTTTTGTACTGCTAATGCAGAACCTGCAACGGAAAACATTGCCGCTACCAGAAGAGATTTTGCGAATACCTTTTTCATTACTATTCCTTTGTTTATTACAATGATAATTAATGAACCGCCAGTTCAAACTCGCCATTATCCTTGGTGATCCAGTTATTATATTTGACAACGATTTTATCGTAGCCAGATATGCCTTCTAAACTTCTTTCCTGACCAGGGAAAATGTTTTTATTGACGGTCTGTATCTTGCAATTATTTTTGCTATTATTTTTACAATAAGCGATCGTTAAAATTTTCAAGCGCTGATTCCCTGCATTTAATAATTTTTGGGCAGGGCTTACTTCTAACTTAGCAATAGGTTGCTGAGGTGGAACACTAACAACAATCCCCCAAATTAAATTAACTGTTAACTGCATAGAGAGATCTTTTTTATCCGTGTCAACGTCATCAATACTGGGAACCGCTTCAAATTTAACGCGATAGTTTTTCTCTTTTTGCTCTGGTTCCATCGCGACAAAGCGCACGGTTTTGCTACTACCGGCTGGTAAGGCGAATTTGGGTGGCATCACAACCAGATGATTTGCATCACCGGATTTAATCTCAACTTCATTTTCCTGAGGCGTCGATGGATTATCGATACGGAATACTGTCGCCTTAATATACTGAACTTCATTACTTTTAGATATAACGCGAACGTTGCCTTCACCCAGGCTATTAATGGAAACAGCCATAGGATAAACAGTCATATTTGACTGTGCAAAAAAAGGAGCGAACACGAATAAAAGCGGCGTAAGCCGTGATAAGAAGTTAATTTTCGCCACCATATAAATTTGATCTTATAGTATTGTTTCCAAAAAGTTAGTGCATTAGAAATGTAGACCTATTGTAAGTCAATATAAAAAAGCATTTTTAGTGAAGATTAAATTTAAAAGTAAAGAATTAAGTTACTGAAACATAGTGATTTTCACAATGGCAACACTTAATTTTTAGGAATTTATAAATATTCACAATATTAATTTATTATATTAATTCAATCACCATAATTATATATGAACGATGGCATACCCTTGAATAAAGTGGTATGATAACTTTGTCCGCATTCCACTCCGGGAGACGCATATGGAAATCACTGAACCACGCCGTTTGTATCAACAACTTGCCGCTGATCTGAAAGAGCGCATCGAACAGGGCGTCTATCTGGTGGGTGATAAACTGCCTGCTGAACGCTTTATTGCCGATGAAAAAAACGTCAGTCGCACCGTGGTTCGTGAAGCCATCATCATGCTTGAAGTTGAAGGCTATGTAGAGGTGCGTAAAGGCTCGGGTATTCATGTGGTTTCCAACCAGCCGCGCCATCAGCAGTCGGCTGACACTAATATGGAATTCGCCAATTACGGTCCGTTTGAGCTGCTTCAGGCACGTCAGCTCATCGAAAGTAATATTGCCGAGTTCGCAGCGACCCAGGTAACCAAACAGGACATCATGAAACTGATGGCCATCCAGGAGCAGGCGCGCGGCGAACAATGCTTCCGTGATTCCGAGTGGGATTTGCAGTTCCATATTCAGGTTGCCCTGGCGACGCAGAACTCCGCCCTGGCAGCCATCGTTGAAAAAATGTGGACCCAACGTAGCCATAACCCATACTGGAAAAAACTGCACGAGCATATTGATGCCCGTACTGTCGATAACTGGTGCGATGACCACGATCAGATCCTCAAAGCGTTAATTCGCAAAGATCCCCATGCCGCGAAGCTGGCAATGTGGCAGCATCTGGAAAACACCAAGATCATGTTATTTAACGAAACCAGCGACGATTTCGAGTTCAATGCCGACCGCTATCTGTTCGCCGAAAATCCCGTTGTGCATCTTGATACGGCCACCAGCGGCAGCAAATGAAATCCCCATTCGGCAGGCGCAACGACGCGCCTGTTTGCCTCGTCGGTAAGCGAAAAGTATAAAGTGTCAGCCTGTGTAAATCCTCTCGCCACCCTCCCCTGCATTCAGCAAAATCAGACACCACGGACATGTAATTTTGATAACGAACAACGTTGACCTTTGTTACAATTAGATTCAATTTGAATTTATGCTTTTGAATGCTTTCTTATCTCACGATTTAACAGGGAATAGTTCAGGCTGTGTTGATGTATCAAACCCGCAGAACATACCAAAACAGCAATAACATTGCGGTAGTGCATCTTTTAAAACCAGCGTGGCGTTAACCGATTCACCAGGAATAATGAATGGAACTTTTGACCCAATTGCTGCAAGCCCTGTGGGCGCAGGATTTTGAAACCCTGGCCAATCCGTCGATGATTGGCATGCTCTATTTTGTTTTATTTGTAATTTTGTTCCTTGAAAACGGCTTGCTTCCGGCGGCCTTTTTACCAGGCGACAGTTTACTGGTGTTGGTCGGCGTATTGATTGCGAAAGGCGCGATGGGCTATCCGCAAACGATTCTGCTACTGACCGTTGCCGCCAGCCTCGGCTGCTGGGTCAGCTATATTCAGGGGCGATGGCTGGGCAATACCCGCACCGTACAAAACTGGCTATCTCATTTACCCGCGCATTATCATCAACGCGCACACCATCTTTTTCATAAACACGGTTTATCGGCGCTGTTAATTGGTCGCTTTATTGCGTTTGTCAGAACACTGCTGCCGACGATTGCCGGGTTATCAGGGCTGAATAACGCGCGCTTTCAGTTCTTCAACTGGATGAGCGGTCTGCTGTGGGTATTAATCCTGACAACTCTGGGTTACATGCTCGGCAAAACGCCGGTATTTTTAAAGTACGAGGACCAGCTGATGTCATGCCTGATGCTGCTCCCGGTGGTGCTGCTGGTGTTTGGCCTGGCAGGTTCTCTGGTCGTGTTATGGAAAAAGAAATATGGAAATCGGGGGTAAGGGATGCAAATACCTCGCATGTCGCTTCGCCAGCTAACCTGGTCCGGCGCTGTTTTACTTCTGGTCGGCACGCTGTTGCTGGCCTGGTCCGCGGTTCGCCAGCAAGAGTCTACGCTGGCGATTCGTGCCGTTCATCAAGGCACAACGATGCCAGACGGTTTTTCAATCTGGCATCACCTTGACGCTCACGGCATTCCTTTCAAAAGCATCACCCCTAAAAACGACACTCTGTTAATTACGTTTGACTCCAGCGACCAGAGTGCCGCAGCAAAAGCGGTTCTCGACAGAACATTGCCCCATGGCTACATCATTGCGCAGCAGGACAATAATAGTCAGGCTATGCAGTGGCTAACCCGATTGCGGGATAACTCTCATCGCTTCGGATAACTTCCTGTTATCCGAAACAGATCACTCACTTTGGTGATTTCACCGTAACTGTCTATGATTAATGAGGCGGTGGTCAACACTACCGCTTCGTTGTCTGGACAATCGTTCCTTTGTAATAGGTCCGAATCACAATGGAAGGTTCAAGAATGAAATACCGCATCGCTTTAGCTGTTTCTCTTTTTGCTCTTAGTACCGGTAGTTATGCCACTACCCTGTGTCAGGAAAAGGAGCAAAATATCCTTAAGGAGATCAGCTATGCCGAAAAACACCAAAACCAGAATCGTATTGACGGTCTGAATAAAGCCCTGAGTGAAGTCCGGGCCAACTGTTCAGATAGCCAGCTGCGTGCCGATCATCAGAAGAAAATCGCAAAGCAGAAAGATGAGGTGGCGGAACGCCAGCAAGATTTAGCCGAGGCGAAGCAAAAAGGCGATGCCGATAAGATTGCCAAACGCGAACGGAAACTGGCAGAAGCGCAGGAAGAGCTGAAAAAGCTGGAAGCGCGCGACTACTAACTCACAATAGTCACTACTTACTCACCTGGAGAAAACTATGTCGAAAGAACACACTACGGAACATCTGCGTGCTGAGTTGAAATCCCTTTCCGATACGCTGGAAGAGGTGCTTAGCTCATCTGGCGAGAAGTCGAAAGAAGAGTTGAGTAAGATTCGTAGCAAAGCGGAGCAGGCACTGAAACAGAGCCGTTATCGCCTGGGTGAAACCGGTGATGCCATTGCCAAACAAACCCGTGTCGCGGCGGCGCGTGCCGATGAGTATGTGCGTGAAAATCCATGGACGGGCGTGGGCATTGGCGCTGCAATCGGTGTAGTGCTCGGCGTTCTGCTGTCGCGTCGTTAATTATGGCGGACACTCATCACGCGCAAGGGCCCGGTAAAAGCGTTCTGGGCATCGGGCAGCGAATTGTTTCCATCATGGTTGAAATGGTGGAGACACGTCTGCGGCTGGCGGTGGTGGAGCTGGAAGAGGAAAAAGCCAATCTCTTTCAGCTTTTACTGATGCTGGGCCTGACGATGCTTTTCGCTGCATTTGGTCTTATGAGCCTGATGGTGCTGATTATCTGGGCGGTTGATCCGCAATATCGCCTGAATGCGATGATTGCCACCACCGTGGTGTTGCTGCTACTGGCACTCATTGGCGGTATCTGGACGTTACGTAAATCGCGTAAATCTACCTTACTGCGCCATACGCGCCATGAGCTGGCAAACGATCGGCAACTGCTCGAGGAGGAGTCCCGTGAGCAGTAAAGTCGAACGTGAACGACGTAAGGCGCAACTGCTTAGCCAGATCCAGCAACAACGGCTGGATCTTTCCGCCAGTCGTCGTGAATGGCTGGAGGCGACTGGCGCTTATGATCGTCGCTGGAATATGCTGCTGAGTCTGCGCTCCTGGGCGCTGGTTGGCAGTAGTGTGATGGCTATCTGGACGATTCGTCATCCCAATATGCTGGTCCGCTGGGCCAGACGCGGTTTTGGTGTATGGAGCGCCTGGCGTCTGGTGAAAACAACCCTCAAGCAACAACAGCTTCGCGGTTAACTTCCTTTCTGGCCGGAGACATTCCGGCCTTATTCCTCAAATTTTTTGAAAATATTTGACAGTTTTCCTTGCTAACAATCACGCTTCGCCACGTTTATGATTCTCTCCATCGAAAGCAACGACGCTAATACCGCGCCCTTGCACAAAAAAACAATCAGCAGCCTGAGCGGCGCAGTGGAGAGTAAGATGAAAAAATTAGAAGATGTTGGGGTACTGGTCGCACGCATTTTAATGCCGATTCTGTTTATTACGGCAGGTTGGGGAAAAATTACTGGCTACGCGGGTACGCAACAATATATGGAAGCGATGGGTGTCCCTGGCTTTATGTTGCCACTGGTGATTCTGCTTGAGTTTGGTGGTGGTCTGGCAATCCTGTTCGGTTTCCTGACACGTACCACTGCCCTGTTTACTGCGGGCTTTACGCTGCTGACGGCATTTTTATTTCACAGCAATTTTGCAGAAGGCATGAACTCACTGATGTTTATGAAAAACCTGACTATTTCTGGCGGATTCCTGCTGCTGGCGATTACCGGTCCGGGCGCGTATAGCATCGACCGTCTGTTGAATAAAAAGTGGTAAGTACGCGCTATACTTAACGATAAAAAACGAGGGGGAACACTCCTCGTTTCAGATTGTTGACAAAGTGCGCGTTGTTCATGCCGGATGCGGCGTGAACGCCTTATCCGGCCTACAAAAACATGCAAATTCAATACATTGCAGAAACCTCGTAGGCCTGATAAGCATAGCGCATCAGGCAGTTTTGCGTTTGCCATCAGTCTCAAACGAGGAGAAACGCTCCTCGTTTTTGCTATTGGAGGAGAGAAAAATGGGTCAACTGATTGACGGCGTCTGGCATGACACCTGGTACGACACCAAATCCACCGGCGGTAAATTTCAACGTTCAGCTTCCGCATTTCGTAACTGGCTCACTGCCGATGGCGCGCCAGGCCCCACTGGCAAAGGCGGTTTTGCCGCAGAGAAAGATCGTTATCATCTCTATGTTTCACTCGCCTGCCCGTGGGCGCACCGCACGCTGATCATGCGTAAACTCAAAGGACTGGAACCGTTTATTTCCGTTTCCGTAGTGAACCCGTTAATGCTGGAAAACGGCTGGACCTTTGATGACAGTTTTCCGGGAGCAACCGGCGATACACTCTATCAACATGAGTTTCTGTATCAGCTTTATCTCCACGCCGATCCACACTATAGCGGACGTGTCACTGTTCCCGTACTCTGGGACAAGAAGAACCACACCATTGTCAGCAACGAATCAGCGGAAATCATCCGCATGTTCAATACTGCATTTGATGCGCTGGGCGCGAAAGCCGGTGATTACTACCCTTCAGCCCTGCAAACGAAAATTGACGAACTTAATGGCTGGATTTACGACACCGTTAACAATGGCGTGTATAAAGCCGGTTTTGCCACCAGCCAGGAAGCCTACGACGAGGCAGTGGTGAAAGTGTTTGAATCGCTGGCGCGGCTGGAACAGATTTTAGGTCAGCATCGTTACCTGACCGGCAACCAGCTAACCGAAGCCGATATTCGCCTGTGGACCACACTGGTGCGTTTTGATCCAGTGTATGTGACCCACTTTAAGTGTGATAAGCACCGCATCAGCGATTACCTGAATCTGTATGGCTTCCTGCGCGATATCTACCAGATGCCGGGAATTGCCGAAACAGTCAATTTCGCTCACATCCGTAATCACTACTTCTGCAGCCATAAGACCATCAACCCTACGGGGATTATTTCAATTGGTCCGTGGCAGGATCTCGATGAACCGCACGGACGAGATGTTCGCTTCGGTTAAAAAAAGGCACCTTACGAGGTGCCTCTGATAATTAGCTAAGTGCGTGTTGTTCATGTCGGATGTGGCGTAAACGCCTTATCAAACCTACAAAACATTTATATTCAATATGTTGCAATGACCGCGCAGGCCAGATAAGCGTAGCGCATCTGGCAATTTTGCGCTTGCCCTTATCCTTCACAGCGCCTTATTAATTCATCGAGATAATATTTACTGCCATTTCATTCACGTCTATTCTTAATTTGCTGCTTTAAAAACAAGTGATTGAGCAAAATTGAGGCAAAAATGGACTGGTATCTGAAAGTACTAAAAAAATATGTCGGTTTCCGGGGCCGTGCGCGGCGCAAAGAGTACTGGATGTTTATTCTGGTCAACATCATCTTTACGTTCGTGCTGGGGCTGCTGGATAAAATGTTAGGCTGGCAACGCGCCGGTGGCGAAGGCATCCTGACGACAATCTACGGTATTCTGGTGTTTTTACCATGGTGGGCAGTTCAGTTCCGCCGCCTGCACGACACCGACCGCTCGGCGTGGTGGGCACTGCTGTTCTTAATTCCGTTTATCGGCTGGCTGATTATCATCGTCTTTAACTGCCAGGCAGGTACGCCAGGCGAAAACCGCTTTGGACCAGATCCGAAACTGGAACCTTAAAACAAATCTCCTCGCCGGATGTCTGACTCATCCGGCTTTTATCATCATGTTGATGAATAAATAATCTACTAATGTTTATTTAAATTATTTCAATGTCGTTATATAAATTACATATAAAAAACGGCCATGTATTTATCTTAAATATCAAAACCTTTATAACATCCGAAAAAGAAAGATACGAATAGCATTTACTCCATCCCCGGAATAGACTTTCGCAACTTTTAATTAAAGGGATGTTTTTATGCAGTGGTATTTAGCCGTATTAAAAAATTATGTTGGTTTCTCTGGTCGTGCACGTCGTAAAGAGTACTGGATGTTTACTCTGATTAACGCCATCGTCGGCACTATTATCAATGTCATTCAATTGATTTTAGGTTTAGAGTTTCCATTCCTTTCTCTCATTTACCTGGCAGCAACAATCATTCCGGTCATTGCTCTGTGCGTTCGTCGTCTGCACGATACTGACCGTTCAGGTGCGTGGGCGCTTCTCTATCTGGTACCGGTCATTGGCTGGTTAGTTCTGTTTGTATTTGCCTGTTTAGAAGGCAATTCTGGCAGCAATCGTTACGGAAACGATCCGAAGTTTGGTTCAAATTAATCTTAGAATTGGGGCGATATTTCGCCCCTTTTTATTAAAAATAACAAATATTATTTTCCGCTAAAAAGTTTGGGAATTTCCCGCAGACACCAGGATTTCGCTTCCCCCATACTGTCACGACGCCAGGCCATAATAATATCGATCTCGCTGGTCGATTCCGGGCTGACGACACGCAACCGCCCTTCCGCAATATCTTTTTCGACCATCGGATACGGCATCGTCGCCACGCCAAGCCCCGCCAGTAATGCCTGACGTTTATCTTCAATCGTGCTCACCGTTAAGCGCGGCTGTTTGTCCAGCAGCTGTACGGTCAACACCGGGCGCTCACGAGCGGTATCCGCCACCGCAATTCCACGATATTTCACGCGCGTCACTTCAGATAACGGTTCCGGCTCCTGATGAATCGGGTGATCAGGCGCGGCAACATAGACGTTCATTAAGGTATAGAGTTTGCGCGAGTTGATCTCCGACGAGGAGCGAAAATGCATATCCGGCGCGATAACAATATCCGCCCGCCCCTGCTCCAGCCGTTCCCACGCCCCTGCCAGCACTTCAGTGATGATTGCCAGTTGGGTATTGGCTTTTACCGCCAGTTTGTCAATTAACGGGAAAAAGGCAGGTGTCGGTACCAGCGCTTCGGTCACAATGGTGAGATGCGTTTCCCAACCGCGTGCTAGGGCTTCCGCATCGGTAGTCAGTTTATCTGCGGCTTCCAGCAAAACGCGCCCTCGCTCCAGCAACATTCGCCCGACATTGGTGAATTTGGTGCGATGGCCCGAGCGGTCAAACAACACCACATCCAGCTCTTCTTCTAGTTTTTGCATGGTGTAGCTAAGTGCGGAAGGCACGCGTCCCAGCTCATCCGCCGCCGCCGCAAAACTGCCCCGGCGATCGATCGCATCCATAACCCGTAGTGCTTCCAGCGTTAATGCCCTTTCTTTGGCCATTTCGTTCTCATTCAGGAAATTTGAACATACCGGGCAGAATATCTGGCTAACAATGTAGCGTCCAGCCCCTTACCATAAAAGGAAGTAAAGAGAGGTCAAGAATTATGATTACTACCCGAACTGCCAGGCAGTGTGGACAAGCAGACTACGGATGGTTGCAGGCCCGGTATACTTTTTCCTTTGGACACTACTTCGACCCGAAATTGTTAGGTTATGCCTCCCTGCGTGTGCTTAACCAGGAAGTTCTGGCCCCAGGTGCCGCCTTTCAGCCACGAACCTATCCCAAAGTCGATATTTTAAATGTGATTCTGGATGGAGAAGCTGAGTATCGCGACAGCGAAGGCAATCATATTCAGGCCTACGCAGGTGAAGCGTTGCTGCTCTCTACCCAGCCGGGTGTCAGCTATAGCGAACACAATCTCAGCAAAGACAAACCGTTAACGCGAATGCAGCTTTGGCTGGATGCCTGCCCGCAGCGAGAGAATCCGCTGATTCAAAAGCTGGCGCTTAATATGGACAAGCAGCAATTAATCGCCTCGCCAGAGGGGGCGATGGGAAGCCTGCAGTTGCGCCAGCAAGTATGGCTGCATCATATCGTGCTAGACAAAGGCGAAAGTGCGAATTTCCAGTTGCATGGGCCACGCGCGTATTTGCAATCGATTCACGGGCAATTTCATGCGCTTACGCATCATGAAGAGAAAGCGGTGCTGACCTGCGGTGATGGGGCGTTTATTCGTGACGAAGCTAACATTACGCTGGTTGCCGATTCCCCACTGCGCGCTTTGCTGATAGATTTGCCTGTCTAGTTGTTTTTACAGGGAGATGATGATGAGTAAAAAATCGGCCAAAAAGCGTCAGCCAGTGAAGCCCGTGGTGGCGAAGGAACCGGCTCGCACCGCCAATAATTTTGGCTATGAAGAGATGTTGAGCGAACTGGAAGCCATTGTCGCGGATGCTGAAACGCGTTTAGCCGAGGATGAAGCTACCGCGTAAAGACAGGTTGCCGGATGCGGCGTAAACGCCTTATCCGGCCTACAAAACCAGCAACATCAACAAATTGCACAACTCGTAGGCCAAATAAGATGCACCAGCATCGCATCCGACACGATACCCAAAACCAGGTGTTTATCTGGCCTTGCTCGCCATAATCTCGATAATCTGCCGATCCGTTTGCTGCATCGAATGGCTTGCCAGCGCACACAGGTTGGCAATCGACTGCTCAACATCATGCGCCACAATACCTTCATTACCGGTCACAGCGGTATCATCCAGCGCCATTAACACTGCTTTCCACGCAGCCGAAGCACTGGTCGAAACCTTCATCGCGCAGCTGTTGGACGCACCATCGCAAATCATGCCGCTGACATCGCCGATCATACTGCTGATCGCCATCGAGATGGTTTCATAACGCCCATCCACCAGCCATGCCATCCCGGCGGCGGCCCCCATTGCTGCGGTCGTTGCGGCACAAAGCGCAGACAAACGCGGTAACTGGTTATGGATGTAAATCGCGCTCAAATGCGAAAGCATCAGCGCACGCGCCAGCCGTTCATCATCGGCCCCGAAGTGTTCTGCTACCACCACCACAGGCATTGTTGCGGTGATCCCCTGGTTACCCGAGCCGGAGTTACTCATTGCCGGAAGCGTAGCGCCGCCCATACGCGCATCGGATGCCGCGCTGGTACGAATCACAATGGATGAAGAGAGATCTTTCGCCAGCAAACCGCGTGCACACTGTTTCTCCAGCGTCGCGCCAATATGCAGCCCCCAGTTACCGCTCAAGCCTTCCTGCGATAACGCACAATTTAACTTCGCAGAATCGAGAATAAAGCGGATCGCCGCAAACGGCACTTCATTGACGAACTTCAGGATCTCAGCCAGCGTCGTTCTGGAGAGCACCGTCAGTGGCGACTCTTGCTCGCCCTCTGCCACACTGGCCTGCTGGGTAAACACCACGCCATTGTGCGTCTCAATATGCACAATGTTGGTATGCCCGCCAACGATGGTGACACACGCCCACTTCTCACCGCTCCAGACTTTGGCGCGTGAGAAGAGGATTTCATCGCAAGGTTCCTGGATTTTAACCGAGACTTTCCCCGCTGCCAGCAACGCTTTGGCATCGGCAATTGCCTGCGCCGTTGCGTCTTTCAGCACCTCCAGCCCGGCATTGGCATTCCCACCTAACGCGCCCAGCGCCGCCGCAATCGGCAGCCCCACCATCCCCGTGCCAGGAACGGTGACGCCCAGACCGTTCTTCATCAGATTTGGCGAAACCCAGGCTTCTACTCGTTCAACCGGACCTTCCAGTTCTGCTGCAGCAACTGCCGCCGCCAGCGCCAGTGAAATTGGTTCAGTACATCCCAGCGCCGGTTTTACTTCCTCCTGAACGGCGAGGATGTAACGCTGCCATAACGGATTTAAAGTCGAATTAAACATAATAAAAACCTTAAAATTTCAGGTAAATCAAGAAAATGCCAGGAACGGAGATACACAAAGCAATAAACCAGTGACGATAATCAGGTACAGAGACATCCCTTTGTATTTGTGCAATGCCGGTACTTTGTAAACCAGCCACGCCGGGATCAGGCACCCTACCATGCCGAAAATCGGGCTACAGATAGAGGTGAAGCTCAACACCGGTGCGTTCAGTACGATGGCGCTCCAGGCCAGTAAAATGGCGAAAATCATGATGCCGCGCTGAACGAGATTTTCGTTAATCTTCTCGGCAGGCATCTTACGACGCAGGATGTTCATTACGATCCCTTGCGTTGCTTCGCGAAAGCCTAAATAGACGCCAAAAAACGCGGTCATTACTGCAAAGATATTGAGAATGACGCTGACCACTTTCACCCACGCTGCGCCGTCACCGCTAATAAACTGCGCCGCAATTGCCAGCGCGGAAATATTCTGCTCGTAGGCTTTTACCGCTTCGTCATGTCCCATCGCCAGCGTGAACGACACGGCGTAGAAAAAGACGGTGACAAACAAAATGCCAAACGCGATATTCATTGCCCGCAATGCTTTATGCCGCGCCACTTCAATGGATTTTTCCCGCGAGCGATAAGAGATCACCATCGGGCTTAACGTCTGGATAAACAGAATCGACGTCAGGGTAAACGGCAGAGTAATAATGGCGTTTTTCACCAGTAGCCCCAGCGGCGGTAGCGAACCGACGTTATACAGATGCCACATTCCGACCATCGACACGCCCAGCGCCGCGACCACCAGCAGCTTGGTCAGCACCATCCCCGTCGAAATTTTGAATAACAATTTCTCGCCGCGTGAGGAGATCGCCACCAGAATGCAAATCAGTACCAGACCATAAAAGGGACTGTCTGACAGCAACCCTTCCGTCACACCGAAGGTATGCAGGTAGGAAGCACTATCGTTGGTGATGGCTGTGGAATAGACGAACATCCAGATCACCAGCATCACGAAATAGAGCGCACCTAACAGGATGCCCCAGTTTTTACCTAAATAACCGCTGATGACGCTGGGGTAATCTTTACACTCTGGTGATTCTGCCAGCGTATTAATAAACAACCGCTGAAACAGATACATTGCCGGGTAACCAATCACCGATGAGAGCAAAAATACCCACAATCCCATCAAACCGACCTGCACCGGGAGAAAAACAATCCCTGCGCCAATCGCCATCCCGATACTCATAATCACCCAGCCGGTGTCAGTACTGTCGAATTTGATCGCTTCTCGCCACTCGCTCTCACTCATTCCAGCACGACCTGCCGGGGTCGAAGCGTCTGCAATGACGCCTTTATTCGATGCAATTTCCATAATTTCTCGCTCAATATTTTGTAGGGCTTATTATTTTTTTCCTAGCCGCATCAAGGCGATATGCGGTCTACATTTTTGCAGGCGAGTTATTAGAATAAGGAAATGATACGCGCGAGGTCAGAGAAAATCTTCACAATCAAGACTTTGAAATAATGGAGATGGATAAGAATTTTCTACTAAATTAACCGCAAGAGAATATTCATTCTCTATTTGCGGCAGATCACAAAAAAAAGGTGCACATTTGTGCACCCAAGGATGAAAGCTGACAGCAATGTCAGCCGCAGACCACTTTAATGGCCAGTCCTCCGCGTGATGTTTCGCGGTATTTATCGTTCATATCTTTGCCGGTTTCATACATCGTCTCGATAACTTTATCGAGTGAAACACGCGGTGCCGAGGTGCGGCGCATCGCCATCCGCGCAGCGTTTACTGCTTTCACGGCATTAATGGCATTACGTTCAATACATGGGATTTGCACCTGTCCGGCAACCGGATCGCAGGTCAGACCAAGGTTATGCTCCATCGCAATTTCCGCCGCATTGCATACCTGCGCCGGACTGCCGCCCAGTAGTTCAGTTAACCCTGCCGCCGCCATTGAACAGGCCACGCCAATTTCCCCCTGACAGCCGACTTCCGCGCCAGAAATGGAAGCGTTCATTTTATACAGCGCGCCAATAGCCCCCGCTGCCAGTAGATAGCGGGCAATCGACCGCTCATTTACTGGGCGACGGAACTTATCATAATAAGCCAGCACAGCCGGAATAATGCCGCACGCCCCATTGGTCGGCGCTGTTACTACGCGCCCACCGGCTGCGTTTTCTTCACTCACTGCCAGCGCGTACATGTTGATCCAGTCGATGACGTTCATCGGATCGTTAGAGATGTTATCGCTGGAAACCAGCTGGCGACGCAACGCAACGGCACGACGAGGCACATTAAGCGGTCCTGGCAGCACGCCTTCGGTATTCATCCCGCGTTCAATGCCGTCGTGCATCACTTGCCAGATACGGGCAAACCCGGCATCAATTTCCGCTTTGCTGCGCAGCGCCAGCTCGTTGTGCATCATTAGGCCAGAAATAGACAGGCCGTTGTAATCACACATTTTCAGCAGTTCACCTGCTGAGTGAAAATCGTAAGGTACGAGGGTTTCGACAGCGTGCGACAGACCGAAGTGTTCTTCTTCAACGATAAATCCGCCACCGACTGAGTAGTAAGTTTTGCTTAATAGCTCTTTCTGCCCATTCCAGGCAGTAATCCGCATCCCGTTCTCATGACGAGGCAACATTTCAGGATGGAAAACAATGTTCTTTGCTACAGGAAAATCAACAACATGCGCCCCAGAAGCCACCGGCAACCGCCCGCTGCGCGTCACTAACTCAATAAATGCAGGGATCTCATCAATAACAACATCCTGCGGACTGTTTCCTGCTAGTCCCATGATGATGGCGACATCCGTGGCATGGCCTTTGCCCGTCAGTGACAACGACCCGTACAGATCGACCATAATATGGCTCGTCGCGGTTAATAAGCCGCTATTTTCCAGCCGATCAATAAAACTTTTTCCGGCATTCATCGGCCCCACGGTATGCGAACTGGAGGGTCCAATCCCAATTTTGAAAATATCGAATGCACTAATCATATCCACACCCTCGGATTGCCGTTCAGTGAAGTGGAGCGGAACGACCTTGCGACCGTCCCGCTCACGAGGCTTTACGCACTACGTACTGCGATGGCTTCAATTTCCAGCTTCACATCTTTCGGCAAACGCGCGACCTGCACACAGCTCCGGGTCGGGTAGGTCGCCTGATGCTCATCGAAGAACTGCTTATAGACTTCATTGATGGTGGCAAAATCATTCAGATCGGTGATGAACACGGTCATCTTGATGATATCGCCCACGCTCAGCCCGGCAGCAACCACGATCGCTTTGACGTTTTCGAGGCTTAAACGCGCCTGATCTTGCACATCAGCCGGGATCTCACCTGTCTGCGGGCAAACCGGAATTTGCCCGGAGGTGAAGACCATGCTGCCTAAATCAACACCCTGAACATAAGGGCCGATTGCGCCTGGGGCACGTTGCGTTTCGATAATCTTTTTCATACATCCTCCGGCGTCAGAGCGCCTGGGTAAAAGTACGTGAAATAACATCCTGTTGCTGTTCACGGGTCAGTGCGTTGAAGCGCACGGCGTAGCCAGAGACACGGATTGTCAGGTTAGGATATTTTTCCGGGTGCTCGATGGCATCCAGCAGCATTTCCCGATTCATTACGTTGACGTTGAGGTGTTGACCGCCTTCGACATCCGCTTCGTGATGGAAATACCCATCCAGCAGGCCGACAAGGTTGGTTTTACGTACTGGATCTTCTTTGCCCAACGCCGCCGGGACAATTGAGAAGGTGTACGAGATACCGTCTTTGGCGTAAGTGAACGGCAGTTTCGCCACCGACGTCAGCGAGGCCACGGCACCTTTACGGTCACGACCGTGCATCGGGTTAGCGCCCGGTGCGAACGGTGTTCCGGCGCGACGACCGTCCGGCGTGTTACCGGTTTTCTGCCCGTACACCACGTTAGAAGTGATAGTCAGAATCGACTGGGTAGGGACGGCGTTGCGATAGGTCGGCAGCGCTTTAATTTTCTTCATAAAACGTTCAACGAGGTCGCAGGCAATACTGTCTACACGCTCATCATTGTTGCCGTACTGCGGATATTCGCCATCGATTTCAAAGTCCACCGCCAGGCCGTTTTCGTCACGGATTGGTTTCACGCGGGCATATTTGATGGCAGACAGGGAGTCCGTCGCCACTGACAGGCCCGCGATGCCGCACGCCATAGTGCGATAGACATCACGATCGTGCAGCGCCATCAGCGAGGCTTCGTAGCTGTACTTGTCGTGCATGTAGTGGATGATGTTCAGCGCGCTGATGTACTGCACCGCCAGCCAGTCCATAAAGTGGTCGAGGCTGTCCATCACTTTGTCGTAGTCCAACACGTCGTCCATCAGCGGTGCTGTTTTTGGGCCGACCTGAATCTTCAGCTTCTCGTCCACCCCGCCGTTAATTGCGTAGAGCAGCGTTTTCGCCAGGTTAGCGCGTGCACCAAAGAACTGCATTTGCTTACCAATCACCATCGGGCTAACGCAGCAGGCAATCGCGTAATCGTCGCTGTTGAAGTCAGTACGCATCAGATCGTCGTTTTCATACTGCAAGGAAGAGGTGACGATAGACACCTGCGCGGCATATTTTTTGAAGGCGATCGGTAATTCTTCCGACCACAGAATGGTCAGGTTTGGTTCCGGTGCTGGCCCCATAGTGTGCAGGGTGTGCAGATAACGGAAAGAGTTTTTGGTCACCAGCGTACGACCGTCCAGCCCCATCCCACCGATCACTTCCGTCGCCCAGATCGGGTCGCCAGAGAACAGCGAATCAAATTCCGGCGTACGCAGGAAGCGCACCATACGGATCTTCATAATGAAGTGGTCGATCAGTTCTTGTGCCTGCTGCTCATTGAGCACGCCAGCTTTAAAGTCGCGCTCAATGTAGATATCGAGGAACGATGCCGTACGGCCAAGAGACATTGCGCCGCCGTTCTGTGATTTCACTGCCGCCAGGTAAGCGAAGTAGAGCCACTGCACCGCTTCCTGCGCATTCCGCGCCGGACGGGAGATATCAAAACCGTATTTCGCCGCCATTTCCTGAATCTGCAACAGCGCACGACGATGTTCCGCCAGCTCCTCACGCAGACGGATAGTGGCTTCGAGATCTTCGCCTTTTTCCAGACGAGACTGGAGATCGGCAAATTGCAGTTCGCGTTCACGTACCAGATAACTGATGCCGTAAAGCGCTACGCGGCGGTAGTCACCGATAATACGCCCACGACCATAACCGTCTGGCAAACCAGTCAGTACACCCGATTTACGGCAGCGCAGCATATCCGGTGAGTACGCATCAAATACGCCCTGATTATGGGTTTTACGCAGATCGGTAAAGATGTACTCAAATTCGCTGTCCATTTCACGGCCATATGCGTGGAATGAACTTTTAATCATATTAATACCGCCGAACGGATGCAGCGCGCGCTTTAATGGTGCATCCGTTTGCAGGCCAACAATTTTTTCCAGCGGCTGGTCAATATATCCCGCATCATGAGCGGTAATCGTGGTGGCAATATTAGTATCGAAATCCAATGGCGCGTGAGTCGCGTTTTCGATACGGATGCCTTCCATTACTTTTTCCCACAATTCCGTGGTGGCTGGCGTCGCTTCGGCGAGAAAAGATTCATCGCCTTCATACGGTGTATAGTTATGTTGAATAAAATCGCGGACATTAATTTCGTTTTTCCAGTCCGTACCTTTAAAGCCAAGCCATGCGTCGGCGTACAGCTTATCGCTGGTATCAATATCTACCTTCATGAAAAATAATCTCTCTACAATACTTCAACTAAATTATGCAAATTCTGCGGGCGCGTTCACTTTGCCTAAATGAATGGCATCCAAAGCAATCATTTTTTCTTCGTTAGTCGGAATAACGGCGCAAATGACACGCGCATTTTCACTGGAAACAATTCGCTCACCAAAGGAGTTAGAGCGGTTATTCATTTCTGTATCAATCTCTACGCCTAATACAGCCAAATGCTCCATGACCAAACGACGAATTAAACTTGAGTTCTCTCCTATTCCGCCGGTGAATATAATTCCATCCAGGCGACGTAATGAAGCTGCGTGTCCGGCAATATGACGGGCAATTCGATGAACAAAGGTTTTAATTGCCAGTTGCGCGCGTTCGTGTCCTTCATGCCATGCTTTTTCCAGAACACGTAAATCCGAAGAAAGACCGGAAATGCCTAATAATCCCGACTCTTTATTCACTACGCGTTCCAGGTCACTCAGGCTCTGGTTGGTTTGACTGGCGACCCAGGACATCGCCCCGAAGTCGACATCGCCACTGCGGGTACCCATCATCAAACCTTCCAGCGGCGTCATTCCCATTGAGGTGTCAACACTCTGACCGTTGCGAACTGCGCAGATTGACGCGCCATTGCCAAGATGCGCCACGACCAGGCCGGAGTCATCTTCCACCAGATTCAGCAAAGAATGCGCGCGCTGGGAAACGTAGCGGTGCGACGTGCCGTGGAAACCATAACGGCGTACACCTAACTCTTCATAATATTTCCACGGCAGGCCGTATAAATAAGCTTCCGGAGCCATCGTCTGGTGGAAACTGGTATCAAATACCGCCACCTGAGTTACGCCCGGGAATAATTGCTGCGCCGATTCAATACCACTTAAATTGGCGTAATTATGCAGGGGTGCCAGTGGAGAAACGCGACGGATATTATCAATGACTTCATCGGTAATAATGGCGGACTCGGTAAAAATACTGCCGCCGTGAGCGATGCGGTGGCCAATTAAGGCCACGCTGTCATTTAAATTCCGTTTTTCCAGTTCAAATGCAATTGCCTTCAATGCACCTTCGTAGCTGTGGTGAGCCAGCGGTGCTGGCTCTCCCCCATTTACGGATAAGAATGCATTTTCCGAGTTAATACCGTCGGCAATACCTGACATTAATACTTCACAGTCGCTGGCATCGAGCACGGAAAACTTAATCGAAGACGAACCACAGTTAATAACCAAAACAACCGGAAATTCATTCATCTCTTTTCTCATCCTGAGTTACGGATTAAAACAGTTTGTATACGATGTTCAGGATGGTCAGCAGACCAATCACGGTAACAAACACGTTATCCAGACGACCACGGTATTTCGCCAGAGACGGCGCTTTACGGATGGCATACATCGGCAACAGGCACAGCAGGGATGCGATAATCGGCGCGCCCATGGCTTCAATCAGGTCGAGGATGTTCGGGTTGGCGTAGGCAACAACCCAGGTGGAGCCCATGATGAAAATCATGCTGAGAGTATTCAGTTTACCCAGCGACACTTTGGTTTTGTCACCTTTATAACCGAACTTCAGAATCAAACCATTCAGACCTTCCAGCGTCCCCAGATAGTGACCGAAGAAAGATTTGAAAATAGCCACGAGTGCGATGATGGAAGCTGCATATTCCAGTGTAATTGCAAACGTTGTTTTGGTACCGGTCATGGACGCAAAGTGGTTAGCCAGATAAGAAAGCACTGGAATATTCTGCGCTTTCGCTTCAGCCATATTCGCCGGAGACAGCGTAAACAGGCAGCTAAAGGCAAAGAACATCACCACTGCAACCATCAGCATACTGGCGCGAGAGATGATTTGTGAACATTTACGCTCGGTGAAATCGCGACCAAAATCTTTCTCATACTCTTCACGTTTAGAAACCACGAAGGAAGAGACGATTGGCGAGAAGTTAAAGGAGAAAACCATGATGGAAATCCCCAGCCAGACAGTGATCAGGATACCGTCATGACCGGTTAACGACAGCGAACCGAGGTCAACCTGGTCGATAACTGCAGAGTTCCAGTAAGGGATCAGCGACAGAGAAATCAGCACCAGGCTGGCGATAAACGGCCATACCAGGTAGCTCATCACTTTAACCATCAGATCCTTACCAAACCAGATGACGAAAGCCATCAGCAGCAACAGGAACAGCGCCACAAAGCCGCGATTCAGCGGTGCAAAGCCGAGCTGGTTTTCCCAGAACGTCATAAAGGTATTGGTAATAGTAACGCCATAAATCCACAGCAGTGGGCAAATCGCGAAGAAGTACAGGAACGTGATAACCACGCCGCCAGTTTTACCAAAATGCTCTTCCACCGTTTCCGTAATGTTGCCGGAAGGGTTAGAGCCAGAAAGACACAGACGCGCCAGCGCCCGGTGGCAATAAAATGCAATGGGGTATGCCAATACCAACATCAGAAGAATCGGGATCAGTCCGCCAAAACCTGCGCGGATAGGGAAGAACAGCACCCCGGCGCCGATTGCCGTACCAAACAAGCCTAACGTCCATGTGGTATCTGATTTACGCCAGGACGATTGTTTTGTCTGGCTGGATACAATGCTATCTGAAGTACTCATATCCTATCCTCAACGAATTAATTAAGCGTCAACGAAACCGGTGATTTGAGAGACGCGAGAAAGATCGATATTGCCGCCGGAAATAATACTGACGGTTTTTCTGTTTTGAATATATTGGTCTAATTTACCGCTTAATAATGCAGCACATGCCAGAGCGCCTGCGCCTTCGGTGACGACTTTATTGCGCTGAATTAAGGCAATCATACTGTTTCTGATTTCGTCTTCGCTGACCAGCACGATGTCATCGACTAATTCACGAACGATTTCGTAAGTTAAATTACCCGGGCGGGCGACATCACAACCATCCGCCAGGGTGCCGGTAGTTCGGTGCGTGGTTATTTCTCCGGAGTGGAAAGAAGCCGCCATGCCGTGAACGTTTTCTGACTGTACGCCAATAACACGAATAGTCGGGTTAATTGATTTAATCGCTACCGCAATACCAGCAATTAAACCGCCACCGCCAATTGGCACAATCACATTATCGACATCATAGAGATCTTCCATAATTTCCAGACCAATCGTTCCCTGACCGGCAATCACTTTCGGATCATCATAAGGTGGGATAAAAATACGGCCTTCCATTTCGACAATTTCGCTCACTTTAGCGATAGTGTCGTTGAAGTTATCACCATGCAAAACAACTTCAGCGGAGTAGTCGCACGTTGCCGCTACTTTGGATTTCGGCGCGCCTTTTGGCATCACCACTTTACCGTCGATACCCAGCATCGCGCAGGAGAGCGAAACCCCTTGCGCATGGTTGCCCGCAGAGCAGGCCACTACACCTTTACGTTTTTCCGCATCGGTCAGTGAACTTAATTTATTAAATGCGCCACGAATTTTAAATGAACCGGTACGCTGCATGTTTTCGAATTTGAGGAATATTTCACCTTTGCAACGTTCACTAAAATAGTTGGAGCGAGGCATGCCTGTTTTATAAATTCGCCCAGCCAGTCGTTGTTTTGCTTCAATGATGTCATCAATAGCAACCGGGAGATCGTATGTAATATGCATTATAAAACCTCTTAGCCTGAATTAAATATGTAGGTAACCGTAACCGACACCTGCAAAACAGACAGGTGGATTATTTATGTTTAAATAAAAACAAATAACTAACCAACTTCTATTAATTGCCTTCGTCTACACCCATTATAAGATGAATACTCTTTGGCTAATTCCACCAAAACCGATGCTGCTTTTTTAATACGATAATTTTTCGACCATACCGCGGCATATTGTGCCACAGGTAATGTTTCTTCAACCGGGATAGTAATAAATTGATTAGAACCAAAAGGTGACGTCATATCACAAGGAATTACAGTTAAGAAATCAGCATTGAGGACAAGATTATAAATTGTCACGACTGAGTCAGTTTTAACGATGTTTTCAATACTGATGCCATTTCTTTGTAACGTGGTGAGCAGCTCGCTGTAGTACCCCATATTGGTTTGTGGCAACACCCACTGTTCGTTCTTCAACGACTCCAGCGTGGTGGTGCCGGTGCATGTTCGGGACTTACTGGCTACCAGCACAAACTCGGACTCGAACAGCGGCTCAACATGTAAATCCTGAAGCTTCATTTCTGCGCTTAACGTACCAATCGCAAAATCCAGGCGACCGTCGCGGATTGCCGGTAGGAACGAAGACAGTTGCGCTTCATACATAGAAACCTGCGCTTTCGGAAACACCTCTTTGAACTTGTTGATCATCCCGGACATAAAAGTAAAACCAATCAATGAAGGAAAACCAAATGAGACTTCCACCACCGCCTCAGAAGACATACCGCTTATCTCATTAACCATATTTTTCATTTCACGGGTAATGGATTCGGAACGGGAGAGTAACAATTGACCGGCAGGTGTTAATGTTACACCGGTATTTTTCCGCACCACTAATTCCACGCCAAAATAGTCTTCAATATCGTTAATGATTTTACTGACGGCGGGTTGAGTTAACCCTAATTCTTTTGCAGCCGAGCCGATAGAGCCACTTCTAATGACTTCCTGAAAGACTACCAGATGCTGCGTTTTCGGAAGAAGAATAGTGCTCATAACTACCTACGTTAATAACCTCATTGACGGCATGAAGTGTATCAAAATGAAATGAACAGGATATGTGCGACCACTCACAAATTAACTTTCAATACTTTTTTGGACATCACTGTATCAATTAAATATTTTTATATATCAATAAGTTAAAGTATATAAATCAGCATAAACCCTGATTTTTGTCAAAAAAAATGACAGGGATAACCATATTTTATGGCGATAACATCATTCGTTATGTGGTTAATAAAAAAAAGCAGCTGCGACCATATTTCAAGCAATTAGCGGATAATTACCAGGCAAATTTTGAGTTAAATTTTATGAGCAAGTTATCAAATTTTATTATAAATAAATCATTTTCAGCGATAAATAATG
>NZ_PTRU01000109.1:0-639 GCF_002965245.1 Escherichia sp. MOD1-EC6021 | reverse complement strand
CCCCAGATAACCTATGGTGGAAAGCTGAGTAACTTTGAGTTTTCCACCTATTGTCCCCCACGTACCGGATTGGCACGTAGGCCAGTGCCAATCCGGTCGGTGGTCAGGGGGTAATAAAATTAATTACTCAGCATGTAATTGGTACAAATCATCCGTAGCAATGAATCACTTTATCGGCGGTAAGAGTGGTGGTTCGATCTATTACAAGCCGATTCAATGTCCGACTGGATACATTATGACTGGAACACGCATGTACGGTATTGGTGATGGTGTTGATGAGGAACATGTCGATGCCTACTGTTGCCCCTTTAATTAAGCTCCAGCACCAGGAAGATTGAGGCATGTGACTGATATGGTCCCACCAGACTCATAATTTCCCCAAGCATAATTACTCACATACCAAACGTTGTTTTGGTCGGAATATACCTGTTGAAAACCACCAAAGGGTGAGCCATTCAGGTAAGTCCATGAGCAATATGCATGGACCCCGAGCCTTAAATTACGAGTGTTTTTAGCTATGTTGTAGGTCTGCGTTGTGAATTGAATTTTAGGAGCGCCCCAGGTACCGGATTGGCACGTAGGCCAGCAGCGCCAGCAATTTAATCTCAGTTCTGACACGCGACGACATAACTACATTTT
>NZ_PTRU01000108.1:0-663 GCF_002965245.1 Escherichia sp. MOD1-EC6021 | reverse complement strand
GAACAGAGTCGCTACGCTTAAAGCATTCAGGACATTGTGCTGTTTTGCGTTTTCCGTGGAGATGGAGGGTTATACCGTCAGAGCTAATAATTTGTCGACTGCATCGCCATCCGCAAGGTAACTGTAGAAGTGTCTTAAGAGAGTGCATTGCGTTGCCCATAACTTAAAACAGCTTAGATCCTTGTTCGCCAGAAAGTTTCATCCATTTTCTTCCACCCAGGTTGCGGAAGAACCACTTTTCATCCGTCGTTGACAGATGTGAAGTATGCGGGAGAAAAAGTGAATATCTAACTGTAATAACTCAGACCTGTACGAGTACTCTGGACGTCTACAATCATTCAGGGCAAAGTGCTAAAATTTCTCTATTCCGGGATGCCCCTACCAACGCAGCACTCCCGGAGATATCATTACAGCTCTGCAACTGATTTCCGCGACTGAACCGCTCAGTTCCTATCCTTCCAGTTGCCCTCCTGCCCCCCCTCCCTGCTGTATACCCCGGTACCACAACTCGGGCAGCACTTTTCCCCCTCATAATTTTCGTCACACATCACACAAAACCACTTTCTCACCTTCACCGTATAATCCGGAACCGTCATACCCTGCAGATGCAAACGACGGGCCTCTTTCTCTGCCGGGTCAAGCCAGGTGCATCGCAGCAGGATT
>NZ_PTRU01000107.1:0-667 GCF_002965245.1 Escherichia sp. MOD1-EC6021 | reverse complement strand
CCGGAGAAACGCAGACGGCGTACCACACAGGAAAAGATCGCAATTGTTCAGCAGAGCTTTGAACCAGGGATGACGGTCTCCCTCGTTGCCCGGCAACATGGTGTAGCAGCCAGCCAGTTATTTCTCTGGCGTAAGCAATACCAGGAAGGAAGTCTTACTGCTGTCGCCGCCGGAGAACAGGTTGTTCCTGCCTCTGAACTTGCTGCCGCCATGAAGCAGATTAAAGAACTCCAGCGCCTGCTCGGCAAGAAAACGATGGAAAATGAACTCCTCAAAGAAGCCGTTGAATATGGACGGGCAAAAAAGTGGATAGCGCACGCGCCCTTATTGCCCGGGGATGGGGAGTAAGCTTAGTCAGCCGTTGTCTCCGGGTGTCGCGTGCGCAGTTGCACGTCATTCTCAGACGAACCGATGACTGGATGGATGGCCGCCGCAGTCGTCACACTGATGATACGGATGTGCTTCTCCGTATACACCATGTTATCGGAGAGCTGCCCACGTATGGTTATCGTCGGGTATGGGCGCTGCTTCGCAGACAGGCAGAACTTGATGGTATGCCTGCGATCAATGCCAAACGTGTTTACCGGATCATGCGCCAGAATGCGCTGTTGCTTGAGCGAAAACCTGCTGTACCGCCATCGAAACGGGCACATACAGGCAGAGTGGC
>NZ_PTRU01000106.1:0-670 GCF_002965245.1 Escherichia sp. MOD1-EC6021 | reverse complement strand
GCCAGGATGTAGGCGCATTCGTGGCGATAGCCCACATATGCGGCCTTCGATGTGTAGTTTTTGGTGAAGACCAGGTGGCCAACAACGCTGAATCCCGCATTTTTCCAGGCGGCCATAAAGCGATCGACGCGGTTCCAGCCGTAGAAGCTGACCATCAGCGCATCTTTTTTGAGTACGCGGAACATTTCATTACAGGCCGGTTGCAGCCATTCATCGGTTTTATCGCCTGCAATGGTACGCCCTGAACGGTCACGGAACCCCACCAGGTAAGGCGGGTCGGTAAGTATGAGATCAATGGCGTTATCAGGGATACGGGCCATAACATCAATGCAGTTACCGAGGACAAAACGGGACATAACAACACTCCTTCTCTTACAGAAGGCACCGGGAGGGCCCCCCTGTGGTGCCCGTTCCCCGCTGCCTGTGGGCTGTTCACCGCGTCCGGCAGCGCCCCGTCTGTATCTGTCACAGGAGCCCGCAACGACAAGGATAAAGAACGTATCCTGTATCTGCTGGAAGAAATCTGGCAGGACGACAGCTGGCTGCCTGCAGCATGAGTACCGTTTATCACCGTCCGGCTGCCCCTTCAGGCGATGACAGTTACGTGCGACCGTTGTTTGCCGATCGTTGCCAGGCCGGTTTTCCTTCGCCTGCCACTGATTATGCTGAG
>NZ_PTRU01000105.1:0-720 GCF_002965245.1 Escherichia sp. MOD1-EC6021 | reverse complement strand
CATTTTCCGGCCTGGCCGGCGGTGTGGCTGGAACGCGATGATGACACTGGCTTTCAGCAGGTGCTGGAACGTGCTGACTATCTGGCGAAGGAGCATACCAAAGCTCACTGCACCGGTGAGCGCAATTTTGGCTGTAGCCGGAGTTGAGCACGACTGGCGCGCCAATACCCGGCAAACCAAAAGTATGGGTTGTTGTCTGGCGGCAACGATGTATCCACTCGCCCACTGACTGTTTTTTACGTCAGTGTTCCATTGTGTGACAACCACAGTGCTGTAACAGCAACCAGCCTGCTTTACCCAAACTCCAGTCCAGATTTTAACTGAACCGCCATTCACACCCTGACCACGCTGCCCGTACCGGGACGGCTGTTGCCTGCGTGTCGTCTGGCGGCTGAGGAATATGACTATGTACGCAAAATCCTTTATCGCTCTTGATGGCAACGGACGTCTGACGGGCGCCCGTACTGCACAGGCCGCACCTTATGCTAACTACACCTGCCACTTGTGTGGCAGTGCACTCAGATACCATCCGCAATACGACACTGAACTTCCCTGGTTTGAACACACTGACGACAGGCTGACAGAGCACGGTCAACAGTGCCCTTATGTCAGGCCGGAGCGCAGAGAAATACAGTTGATTAAACGTCTGCAGCAATTCGTACCGGATGCCTTACCCGTGGTGCGTAAAGCCAGCTGGCACTGCAGACAATGTCACCACGA
>NZ_PTRU01000104.1:0-767 GCF_002965245.1 Escherichia sp. MOD1-EC6021 | reverse complement strand
TGATGCTGCCAACTTACTGATTTAGTGTATGATGGTGTTTTTGAGGTGCTCCAGTGGCTTCTGTTTATATCAGCTGTCCCTCCTGTTCAGCTACTGACGGGGTGGTGCGTAACGGCAAAAGCACCGCCGGACATCAGCGCTATCTCTGCTCTCACTGCCGTAAAACATGGCAACTGCAGTTCACTTACACCGCTTCTCAACCCGGTACGCACCAGAAAATCATTGATATGGCCATGAATGGCGTTGGATGCCGGGCAACTGCCCGCATTATGGGCGTTGGCCTCAACACGATTTTACGTCACTTAAAAAACTCAGGCCGCAGTCGGTAACCTCGCGCATACAGCCGGGCAGTGACGTCATCGTCTGCGCGGAAATGGACGAACAGTGGGGATACGTCGGGGCTAAATCGCGCCAGCGCTGGCTGTTTTACGCGTATGACAGGCTCCGGAAGACGGTTGTTGCGCACGTATTCGGTGAACGCACGATGGCGACGCTGGGGCGTCTTATGAGCCTGCTGTCACCCTTTGACGTGGTGATATGGATGACGGATGGCTGGCCGCTGTATGAATCCCGCCTGAAGGGAAAGCTGCACGTAATCAGCAAGCGATATACGCAGCGAATTGAGCGGCATAACCTGAATCTGAGGCAGCACCTGGCACGGCTGGGACGGAAGTCGCTGTCGTTCTCAAAATCGGTGGAGCTGCATGACAAAGTCATCGGGCATTATCTGATCATAAAACACTATCAATAAGTTGGAGTCATTACCC
>NZ_PTRU01000103.1:0-775 GCF_002965245.1 Escherichia sp. MOD1-EC6021 | reverse complement strand
ACAGCTGATATAAACAGAAGCCACTGGAGCACCTCAAAAACACCATCATACACTAAATCAGTAAGTTGGCAGCATCATCCTGACAGATATAGGCTATGTCAGGCAGATGGAAAGCTGGATGAGCACCACCCGGTCCCGTCGTCGTGAACCATTATGAGCTGTGACCGACGAAACCATGCGCAACGGGCCGAAGCAGGAGGGACACTTTTCGATACCGGTCACACCACACACCTTCCGGCACAGCTATATCATGCACATGCTCTATCACCGCCAGCCCCGGAAAGTCATCCTGGCACTGCTTAGTCACAGGGATCTACGTTCGATGGAGGTTTATACCAGAGTGTTTGCACTGGATATGGCTGCCACGCTGGCAGCGCCTTTCACAGGTGACGGGCGGGATGCTGCGGAGATCCTGCATACACTGCCTCCCCTGAGGTGACGGCATACGCACTTCCTTATATAAGCTGTGGTATGCAGAACAGACATAACATAAGCTGGAGCAGGTATATAAGCTGTAGTGAGTAAGTCATGTTTTATGAAGGGAGCAATGCCTCAGCATCAGGTTACGGGGTCACTTACGTAAGGAGCAGGCAGATGGCAGCCAGTTACAGAGTGCACAGCAGGAATCTGAATATAAACTACAGTGAGCAGACCACTCACTGCACCGGTTAATATAAGCTGTAGTCAGTAAAGGAGCGCTCTTCACTGACTACAGTTTATGTTCAGCGGGATTTGAAGAGTTTTTCCAGGTCATCCAGCGTGATGCCCAGTTTTT
>NZ_PTRU01000102.1:0-805 GCF_002965245.1 Escherichia sp. MOD1-EC6021 | reverse complement strand
AAGCGGGTGGTGAAAAAAGAACTGGCGGACGGCAGCGTCACGCACAGCGGGTATGACGCGGCAGGAAGGCTCACGGCGCAGACGGACGCGGCGGGACGGCGGACAGAGTACGGTCTGAATGTGGTGTCAGGCGATATCACGGACATCACCACGCCGGACGGCAGGGAGACGAAATTTTACTATAACGACGGGAACCAGTTAACGGCGGTGGTGTACCCGGACGGGCTGGAGAGCAGCCGGGCATATGATGAGCTGGACAGGCTGGTAACGGAGACATCGCGCAGCGGGGAGACAGTACGCTACCGCTACGATGACGCGTACAGTGAGTTACCGGCGACGACAACGGATGCGACGGGCAGCATCCGGCAGATGACCTGGAGCCGCTACGGGCAGTTGCTGGCCTTCACCGACTGCTCGGGCTACCAGACCCGCTATGAATACGACCGCTTCGGCCAGATGACGGCGGTCAGGGAAAGATCACGTAACGCTGCTTTTTTGTACTAAACAATTCGCATTTTATGTTTAAAAATTGAGATATTCCTTATTACCTGAAGCTGTTTTTTATTGCTTATACATGATCAAATACTCCTTACATAATTAAGGAGAACAAAATGGTACTTAAAAAATTGATGGAACATATTTCTATTATCCCCGATTACAGACAAGCCTGGAAAGTGGAACATAAATTATCGGATATTCTACTGTTGACTATTTGCGCCGTTATTTCGGGTGCAGAAGGCTGGGAAGATATAGAGGATTTTGGGGAAACACATCTCGATTTTTTGAAGCAATATGGTGATTTTGA
>NZ_PTRU01000101.1:0-823 GCF_002965245.1 Escherichia sp. MOD1-EC6021 | reverse complement strand
AGTCTTCCCTTGTTATTGTGTAGCCAGAATGCCGCAAAACTTCCATGCCTAAGCGAACTGTTGAGAGTACGTTTCGATTTCTGACTGTGTTAGCCTGGAAGTGCTTGTCCCAACCTTGTTTCTGAGCATGAACGCCCGCAAGCCAACATGTTAGTTGAAGCATCAGGGCGATTAGCAGCATGATATCAAAACGCTCTGAGCTGCTCGTTCGGCTATGGCGTAGGCCTAGTCCGTAGGCAGGACTTTTCAAGTCTCGGAAGGTTTCTTCAATCTGCATTCGCTTCGAATAGATATTAACAAGTTGTTTGGGTGTTCGAATTTCAACAGGTAAGTTAGTTGCTAGAATCCATGGCTCCTTTGCCGACGCTGAGTAGATTTTAGGTGACGGGTGGTGACAATGAGTCCGTGTCGAGCGCTGATTTTTTCGGCCTTTAGAGCGAGATTTATACAATAGAATTTGGCATGAGATTGGATTGCTTTTAGTCAGCCTCTTATAGCCTAAAGTCTTTGAGTGACTAGATGACATATCATGTAAGTTGCTGATAGGTTTCCAGTTTTCCGCTCCTAGGTCTGCATATTGTACTTTTCCTCTTACTCGACTTAACCAGTACCAACCCAGCTTCTCAACGGATTTATACCATGGCACTTTAAAGCCAGCATCACTGACAATGAGCGGTGTGGTGTTACTCGGTAGAATGCTCGCAAGGTCGGCTAGAAATTGGTCATGAGCTTTCTTTGAACATTGCTCTGAAAGCGGGAACGCTTTCTCATAAAGAGTAACAGAACGACCGTGTAGTGCGACTGAAGCTCGCAATACCATAAG
>NZ_PTRU01000100.1:0-944 GCF_002965245.1 Escherichia sp. MOD1-EC6021 | reverse complement strand
CAGCACGTTCCAGCACCTGCTGAAAGCCAGTGTCATCATCGCGTTCCAGCCACACCGCCGGCCAGGCCGGAAAATGCACCAGCGTGGCATGGCACCCGACATCCACTCCCAGGGCACTGCACCACGCCTGTTTAATCATCCCGGCCAGTGATCCCGGAGCACGGTAATCACCGGCACGACACCAGGTATCCCGGTTAACCAGCAGCATCAGGTGATAGTGTTTTTTACCTTTGCACTCCCCAAACTCCCGGGCCCAGACGTAATGCAGGGTTGTGGGATGCACGCGTTTACCTTCCCGATGCTTACGTTTCTGGTAAGCGTCGATTCGGGCTTTCAGGGCATTGATGAAGCGGGATATCACAGCCGCGTCCGTTGCTGCCGGTACATCCGGGAGACGCAGATCAACCCGCAATGCCGTCAGACGGGGATGAACATCCAGTGCGTGCCGCACCGTCTCACGAATACGTTGCTGCCAGAAGGGGTTGTATTTGTAGGTCATGGTTAAATCTCCGTATGGTTTCGTTCATACGGATTAACCACGCCGTAAAAAATGCGCAGAGTCCCTGAAGTGATCTCCAACCAGGCAATATCTCAGGCACTCTGAGATAACCCGAACGGTCGTCTCCGGACTGACGGTTGAATTTTCAGCGTTGTTTTTTTAATGTAAAAAACCGGTTACGGGTAAGGCTGTGAGGAGGGAGTGATGGTGATACGCAAAAAGAAGTGCAGGGACTGTGGAAACGCGATTACTCATAATACAGTGTGTTGCCCGTATTGTGGTTCTGTCGACCCCTTCGGCTATTACCGGAATACAGACCGTATCGTTACCATACTGCTGGCACTGATTATTGTGGTCCTGCTGACTACTGTCAGCGTCAGTGTGTATATACTGTGTAGCTGGTGAGATAACGGTTCATGTATCCCCTGAGCTGACAGTGTACCGG